>JBKJOO010000391.1:0-3811 GCA_046595615.1 Mycobacteriales bacterium | reverse complement strand
CGCAGCCTCAGCGGCCCAGCTGCGCAAGGGTGTCCTGCGCCATCGCGGCTTCACCGGTCGCGTTCGGGTGCACCGGGAAGGCATTGACCGGGGCGACCGCGGGCTCCATCCACCGCGTCCCGACCGACTGGCAGGCGTCGTGACCGGCGGAAGCCGCGAACGTGTCGATGTACCGAGCGCCGGTTGCGGCCGCGGCCCGCCGCACCGCGTCGTTGAGCACCAGCTCCTGGTGGACCAGCCACGGCACATCCCCCATCGAGATCGGCATCGACGGGTAGCACGTCGGCACGCCGGTGTCCGGCAGGATCCGCGGGTAACCAAGGATCACCACGGTCGCCCGCGGCGCCTTGGCGCGCACGGCGGACAGCGCCCGGACCAGGTGCGGGTAGGTCTTGGTCGTGATGAGGTCGGTGAAGGTCGAGCCGTACTGGTGCTGGCACGGGTTGCCGAACATCGAGCCGGACTGCAAGGAAACGGTGAGGCAGCCGAAGAAGGAGTTGACGAAGACGCCCTCGTCGTTGCCGCCGATGGTCATCGTGACGAGGCGGGTGCCGTTGCCGACCGCGGCCAACTGCGGCGCAACCCCGGCTGCTTGCGAGGCAAAGAAGTCCGCGGTCGTTGCGCCGCTGCAGGTCACGTCGGTGAACACCGCCGGCTGCGTGCGCGATGCGATGTCCTCGGCGTAGTTCAGCTGCGAGCGGCTGCAGGTCGGGGGGGCGCCGAGGACCTGCGGCGCGACCCCGGCGGCCGAGGAGTAGCTGTCGCCCAGTGCGACGTACGGCGACGCCTTGATCGACGCCGCCGCGGCCGTCGGCGGCGTGTCCTTGGCGGCGGCCGGCAGCGCCGCGGTGACGACCCCACCCCCGGCGAGGGCGGCACTGGCGAGCAGGGCAACGAGGCGGCGCATGGGCATCTCCAGGCTGATGAGGGCCGGCACAGCGGGCCGGCCAGCGCGATGCACGCACGTTACATCCACTTTTGCCCGAGAAACACACGAGGCGGCTGCGGGGATCCGTCGAAACCAGTCACCGGGGAGCCGGCGGTCGGGTTCGAACCGACGACCTACCGCTTACAAGGCGGTTGCGCTACCGCTGCGCCACGCCGGCAGGCGCGTATGGTGATCAGCGTAGGGGCCGCCTTCGAAGTCCGGCAGGTGATCGCGTGTAGGTCCCGGCCGGACGGGTAGGCAGCCGCTACGCCGTACGACGCCGCGGCGATCTCGCATGGGCGTCCCGCAGACGGCCGGCGGGCCTGCCCCACCCCCCCGAGGTGGGCTCGTCGGCCCTGCTGCTTCCCGCTCAGGCGCGTCGCCGTCGGGCGATCTCCGCGAGCGTGACCGCCGCCGCGATCCCGGCGTTCAGCGACTCGGTCGCCCTGGTCATCGGGATCCGCACCGTCAGGTCGCAGGTCTGCGCGACGAGCCGGCCCAGGCCCTCGCCCTCGGAACCGACCACGAGCACCAGCGGGCTGGTCGCGACCTCGAGCTCGTCCAGCGACACCGCACCGTCAGCCGCGAGCCCCACGGTGAACAGCCCCGCAGCCTGGTAGGACGTCAAGGTGCGGGCCAGGTTGGTGCAGCGGGCCACCGACAGCCGGGCGGCCGCGCCGGCACTGGTCCGCCAGGCACTCGCCGTCATGCCGGCGGCCCGGCGTTCGGGCAACAGCACGCCCTGGGCGCCGAACGCCGCTGCGGAGCGGACCACCGCGCCGAGATTGCGCGGATCGGTGACGCCGTCCAAAGCCACGAGCAGCGGGGCCGCGGCGCCGAGCGCCCTCGCCAGCAGATCGTCCGGGTGCAGGTAGGTGTACGGCGGCACCTGCAGGGCGAGCCCCTGGTGCAGCGCGCCACCGGTCATCTTGTCCAGCTGCTGGCGGGTCATCTCGATGAGCGCGATGCCGGCCTTGGCCGCCACCGACACCGCCTCGGTGACCCGCTCGTCGCTGTCCATGCCCATGGCGAGGTAGAGGGCGGTCGCGGGGACCTTGGCCCGCAGCGCCTCGACGACGGGGTTGCGACCGATCACCGTCTCGGGGGTGTCCGGTCCGGGTCGTCGGACGCTCCGGGTTCCGGCGGTGGGCGAGCCCCCGCGCGACCCGCCGGCCGGCGGTCCGCCGCGGGCCCCGGCAGCCCGCGTCGGGGCGGCGGCGTACGGCCCGGTCCGCTCGGGCGCGTTGCCGGCGCTCGATGTCGCGGCGCGCTTCACCGCCGCAGCCGCCTTGCGCGCGGCCGGGTGCCCGGTCCGGGCCGACGCCGGTGGCGTCGGTTTGCGGCCCTCCAGCTTCTTCTTGCCCTGGCCGCCGGAGCCGAGCGCCGCACCCTTGCGGTGCGAACCCTCCTTGCCAGCCCGACCGCCCTGGCCACCCTTGGCGATGCTGGTCCGCGGCTTGCCGGTCACGAGAGCCTCCACTGCACACCGTCGGCGGTGTCCTCCAGGACAATCCCCGAGGTGCCGAGCCGGTCGCGGATCGCATCGGCCTGCGCCCAGTCCTTGCGGGCCCGGGCATCTGCGCGGGCCTCGACGGCCAAGGCCACGAGGGCGTCGACGACGCCGGTCAGGTCCGTGGCGCTGCCACCGGTGGCGGACCACTGACCGGGATCCAGTGCGAGCACGCGCAGCATCCGGCGTACGACGCAAAGGGTTGCGGCCAGGGCCGGCAGCTCCTTGGCCGCGAGCAGCGCGTTGCCGGCGCGGACACCCGAGTGCACGGTCGCCAGCGCCTGCGGCACGCCGAGGTCGTCGTCGAGCGCAGCCGCGAATTCATCCCAACTGACCTTGGCCAGGGCTGGATCTGCCTCGACGCCCGCGGTCGCCTCGGTGGCCTTGCGGACGAAGTTTTCGATCCGGGTGTACGCCGCCTCGGCCTCACCCGCGACCCGCGCCGACCACTCGATGTTGGAGCGGTAGTGCGCGGCGCCGAGCGCGTAGCGGACGACCTGCGGTCGGTGCTCGGCGAGGGCCTGCGCGACGGTGACCGAGTTGCCGAGGCTCTTGCTCATCTTCTCGCCACCGGCCGCGGTCACGAGCCCGTGGTGCAGCCACCGGCGGGCGAACGGGTGGCCCGCGGCGGCCGACTGGGCGATCTCGTTCTCGTGGTGCGGGAACACCAGGTCCAGGCCGCCGGCGTGCACGTCGAACGCCTCGCCGAGGTAGGCCACCGCCATCGCTGAGCATTCGATGTGCCATCCCGGCCGACCCGGTCCCCACGGCGACGGCCAGCTCGGCTCGCCCGGTTTGGCCGCCTTCCACAGCGCGAAGTCGAGCGGATCACGCTTGGCGCCGGTGAGGCCGTGGGCGACGGCCTTCTCACTGGTCCGCAGGGCGTCCGGCGATTGCCCCGACAGCTGCCCGTACGACGGGACAGCGCGCACCGACAGGTAGACGTCCCCGCCGCTCTCATACGCGCCGCCCTGGTCGACAAGTTGGGCGACCAGCCGGACGATCTCTGGCAGGTGCCCGGTCACCCGCGGCTCGGCGGTCGCGGGCAGGCACAGCACCGCGTCGTACGCCCGGTCGAACAGGCGGGTGTTGCGGGTGGCGAGCGACCACCACGGCTCGTCGTCGTGGCTGGCATCGTGAATGATCTTGTCGTCGACATCGGTGACGTTGCGGACGAAGGTGACCTCGAGGCCGGACTCGACCAGCCACCGGTGCAGCACGTCGAGGGCGACGGCGCTGCGCAGGTGCCCGACGTGCGGCGCGGCCTGCACCGTCGGGCCGCAGATGTAGACGCCGGCCCGGCCCGCGACCAGCGGCTCGAAGGGCGACGTGGCCCTGGTCAGGGTGTCGTACAGGCGCAGGCTCACCGGTCC
>JBKJOO010000453.1:0-9686 GCA_046595615.1 Mycobacteriales bacterium | reverse complement strand
AGCCTCCTGCTCCTGCGCCCCGGAGGCCCCGCTGTCCGCCCGTCTGGTCGTGCTCGCCTCCGGTGAGGGCACCGTCTTGCAGGCGGTGCTCGATGCCTGCAGCCAGACGTCGTACGGCGCGCAGGTCGTCGCCGTCGGCAGCGACCGCCCAGGCACCCGCGCGCTCCAGCGGGCCGGGGCGACGCCGACGTTCGTGGTCGCGCTGGCCGACCACCCGGACCGCGCCGCCTGGGATGCCGAGCTCGCCGACTGGCTGTCGTCGTACGCGCCTGACCTGATCGTCTGCGCCGGCTTCATGCGGATCCTGGGCGCCCCGGTGTTGGAGCGGTTCGGCGGGCGGATCGTCAACACCCACCCGGCACTGCTGCCGAGCTTCCCCGGCGCCCATGCGGTCAGGGACGCGCTGTCCTACGGCGTGAAGGTCACCGGCACGACAGTGCACCTCGTCGACGAGGGCGTCGACACCGGACCGGTCCTTGCGCAGGAAGCTGTCGCGGTCCTGCCCGGTGACACCGAGGACACCCTGCACGCACGCATCAAGGGCGTCGAGCACCGGCTCTACGTCCAGACCATCGGGCAGCTCGCCCGCTCCCTGGAGAGGTCGTCATGACCCAGATCGCCGTCCGGCGCGCCCTTGTCAGTGTCTACGACAAGACCGGCCTGGAGGAGCTCGGGCGTGGGCTGGCGAAAGCCGGGGTCGAGGTCGTGTCGACCGGCTCGACGGCCGCCCGACTGCGCGACGCCGGTGTCGAGGTCACTGCCGTCGACGTCCTGACCGGATTTCCGGAATGCCTTGACGGCCGGGTCAAGACGCTGCATCCGAAGGTGCATGCCGGGATCCTGGCCGACCGCCGGCTGCCCGAGCACGTGCGGCAGTTGACCGAGCTCGACATCGAGCCGTTCGACCTCGTGGTGGTCAACCTCTACCCGTTCAGCGAGACGGTGGCCTCCGGGGCGGCGCCGGACGAGTGCGTCGAGCAGATCGACATCGGCGGCCCGACGATGGTCCGCGCCCCCGCCAAGAACCACCCGTCGGTCGCCGTCGTGGTCGACCCGTCGGCCTATGCCGGAGTCCTCGAGGCCGTCGAGGCGGGCGGCTTCACGTTCGAGCAGCGGCGCGCGCTCGCCTCGCTGGCCTTCCAGCACACGGCGGCGTACGACGTGGCGGTCGCCTCCTGGTTCGCCGCCGCCTACGACGGCAGCGACGCCGTCGAAGGGTTCCCGGCGTTCGTCGGCGCGACCTTCTCGCGGTCGGCCGTGCTCCGCTACGGCGAGAACCCGCACCAGCGCGCCGCGCTCTACGTCAGCCCGGCTGCCGGCGACAGCCTCGCCACCGCCACGCAGCTGCACGGCAAGGCGATGAGCTACAACAACTACGTCGACACCGATGCGGCGCTCCGGGCCGCGAACGACTTCATGGCGACGACGGTCGCGATCATCAAGCACGCCAACCCGTGCGGCATCGCAACTGGGGCCGATGTGGCCGAGGCGCACCGCAAGGCGCACGCCTGCGACCCGGTGTCGGCCTTCGGCGGGGTGATCGCCACCAACGCCCCGGTGTCGCTGGCGATGGCCGAGCAAGTCGCCGAGGTGTTCACCGAGGTCATCGTCGCCCCGGCGTACGACGAGGGAGCGCTCGAGGTGCTGTCCCGCAAGCCCTCGATCCGGGTGCTGCAGACGACCGGGCGGCCCGGCGGGCTGGACCTGCGCCAGGTCTGTGGCGGGATCCTGCTGCAGGAGACCGATTGGATCACCGCCCCGGGCGACGACCCGAGCGCGTGGACCCTGCAGACCGGCCCGGCGGCGTCCGCCGAGGTGCTGGCCGATCTCGAGTTCGCCTGGCGGGCCGTCCGCGCCGCGAAAAGCAACGCGATCCTGCTCGCCCGTGACGGGGCAACCGTCGGCGTCGGGATGGGGCAGGTCAACCGGGTCGACGCCGCCCGGCTCGCGGTGACCCGCGCTGGCGACCGGGCCGGTGGGGCGGCCGCGGCCTCCGACGCCTTCTTCCCCTTCGCCGACGGCCTGCAGGTGCTGCTCGACGCGGGCGTGCGGGCGATCGTCGAGCCGGGTGGCTCGGTTCGGGACGCAGAGGTTGTCGCCGCGGCCGCGGCAGTCGGCGCCACCGTCTACTTCACCGGCACGCGGCACTTCGCCCACTGAGCGAGCCGGGTCAGGGCAGGCGGCGGGCCCAGACGGCCCAGAGGGGGTCGTGCCGCCAGGTGGCCGTCAGGCGCTGCTGCACGACCGGCTCGTCGTACGCCCCGGTCAGCCGGTGGTAGGTCGCGACGACCTGCGGGCGGAGGTCCTCGTCGACCGCCAACCAGCCGCGGACGGCCTTGGTCGGGAAGAGCCGGTTGGAGAACGTGCAGACGCTGAGCCCGCCAGGCCGCAGGACGCGGGCGACCTCGGCGAGCACCTCGACGGGGTGCACCAGGTAGTCGATGCTCACGCAGTTGACGACGGCGTCGAACGAGGCGTCGGCAAACGGCAGGACCGGCTCGGCATTGAGGTCGAGCACGACCCGCCGGTCAGCCATCGGGTTGGCGTCGAGCTCGACGGCGTTGAGGCCGAGCACCGTCAGCGACGCGGGCCTGTTCGCGAAGTGACTGACCCACGACGACATCAGGTCGAGCACGTCGCCGGTGAGGCTCAGCTCGTCGTACAGCTGGGCGACGCCTGCGATGGCCCGGTCGTCGATGTGGGTGACCAGGCGAGGCTGGTCGTAGAATTCGGTGTCCGGTGCGGGATCAGCCCGTTCGAAAAACCCGTCGGGGAACATGTCCCGGGCCGCATCGCTCACGCAGGCAGGGTAGGTCAGCCGGCCCGTCCTGGCAGACTCAGCGGCATGACCGCCCGACTGCTGCCCGGCGCGCCGGTGGCCGATGCCGTCCTTTTCGACCTCGTCCCCCGGATCGGCGCGTTGATCCGGGGAGGGCACCGGCCGGGCCTGGGGACGGTCCTGGTCGGCGACGACTCGGCGAGCGCCGGCTACATCAGGATGAAGCAGGAGAAGGCCGGCTCGCTCGGCCTGACCTCGCCGCACCGGCACCTGCCGGCCGATGCCACGCAGAGCCAGCTGGTCGGGGCCATCCGGGAGCTGAACGACGACCCGTCGGTCGACGCGATGCTGGTGCAGCACCCGGTGCCGCCGGGGCTCGACTACGAGGCCGCGCTGCTGGAGATGGACCCGGACAAGGACGTCGACGGACTGCACCCGGTCAACCTTGGCCGGCTCGCCCTCGGGATGCCCGGGCCCGTGCCGTGCACCCCGGCCGGGATCGAGGAGCTGCTCGCTTTTCACGGTGTCGCCGTCGCGGGCCGCGAGGTCTGCATCCTGGGCCGCGGGACGACCCTCGGGCGGCCGCTGTCGATGCTGCTCACCCAGAAGCGACCAACGGCCAACGCCGCCGTCACGGTGGTGCACACCGGGGTGCCGAACTGGTCGGACTACACCCGCCGCGCCGAGATCGTCATCGCGGCTGCCGGGGTCCCGGGAATCCTGCAGCCACAGCACATCTCGGCCGGCGCTACCGTCATCGGCGGCGGCGTCCGGTACGACGGCAAGCGGCTGCTCCCGGATGTGGACGAGGCCTGCAACGAGGTGGCCGGGGCGATCACGCCGCGGGTCGGCGGGGTAGGGCCGACGACCGTCGCGATGCTGTTCCGCAACTGCGTCGAGGCCGCCGAGCGGTCCGCCGGCCGCTAACCGGCCCGGCGTACGTCTGCCTGCAGGGGCGCCGGTTGCGGTCGCACCACGCCGGCGCTGACGATCTCATTGGCCAGTCGGGCCCGTCGGTTGACGCCCTCGGCGATCCGGAACTTCTGGTAGAGCCGGAGCAGATGTTGTTTGACGGCGGCCTCGGTCACGACCAGCTCGTCGGCGATCTCCCGGGCAGTTGCCGGGGCGACGAAGGCGTCCTGCTGCAGCGCCGGCCGGCACAGCGAGGTCAGGACCTCGACCTCACGTCGGGTGAGGTCCGGGGTGCTGATCCGGCGCAGCTCGACGGTCGGTTCGGCGTCATGCAGCGCCGCAAGACCGCCGACCCGGGTTCGCGCCATGCCGAACGACAGGACGTCACCGTCGATGAGGACCCGGCGCCCGACCGGCCGTCCGTTGACCCGGGTGCCGTTGACCGACAGCCCCAGATCGGACACGTAGACGTGCAGGCCGCGCACGACGATCTCCGCGTGCAATCTGGACACGCTCGGATCGCTGAGCCTGATGTCGACACCCTCACCGCGTCCGACGGTGGTGATCTCCCGGCACAGCGGAAACATCTCGCCCGTCTCTTCCAGGCGAAGGTGGGGCATCTCCATGGTGATTGTCCTCCAATGGCACGGACGACCGAGGTGGCAGACCATGGGCCATGCGGGCAACGACGGTGTGGCCTGATGGTGAGGTACCCCGGTGTTCGGTGATCACACGCAGGTGCGGCTGGTTAGGCTCGGGTCGTGAGCGCCCGGACTGCTGCGTTGCCGCTGCTGGCGGTGCTCGCCGTTGTCGGGGCCGGGCTCGTCGGCAGCGGGCTGCTGCACGCGTGGCGGGCCGGCTCGGTCGTTGTCGGGCTGGGCCTGCTGCTCGGCGGGGCCCTGCGGCTCACCCTGCCGGCCAAGCAGGCTGGGCTGCTCGCCGTCCGCGGTCGCGCGGTCGATGCGACGGTGCTGCTGGTGCTCGGCTTCGTCCTGGTGCTGCTCGCCAACACCATCCCCGCGGCCTGACGCCCCGACGGACCTCGTAGGCTCGCCCGACATCGGCGCCACCACGATGCCGCCCTCGAAGAAGCGGAGCGCCCCCCATGGCAGGCACGAGCCCGGTCATCGTCACCGTCACCGGTGCTGCCGGACAGATCGGCTATGCGCTGCTGTTCCGCATCGCCTCCGGCCAGTTGCTGGGCCCCGATGTGCCTGTGCGGCTGCGCCTGCTCGAGATCGCGCCGGCCCTGAAGGCGGCGGAGGGCACTGCGATGGAGCTCGACGACTGCGCGTTCCCGCTGCTCGCCGGGATCGATATCACCGACGACGCCGTGGCGGCCTTCGACCGGACCAATGTCGCGCTGCTCGTCGGCGCCAGGCCGCGCACCGCCGGCATGGAGCGCGGCGATCTGCTCTCCGCCAACGGCGGCATCTTCAAGCCGCAGGGTGCGGCGATCAATGCCGGCGCCGCCGACGACATCCGGGTCCTGGTGGTCGGCAACCCGGCCAACACCAACGCGCTCATCGCGGCCTCGCACGCCCCCGACGTCCCCGGTGAGCGATTTACTGCGATGACGCGCCTGGACCACAACCGGGCTCTGTCGCAGTTGGCGAAGAAGACCGGCGCGAGCCTCGATGACATCGAGCAGGTGACCATCTGGGGCAACCACTCCGCCACGCAGTATCCCGACGTCACGCACGCCCGGATCGGCGGCCGCCCCGCGGCCGAGGTCGTCGGGGACGATGCCTGGCTCACCGACACTTTCATCCCGACCGTGGCCAAACGGGGCGCGGCGATCATCGAGGCCCGCGGCCAGTCCTCCGCGGCCTCGGCCGCCAATGCTGCGGTCGACCACGTCCGTGACTGGGTCAACGGCAGCGGCTGGACCTCCGCCGCGATCATGTCCGACGGCTCGTACGGCGTACCGGAGGGCATCATCAGCTCGTTCCCGGTGACCTCGACGGGCGGCCGGTGGGAGATCGTGCAGGGGCTCGAGGTCGACGCGTTCTCCCGCAGCCGGATCGACGCCTCCGTCGCCGAGCTCGTCGAGGAGCGCGACGCCGTCCGCGCCCTCGGCCTCATCTAACCCCGACCTCGACAGGAGTCCCACCCGCATGGCGAAGATCAAGGTCAAGAACCCGATCGTCGAGATGGACGGCGACGAGATGACCCGCATCATCTGGTCGTTCATCAAAGAGCAGTTGATCCTGCCGTACCTCGATGTCGACCTGAAGTACTACGACCTGTCGATCGAGCACCGCGACGCGACCGATGACCAGGTCACCATCGATTCGGCCAATGCCACCAAGCAGTACGGCGTTGCCGTGAAGTGCGCGACCATCACGCCGGACGAAGCCCGGGTCACCGAGTTCGGCCTGAAGAAAATGTGGAAGTCGCCCAACGGCACGATTCGCAACATCCTCGGCGGCGTCATCTTCCGCGAGCCAATCATCATCTCGAACATTCCGCGTCTGGTGCCGGGCTGGACCAAGCCGATCATCATCGGCCGGCACGCCTTCGGCGACCAGTACCGCGCGACCGACATGGTCGTGCCGGGCGAGGGGACGCTGACGCTGACCTTCCAGCCGGCAGACGGCGGCGCGCCCACCGAGCTCAACGTCTTCGATTTCCCGGGTAGCGGTGTCGCGATGGCGATGTACAACCTCGACGCCTCGATCCGCGACTTCGCCCGCGCCTCGTTGCGCTACGGCCTGGACCGCAAACTGCCGGTCTACCTCTCGACCAAGAACACGATCATGAAGGCGTACGACGGGCGCTTCAAGGACCTGTTCGCGGAGGTCTTCGAGGCCGAGTATGCCGCCGAATTCGCAACTGCCGGCATCACCTACGAGCACCGACTCATCGACGACATGGTCGCTGCCGCGATGAAATGGGAGGGCGGCTACGTCTGGGCCTGCAAGAACTACGACGGTGACGTGCAGTCCGACACGGTGGCGCAGGGCTTCGGCTCGCTCGGTCTGATGACGTCGGTGCTCATGACGCCGGACGGCAAGACGGTTGAGGCCGAGGCCGCGCACGGCACGGTGACCCGGCATTACCGCGAGCACCAGAAGGGCAACCCGACGTCGACCAATCCGATCGCGTCGATTTTCGCCTGGACCCAGGGGCTGTCCTACCGCGGCAAGATGGACGGCACGCCGGAGGTCACCGCCTTCGCCGAGACATTGGAGCAGGTCTGCATCCAGACCGTCGAGCAGGGCAACATGACCAAGGACTTGGCCCTGCTGATCAGTCGCGACCAGCCGTTCCAGACGACCGAGGACTTCCTCGCCTCGATCAAGGCGAACCTCGAGAAGGCGATGGCGTAGCTACGCTGGTCGACGTGGACCACCCCGAGGGCCCCAGATGACCGACGTGCTCATCAGCATGGCGCTGATCCTCGCGCTCATCTTGTTCGGCGCGGTGTTCGTCGCGGGGGAGATCGCGCTGGTGAGCCTGCGCGAGAGCCAGGTCAAAGGCCTCGCGGCCGGCAGCCGGCGCGGGCAGCGGGTCGCCGGATTGGCCGCTACCCCCAACCGCTTCCTGGCCGCCGCGCAGATCGGCGTCACCTTCGCCGGCTTCATGTCCGCTGCCTTCGGTGAGTCCCGGCTGTCGAGCCATCTCGAGCCGCACCTGGAGGACCTGGGTGTCTCCAAAGGGCTGGCGGATGTGCTCGCCCTGATCCTGATCACCCTCGCCATCAGCTACGTCGCCATCGTGGTCGGGGAGCTCGTTCCGAAACGGCTCGGCCTGCAGCGTGCGGAGGGCACGGCGCTGCTGCTCGCCCCGCTGCTCGACGGCTTCGCCAAGGCGGTGCGCCCCTTCATCTGGCTGCTCTCGCGCAGCACCGACGTGGTCGTCGGGTTGCTCGGCGCCGATCCGAAGGCCAAGCGCGAGGCCATCACCGAGGAGGAGTTGCGCGGCCTGGTCGCCTCCCACGAGTCGTTGACCAAGGACGAACGCAAGCTCATCGACGAGGTCTTTGCCGCCGGGGAGCGCCGGCTGCGCGAGGTGATGGTGCCGCGGACCGAGGTGGCCTTCCTCGACGCGTCCATCACCGTGCTGCGGGCCGCCCAGCTGACCGCCGAGGCGCCGCACTCGCGCTACCCCGTCGTACGCGGGTCGCAGGACGATGTGCTCGGGTTCGTGCACGTGCGCGACCTGCTGGTGCCCGCGTCGAGGGACCGCGGGCTCAAGGTGGGCGAGGTCACCCGCGACGTCAAGCTCCTGCCGGGCACCAAGAAGGTGCTGCCGACGCTGTCGGAGATGCGCCGCGAGGGTCATCACATCGCGGTCGTCGTCGATGAGTACGGCGGAACAGCCGGCATTGTCACGCTGGAGGACCTCATCGAAGAGGTCATCGGCGACATCCGCGACGAGTACGACGCACCGGGCGACGAAGCCCTGCGCTTCCGCGGCGAGCACGTCGAGGCGGACGGGCTGCTCAACCTCGACGAGATGCACGAGCAGACCGGCGTCCGGCTGCCGGAGGGGCCCTACGAGACGCTTGCCGGCTACGTCATGGCCGCGCTCGGCCACGTGCCGCGCACCGGTGAGGCGGTCGAGGTCGACGAGCACCGGCTCGAGGTCACCGAGCTCGACGGCCGCCGGGTCGCTCGGGTGCGGGTGACGCCGATCGTCGCCGAGCCGGCAGCATCGCCGCAGGAGGCGGCCTCATGAGCGTGCACCTCAGCCGGGTCTACGACTGCCCGGGCGAGGTCGAGACGGTCTTCGCAGCGCTGTCCGGTGCGGGCTGGGCCCAGCGCAAAGCCGAGGTGCTCCACGACGACAGCACGACCATGCGCCGCGATGTCGCCCTTGACGGCGGGGTCACCCTCGCGGTGTCCCGGGCGCTCCCAGATGGCGCGCCCGGCTTCCTGCAGCGGTTCCTGCCGAGCGAAGGCCGGGTGGTCCAGACCGACACCTGGGGCCCGGACCAGGCGGGGGTGCGCCGCGGTATCTGGCGCGCAGATCTGCCCGGGGCGCCGATCGAGATCGGCGGCACGATGCGGCTCGAACCGGCCCCGGCCGGTACCCGCTACAGCATTGAGGGCGCAGTCAAGGTCAGGGTCCCGTTGATCGGTGGGAAAGCCGAGCGCTTCGTGGCCGAGCTGATCGGCAAGCTCACCGACAAGGAGCATGATGTGCTGATGGGGATGCTCACGTGATCATTTCGACGATGAACGACCTGCCGGGCTACGACGTGACCGAGGTACTGGGGGAGGTGTTCGGCCTCACCGTGCGGTCGCGCAACGTCGGCTCGCAGATCGGTGCGTCGTTCAAGTCGATCGTCGGCGGGGAGCTCAAGGGGATGACCAAGGCGCTGGTCGACAGCCGCAACCAGGTGCAGGAGCGGATGGTCGAGGAGGCGCTGCGCAAGGGCGCCGACGCGATCCTGGCGATGCGCTTCGACACCAGCGAGATGGGCAGCAACTGGACCGAGATCTGCGCCTACGGCACGGCGGTGCGCATCCGCAAGCACTGACGGTCGGGCCAGCGGATGATTTTTTTGCCAGGTGGGCGCACCCGCTCAGCGCAACGACCCGCCAGTACGGCGCGCCCAACCGCGGGATCATCGCGTGAGGACCCGCCGGGCCTTGTCGAACACCTCACCGGCCAGCGCCTGCAGCAGCGGACGGGTGATCAGCCCCCGGCCCAGCCCCACCTCGACGAGCGCATCGAACGCACCTGGTGACCGGCCGGCCGCGCGCACCCCGGCTTCCAGGATCCGCTGGTCGGCGGTCAGCCGCGCCAGCAGGGTGGTGTGCCGCAGGTGCCGCCCCAGCTCACGAGCCAGTGCCCCCCGGTAGGCCGTACCGGGGTCGGGCAGGCCGACGGCTGCGGCGCCGGCGAGCCGGCCGGACAACAGCGCGTAGAAGATCCCCTCGCCGGTGAGGGGGTTGATCAGCGAGGCGGCATCGCCGGCCAGCAGGACCCGGCCGGGCGGCTGCGTGGGCCGGGCGGACGACAGCGGCAGGTGGTGCGAGCGCAG
>JBKJOO010000405.1:0-21913 GCA_046595615.1 Mycobacteriales bacterium | reverse complement strand
GCTGTCGGTGACCGCGGCGCCGAGCTGGGTGCGCTGGGCGTACGGGTAGCCGGAGCTCGTGGTGTAGCCGTCGACGATCCACAGGATCCGGCCGTCGACGACGGCGGGGTACGGGTCGCCGTCGAGCTTGAGGAACGGCGCGACCTTGGCGATGCGCTCGGCCGGCTTGCGGATGTACATCAGCTTGCTGTCACCCGTCAGGGCGTTCGACAGCAGGATGTTCTTCTCCTTGAACTTCAAGGCGTAGATCAGCTTGCGGAAGCCGCTGTCGAGGTTGACCCCACCGTTGCCGGCGTAGTTGATGAGCGTCTGGTTCTGGTCGGTCCCGCCGGGTCCGTCGATCTCGCCCTGCTTGGTCGTCACGATCGAGTAGTCCGGGGACAGCTCGCCGTAGTAGATCTGCGGGTCCTTGATCGTGAACGGTCCACCGGGGCCGTTGACCGGGATGTCCTTGACGGTGAAGTCCGGCAGCCCGTCCGGCCCGGTGACGTTCGCCGGCGCGGCGACGAAGCCGTTGCCGTGTGTGTACTGCAGGTGCAGGTTGATCCAGTTGCGCTGGTCGCCCTGCAGCTGGCTCTGGTCGAGCTCACGGACCGCGACGACGTAGTCCTGCGTCTGCCCGTTCAGGGTGTACCGGTCGATGTCCAACGAGGAGTTGAAGCCGTAGTAGTTGCGGATCCCCTGGTCCTTCTTGAACGACGCGCCCAGGATGTTGGGGTCCAGCAGGCGGGCGTTCGGGATCGTGCCCTTGTCGGCGCGCAGCGCGGCCGGCTCGGCGGTCGAGACCGCGGGGTACTGCTGGAGCTTGGCCTGGTCGATCTGGTACGCCGTACGCGTCGCGTCGATGTTGCGCTGGATGTACTTCGCCTCGCGCTGGATCTCGTTCGGCCGCACCTGGAACTGCTGGACGTACGCCGGGTAGATGCCCCCCACCGCGATGGCGCTGACCACCAGCAGGGCGAGCGCCCCGGCCGGCAGCAGGACGTTGCGCACGATGATGTTGGCGAAGAACAGCAGCGCGCAGATGATCGCGATGAACGTGAGCATCGTCTTGGCCGGCAGCACGGCGTTCACGTCGGTGTACGACGCTCCCTGGACCACGCCGCGCAGGCTGAACGCCAAGCCGTACCGGTCCAGCCAGTACGACATCGCCTTGACCAGCACGATCAGGCCGATGAGGACCGACAGGTGCACGCGCGCCGCGACGCTGATCTTCTCCCCCGCGGACTGCAGGCGGACGCCGCCGAACAGGTAGTGGGTCGCCGCGGCGGCGAGCAGGGACAGGACGAGCACGACCAGCACGAAGCCGAGCGCGAAGCGCTGCATCGGGTAGGTGAAGGTGAAGTAGGAGATGTCACGGCCGAACTGCGGGTCGGTCTGGCCGAACTTCGTGGCGTTGCGCCACAGCAGCCAGGTCTGCCAGCGGGCCGCGGCCGACAGCCCGGCGAAGATGCCGAAGACGGCGCTGACGACCAGCAGGACCGGGATCAGGAACGGCTCGACGGCGACGCGGTAACGCTCGAGGTTCTGCTGTTCGAGCGACATCGGCCGAAACGGCGGGCGCACCCGGTAGGCGACCGCGACGTTGGCCCCGATCGCCGTCGCCATCACGATCCCGAAGACCACGAACAGCAGCAGCTTGGTGCCCAGCACGGTTGAGAAGACCTGGGGGAAGCCGGTCTCGCGGAACCACAGCAAGTCGGTGTAGAGCGAGACGAAGACGCCACCGAGCACAAGCAGCAGCACCACGACCACCGCGACCGGGGCAAGCAGCCGTGGCCGGCCGTCAAAGGCCGTTCGACCGGGTCCGACAGCCACGCGTTGCTCACTCTCGTCGGTCCAGTGGTGCTCTTGTCGAACTCAACCACAGCGGCGGCGGTTCCCTCGTGCGCGAGGATGTCGACATGAGCACGCTGCTGTCGGTCGTCGGTGAGGTCGAGAGCCACCTGGCCGAGGCCGGTTGGGATCAGCCACCCCAGCTGTTCGCGCTGGTCGACACCGAGGAGTTGCTGCGGGCCGAGCCTCAGCTGGCGGCCACCATGGGCCTGATTGTGGCCCGGCCGGGGAGCCTGACCCCGATCGCGCAGGAGCCGCTCGGCGACGGCCCGCTCGATGAGGAGCTCGCCGGGGTCGTGTTCGGCCCGGAGGTGCTCGGGGTCGTGCTCGCGCACGAGGTGCTCGTCCTGCCGCCGTCCGCGGAGGCCGCGCTGGACACCGACGACCCGGCGTCGGTCGCGGCCGGGCATCCCGAGCGGCGCGAGGTGCGGATGGCGGTCGGGGTGCTTCGCGACGGCAGTCGGGAGTGCGTGCTTCGGCTGCGGGCCCAGGGCGACGGGCCGGACGAGCGGGTCGGCGGTAGTGACCTGGTGCCGGGCCTCGCCGAGGCCCTGCTGGCAACCCTGGACTGAGCGGCGAGGCGGTCAGCAGGACCGCGGGATGCCGCCGTCGCGCAGCGTCTTGAGCCCGGCGAGCGCCTCCTGCAAGGTCGCCACCTTCACCAGCGTGATGCCCTTGTCGTTCGCGTCGCCCTTGAGCGCGGCGCAGTTGTCGGCCGGGACCAGAAAGACCGTGGCGCCGGCGTCCTTCGCGGCGATCAGCTTCTCGGTCACTCCACCGATGGCCCCGACCTTCCCGTCGTTGCTGATCTCGCCGGTGCCGGCGACCGTCCGGCCGCCGGTGATCGACTCCTTGCCGAGTTTTTCGATGATCCCGAGCGCGAACATCAATCCGGCGCTCGGACCACCGACGTCGCGCAGGCTGATCGTCACCTTGACCGGGAAGTCCGATCGCTCCTGCGGGGCGATGCCGATCACCGGCCGGACCGGCGCGTCGGTCGAGCGCCCCGTGGTGATCGTCACCGTGCCGGGACGGCCCGCCCTGGTGTAGCCGACGGTGACCGGCTGTCCCGGCGTACGCCGGCCGATCGCCGCTCGCAGGTCCGCGGCGGTGCGAACCGGCGCACCGTCGACCGTCGACAGGATGTCGCCGGCCTTGAGCTTGCCGACCGCAGGCGCACCCGCCTGCACCGAAGCCACCTCGACGGACCGGGTCGCCGGCACGCCGAGCTCGGTCAGCGCTGCGGTCGTCGCGGCGTCCTGGGACTGCTTCATCTGCAGTGCATTGTCCTTGTCGACCTGCGCCGGGGTCTGGCTCGGCGGGAACAGGATCTCCCGTGGGACGACCTGCTCGCTCGAGGACAGCCAACCTCGCAGGGCCTGCAGCAGCGTGATGCGGTCGCTGACGCTGACGGTCAGCAGGTCCAGCCGCCCGTCGGTCGGGAACGTCGGCCGCCCGGTGATCGAGATCACCGTCGACCCGGCCACCTTGCCCAACGTGTCGTACGCCGGGCCGGGGCTCAGCGAGACGTAGGGGACCGGGGTCAGGACCCCGGCCAGGGTCAACCCGAAGGCCAGCACCGTCGCCAACAGCAGGGTCAACGCGCGCCGGGACATCGGCCAATCCTACGGGCGCCGTCGTAGGGCAGCTCAGGAGACGAAGAAGCCCAGACTGGTCTTGGTGTCGGCTGCCCGACCACCGGCCACGGCCGCAACGGGCTGCAGCGCGGGCACCTGTTTGATCGCCGGGAGGACCGCGACGGGCGGCTCCAGCACCTCGACGGGCTCAGGCGACGCGGCCGGCGGCGCGGCCAGGGCCGGCTCCGCGGCGCCCGGCACCTCGACCCGGTAGTAGGCCTTGAACGCGAGCGGTACCTCGGTCAGCGCGTGGACGCTCACCTCGGCGACGCCTTCGACGTTGCGCAGGTGCTCGACCAGGCGCACGGCCTCGTCGAGGGTCGGGAGGCGCCGGAAGGCCGGCGACCCGTCGTGGGTGGGAAAGAAGACGACGTGCTCCATCGGGCGCTCCTGCGGTGGGCGGGGCTGACCCCATCGCATCGGCAGGGCAGGGGGGCCGGCTTGAGCCTCAACACCGACAACCGGTCAGCGGGGCGGGCGGCTCCGCGCGACCGGACGCGGCCCGGGGACGGGCGATTCCATCGCCTTACGGAATTTCGCGTATTGATCCACCGATTCGATGGCCTCGACGGGGCCGCGCGGGCGGCTCGCCCAGGACGTCCACAGCACTGCGAGCACCGGCGCCACGACCACCGGGCTCAGCCAGAGGATCCAGGTCGGCATCGGGGTTCTCGTTCCTTGTTCGGGGGGGCCAGCGTACAAGGCGTCGGCCCGCTCAGGGGGTTCCGACCCACTCGTCCGCACCATCGACGAACACCTGGCGTTTCCAGATCGGCACGGTGGCCTTGAGGTCGTCGATGAGCCGCCGGGCCGCTTCGAACGCTTCGCCGCGGTGCGCGGCCGACGCGGCCACGACGACCGCGACGTCGCCGACGGCCAGCAGCCCGGTGCGGTGCACCGCCGCGAGCGCGACCACCGGCACCTCGGCCGCGACCGCCTCGGCGACGGCGGTCAGCGCGGCCAGCGCATCGGGGTGGGCGGAGTACTCCAGCGCGGTGACCTCGCGGCCGCCGTCCACCTGCCGGACCAGCCCGGTGAACGACACGACGCCACCGGCCTGCGCGTCCTCGACAGCGGCGAGGACCTCCTCCACCGCGATGGTGCTGTCGCGGATGGCCAGCAGGCGCAACTCGGTCACCCCGCGACCCTAACGGGGGGCCTGCGGCGTTCGCCACGGGCGGACCGGGCTCCGCGCCGGACGCCGGGTTAGCGTGCAGGGCATGAACCTTCCCGTCGCGCTTGGCTGCCGGTGACCCGCCCGCCGTTCGGCTTCGGTCCCGCCGGCTCCTCGGACGAGCCCGGCGGCGAAGACCCCTTCGGACTGTCGTCGATGTTCGGCGGAGCCCTCGGCGGCGACGTCTTCGCCGGCCTGCAGCGCCTGCTGTCGTGGACCGGTGGACCGGTCAACTGGGATCTCGCCCGCGAGGTCGCGACGACTGCCGCCGGCACCGACGACCCGGCGGTCAGCGACGAGCAGCGCCGGGAGGTCGTCGACGCGTGCCGGCTCGCCGACCTCTGGCTGGATGCGGTCACCACCCTGCCCGCCGGCGGAGGCGAGGCGCAGGCGTGGACCCGGCTCGGCTGGATCGCGGCGACCCTGCCGGCCTGGCAACAGCTGGTCGACCCGGTCGCCGGGCGCGTCGTGGCCGCGATGGGTCAGTCGCTCTCGCAGGGGCTCTCGGGTGGGTCGCCCGGTGGTGCGCTGCCGCCGGAACTCGCCGGGATGCTGGGGGCCATGGGTGGGGCCGACGCCATGAAGGGCGTGATGCAGCAGGTCGGCGGGCTGGTCTTCGGCGCGCAGGTCGGCCAGGCGCTCGGCGCCCTCGCCGGCGAGGTCCTCGGTGCCAGCGAGGTCGGCCTGCCGCTGGGCGACACCGGCCGCTCGGCGCTCCTGCCCGTCAACCTCGCCGCCTTCGGCGAAGGCCTCGAGGTGCCGGCCGACGAGGTGCGCCTCTACCTCGCCCTGCGCGAGAGCGCCCACCAGCGGCTGTTCGCCTCCGTGCCGTGGCTGCGCGCGCATCTGTTCGATGCCGTCGACGCCTACGCCCGCGGCATCGAGGTCGATCCGGCGGCGATCGAACGCGCCGTCGGCTCGTTCGACATGTCCGACCCCGCGTCGCTGCAGCAGGCCATGGGTTCGGGGATGTTCGAGCTGGAGCCGACCCCGGCCCAGACCGCGGCGCTGGGCCGCCTGGAGACCGCACTCGCTCTCGTCGAGGGCTGGGTCGACGCGGTCGTCGATGCCGCCGCAGCCGGCCCGCTGCCGCACGCCGTCGCGCTGCGCGAGACGGTCCGCCGCCGCCGCGCGTCGGGCGGCCCGGCCGAGCAGACCTTCGCCACGCTCGTCGGGCTCCAGCTGCGGCCCCGCCGGCTGCGCGAGGCCGCGGCCTTGTGGGCGGCGGTGACCGAGGCCCGGGGCCTCGAGGGTCGGGACGCGCTCTGGGCCCATCCCGACCTGCTCCCCGGCGCCTCGGACCTCGACGACCCCACCTCGTACGCCGGGACGACCGGCCAGGCCGCCGCAGGCACCGGCACCGACTGGGACGCCGGGCTCCGCGACCTCGACAAGGACCTCGACGGACGCCTCGATGACGACGCCCACGGCGAGGACCCGGACGAGACCGGCGGTTCAGCGGCCGGCTGAGGGGGGTGGCGGGCGGCCGGTGAGGTGCGCCCGGGTCGCCTCCCAGCCCTCCAGGCCCGGATCGAGACGCCCCAGGTCGGCGGGCGCGCGGACCCGCCGCCAACCGCTGCTCACGACCGCGCCGGGCGGGGCGTCGGTGAGGCCGAGCGGCCGCTCCCACGGCAGCCGTACGGCGACCGCGACGAGCCCACCGCCGTCGGCGGGCGCCACCGCTGCGGGGGCGCCTTCGAGCGCGCTGAACAGGGTGGCGAGGAGCAACACCGGCAGGTCCGGTGCGTCCGCGGCGACCAGGCAGAGCTGCCCGCCGACCCCGTCGAGCAGCCGGCTCAGCTCGCCCGGGTCGAGCACCGGGGTACCCGGCCAGACAAGCGCCTGCGGATCGTCGTACGCCGGCGGACAGCACAGCGCGACCTGGACGCCGGCCATCGCCCCGACCAGCTCGAGGACGTCCTCGACCATGGCCCGGGTCAGGCCCTCATCGAGGGCGCTGCCGGGGTTCGGCTCGATCAGCACAACCACCGAGCGGCGGGTCCCGGTCATCGAGGCGGGTGGCAGGTCATGGTTGTGCCACCCACAGCGTCGAACGGCCATCGCCGCAGGTCAGCGCGTTGCACCGGTCTGTCCACAGCGTTGTCCACACCCGGTGGACAACGCTGTCCACAGGGACACGCCTCGGCGTGCACACCCCGTCCCCAGGGTCGTCCACAGGCTGGCCGGGGTGGCGTTGACGTGGGGGCGATGCCGCTCGTACCGTCGCCTGCACGGAGCCTTCGGGCCCCGGGTCTGCGCGCAAGGGGAAGGCGAGCAGGCTCGGGGCCCGGGGGCTTTGTGGCGGGTCCGACACGACCTTCAACGGCCGGTGAAGACTGCCGGCCGCTTCTCGAGCTTGGCCCGCAAACCCTCCTGCAGATCGGCGCTGGCCAGCGTGACCGGCTGGGCGACGGCCTCCCACTGCAGGGCCTGCTCGAACGACGCGTGTCCACCGTCCGAGAGCGCGACCTTGTGCAGGCGGGCCGCGACCGGCGCGGCCGACGCCACCTCGCGGGCGTGGGCCAGGGCCGCGTCGAGCAGGTCGGCATCGGGGTAGACCGCCGACGCCAGGCCGAGCCGGAGCATCTCCGGCGCGTCACACACGCGCCCGGTGAGCAGCAGTTCACGAGCCGCCGCCAGCCCCACGACCTCCGGCAGCAGCCAGGTGGTCGCCATCCCCGCGTGCATCCCGAGCTGGCCGAACGGGACGGTGAACTTCGCCGCTGCCCCGGCGTAGCGAATGTCGGCAGACAGCGCGAGGGCCCCGCCCGCGCCGACGGCCGCGCCGTTGACCGCCGCGATCGAGGGCACGTCGAGCGAACGCAGCGACAGCCAGGTCCGGTAGAACGGCATCATCCGGTCGCGCAGCGCATCGACGGTGGCGTCCGGCTCGGCCTGCAGCCAACCGAGGTCACCGCCGGCGCAGAACGACTTGCCGGCACCGGTGACGACGACGCAGCGCACCGTCCGGTCGCCGCGCAACCGCTCGACCGCCGCAGCCCAGGCCGAGGTCAGCTCCTCGGTCATCGCGTTGCGCCGATCGGGCAGGTCCAGGGTGAGCAGCACGACGCCCTCGTCGGGGCGTTCCACGCGCAGGGGAACAGTCATCTCGGCTCCTTCGAAGACGGGGCGCCCAGGCTAGGGCGGTCCGGCGACGGTCCATCCCGGGGCGACGCCGCACGGGCGCAGGCGGCTCAACCGCTAGGCTGAGCGTGAAACCGCGCGCGCCAGCCGGCTGCGCGCCGACCGGGGCTCGACCCCGCACCTGACCTGGAGGACCCCCGTGGCTGAGAGCTACAACGGCTACTGCGTGAAGTGCAAGGAGAAGCGCGACTTCGACGGCGAGGTCAAGGTCAGCGAATCGGGCCGCCGGATGGCCCAGGGCCTGTGCCCCGTCTGCGGCACCAAGATGAACCGGATCCTCGGCAAAGCCTGAGCGCTCCCCCGCACGCTGCCGCGAAGGGCGGTCCCGACACCGGGGCCGCCCTTCGCGCTGTCTGTCGACCTGGGTAGATCTGCTCAGGTGCCGCATGCCATGGGTGCCGAGACTTGTCTGCATGACCACACCGATGCAGCCCAAGACCACCTCCGCCTTCTACCTCCAGGCCATCATCTCGTTCGGGATCTCCGTGCTCGGCGTCGGCGTCGGCATCGCCTACCTGCCCGTCGACCGCTGGATCCGGGCGTTCCTCGGGCTCGGCCTGCTCTACGTCGTGACGTCCTCGTTCACGCTGGCCAAGTGCGTGCGCGACCAGCAGGAGACCTCCACCGTCGTCAGCCGGGTCGACCAGGCGCGGCTGGAGAAGATCATCTCGGGTCACGACCCGTTCGCGACCCGCAGCGCCTGACCCCGCCAGGCCTGTGGACAGCCACCGGCCCTGTGGACGGCGTACGACGGGGCGCGGGTGCAGCTGCCACGGTGGGACCTCCCGGTCCTGGAGGCCCCCGTGCATCCCGTCCTTGCTCCCGCCAGCCGACGCCTGTGGCGCGACGGCGGCACCCTGCAGCTCGGCCGGTCCGGGCCGAGCGCCGTGGTCCTGTCCGGGCTCACCGAGAGCCGCCGGGCGGTGCTCGCGCTGCTCGACGGCAGCCGCAGCCGCGAGCAGGTCGTCGCGCAGGCAGCCACGGTCGGCGCGACCCCCGCGGCGGCCGAGGAGTTGCTGGCCCTGCTCGAGGACGCCGGGCTGCTCGCCGACGCCGGCTCCGACACCGCGGCGCTTGCCGGACTGGCCCAACAGGAGCGGGACCGGCTCGGCCCCGAAGTCGCCACCCTCCGGCTGCTGCACGGCGGGTCCGCGGCCGGGGTCTTCGGCCGGCGCCGCGAAGCCCGGGTCCTGATCCGCGGGGCGGGCCGCGTCGGGGCGACGCTGTCGGCCCTGCTCGCGGCCGCCGGCGTCGGCACGGTCGACGTGCGTGACGACGCGGCCGTGCGCCCGGAGGACACCGGCGTGGGTGGCCTGGAGCACCGTGACATCGGCCGTCCCCGGGCGCTGGCGGTGCGTGACCGGCTGCGGGCGCTGGCCCCCTCCGTCGCGCTGGAGCTGCGGCGACCCGACCTTGTCGTGCTCACCGAGCCCGAGGACCCGGCGCCGGACGCAGGCCTGCTGGTGCTCGACGGGCTGGCCCACCTCGTGGCCCGCGTCGAGGACCAGATCGGCGTCGTCGGACCGCTCGTGCTGCCCGGGCGCAGCGCCTGCCTGCGCTGCCTCGACCTGGCCCGGACCGGGCTCGACCCGGCCTGGCCGGCACTGGCCGCGCAGCTTGGGCGGGCACCTCGCGAGCTGCGCGCATGCGACGGCGTGCTCGCCACCGCGGTGGCCGCCCAGGCCGCGCTGCAGATCCTCGAACTGCTGGCGGGCGAGACCACGCCCGCCACGCTCGACGGCACGCTGGAGCTGACGGTGCCGGGCTGGCGCTGGCGGCGGCGCTCGTGGCCGCAGCACCCAGCCTGCCCGTGCGTCTGGGAGCGGGCCGCGTGAGCAGGCGACCGGTCCGGGCCCGCGGGCCGACCGGCGGCGGCGCGCACGCACCGCCACACTGTGCAGGTGGCCGACATCCCCAAGCGCACGCTGACCCGCGGCGCCAAGCTCGCGGCCCTGCCCATCGGGGTCGCCGGTCGAGCCACGCTCGGCCTCGGCAAACGCATCGGCGGCCGGCCGGCCGAGCTGGTGACCGCCGAGCTCCAGGCCCGGACCGCCGAGCAGCTGTTCCAGGTGCTCGGCCAGCTCAAGGGCGGGGCGATGAAGTTCGGCCAGGCCATGAGCGTGTTCGAGGCGGCCCTGCCGGAGGAGGTGGCCGCGCCGTACCGGGCCGCGCTGACCAAGCTGCAGGAGGCCGCGCCGCCGCTGCCGGCCAGCACGGTGCACAAGGTGCTCGGCGCCGAGCTCGGCGCGGGCTGGCGGGCGTTGTTCACCCACTTCGACGACACGCCGGCAGCCGCGGCCAGCATCGGCCAGGTGCACCGCGCGGTCTGGGCCGACGGTCGCGAGGTGGCCGTCAAGATCCAGTACCCGGGGGCCGGTCCGGCGCTGCTCGGTGACCTGCGCCAGCTCGGTCGGCTCGCCCGGGTGTTTGCGGTGCTGTCACCCGGTCTCGACGTCAAGCCGTTGCTCGCCGAGTTGATGGCCCGGGTGGCCGAGGAGCTCGACTACCGGCTGGAGGCGCAGAGCCAGCAGGCGTTCCACGAGGCCTACGACGACGACCCATCGGTCCGCGTGCCCGCCGTCGTCGCCGGCAGTGAGCGGGTCCTGGTGACCGAGTGGATGGACGGTCTGCCGTTGTCGACGATCGTGCAGGAGGGCACCCAGGAGCAGCGCGACACGAGCGCCCGACTGCTCGCCTACTTCCTGTTCTCGGGACCGGTCCTGGCCGGACTGCTGCACGCCGATCCGCACCCGGGCAACTTCCGGCTGCTCCCGGACGGCCGGCTCGGCGTGATCGACTTCGGCGCCGTCAACCGGTTGCCCGACGGCTCCCCCGAACCGATCGGCCGGCTCGCCAGGCTCGCCCTGGAGGGTCAGGCCGAGCAGGTCCTCGACGAGTTGCGCGCCGAGGGCTTCGTCAAACCAGGCGTCGAGGTGGACGCCGTCAAGGTGCTGGAATACCTCCGGCCGCTGCTCGACCCGGTCGCCCAACCGTCGTTCCGGTTCAGTCGAGCATGGCTGCGCGGTCAGGCGATCCGGCTCGGTGACCCCCGCTCCCCGGCCGCCCAACTCGGCCGCCAGCTCAACCTGCCGCCCTCCTATCTGCTCATCCACCGGGTCACCCTCGGCACGATCGGGGTGCTCTGCCAGCTCGGCGGCCAGGCATCCTTCCGGGACCTGATGGAGCAGTGGCAGCCCGGCTTCGCACCGCCGGCCAGACGGCACGACCGGGTCTGAGCCTCACCACCAGGCCTGTTCGAGCTTGCCTTCGATGGCCCGCAGGTTGTCCCGCGTACACAGCTCGCACAGCCAGCTGCGGCCACGGGCGCTGACCTGCAGCGACCAGGTCGCCGGGCGCTCCGGCACGGTTGCCCCACAACTGTCACAACGCGCACTGCCGGGCTCGGTCATCGGCCCATCCTGCCCCGGACAAACCACTGGCCTGCCGCCGTAGCGTGCAGAAGGTGCGCAGCTACCCCCTTGCCGAACCGGGGGTGCCCGAGCTGCGGTCGGCCGGCCGCTTCCTGTGGTGGATCGCCGGCCGCCAGCGGTACACCCTGCTCGCCGGGATGGGCTGGGGCGTGCTCTGGATGGGCGCGCAGGCGGTGGCTCCCGCCGCGCTCGGTCGGGCGATCGACGCCGGGGTCCGCGGGCACGACCGCGCGGCGCTGCTCGGCTGGTCGGGGGTGCTGCTCGCCCTCGGCGTGAGCCAGGCCGTCACCGGGACGATCCGGCACCGGCTGGCGGTCGCGAACTACCTCGGCGCGGTCTACCGCACCCAGCAGGTGGTGCTGCGCCATGCGGTCCGCCTCGGCGGCAGCCTGCCCGCCCGCATCCCGGCCGGTGAGGCAGCCAACGTCAGCGCCACCGACGCGGTGGCCGTCGGCCGGTGCCTCGACATCACCGCCCGGCTGGCCGGCGCCACCGTCTCCTTCCTGCTGGTCTCGGTACTGCTGCTGGGCACGAGCGTCCCGCTCGGCCTGCTCGTTCTGCTCGGGGTCCCGGCGCTGCTGCTCGGGGTCACCCCGCTGCTGGGCCCGCTGCACCGCCGGCAGCGGGCCCAGCGGGCCGAGCTCGCGGCGGCCTCGACCCTGGCCGCGGACACCGTCAGCGGCCTGCGGGTCCTGCGCGGGATCGGCGGCGAGCGGGAGTTCGCCGGGCGCTACCGGGCGGCTAGCCAGCGGGTCCGCGCGGCCGGCGTCGACGTCGCACGGGTCGAGGCGAGCCTGGATGCCCTGCAGGTCCTGCTCCCCGGCCTGCTGGTCGTGGCGGTGACGGTCGTCGGCGCGCGGCTGGCCCTGGACCGGCGGATCACCCCCGGCCAGCTGGTGGCCTGCTACGGCTACGCCGCGTTCCTCGTCACGCCGCTGCGCACCGCGACCGAGGCGGCCGACAAGACCACCCGGGCCCTGGTCGCCGCCGGCCGGATCGTCGCCCTGCTCGCCCTGCAACCGCTACGCGCCGAGCCTGCGGACCCGGCCGCCGAGCCGCCCACCGGCGTCGGCCTGCTCGACCCCCGAACCGGGGCGGAGGTCGCGCCGGGCCTACTCACCGCGCTCGCTGCGGCCGAACCGGTCGAGGCCAGCGCGCTGATCGACCGGCTCGGCGGCCATGCCGGCGGCGAGGCGTTGCTCGGGGACGTGCGGTTGGCAGACCTGCCCCTCCCCGTCGTACGACGCCGGGTGCTCGTCAGCGACGCGTCGCCGTGGCTGTTCCGCGGGCGGCTTCGCGACGAGCTCGACCCGTTCGGCCGGGCCGGCGACGAGCAGGTCCGGGCCGCCCTCGAGGTCGCCAGCGCCGGGGACATCCTGCAGGCGCTGCCGGGCGGTCTCGACACTGAGCTGGAGGAGCGGGCCCGCGAGCTGTCCGGCGGCCAGCGGCAGCGGCTGGTGCTCGCCCGGGCGCTGCTCGCCGGCGCCGAGGTGCTGCTGCTCGACGAGCCGACCTCGTCGGTCGATGCCCACACCGAGGCCCGGATCGCCCGGCGGCTCCGGGCCGCCCGAAGCGGCCGGACGACGCTGGTCAGCTCCACCTCCCCGCTCGTGCTGGAACAGGCCGATGTCGTGCTGCTGCTCATCGAGGGCCGGGTGGTGGCCCGCGGAACGCATGCCGAGCTGCTCGCGACGCCGGCCTACCGCTCGGTCGTGGCCCGCGACGACGTGCTCGCATGAGCAGTGCCCTGCCGGTCGCGGGACGCGCCACCGTGCGCCGGCGCGCCCGCGAGCTGGCCGGCACGCACCGGCGGGCCCTGTTGGCCTGCGCCGGGCTGCACCTGCTGGCGACCGTGGCGGCGCTCGTGCCCGCCCGCCTGCTCGGCCACCTCGTCGGGGCCCTCGATGCAGGCCTGACACGGGCCGACGTCGATCGGACGACGCTGCTGCTGGGCGTTGCCCTGCTGGCGGCCGCGGTGCTCACCCGGACGGCCCGGCTGCGGTCCTTCGTCCTCGGCGAGCGGGTGCTGGCCGAGCTGCGGGAGGACTTTGTCGAGGGGATCCTGGCGTTGCCGCTCGGCACCGTGGAGCGGGCCGGCACCGGTGACCTGCTGACCCGGACGACCAGCGACGTCGACGCGGTGTCCAAGTCGGTCCGCTTCGCCGTCCCCGAGATCCTGGTCGGCGCGGTCAACGTGCTGGCGATCGTCACCGCGATGCTGCTGGTCGCCCCGCTGGCGTCGGCCGCGGCGGCCGCCGTCACGGTGCCGGGGCTCTGGGCCGGCACCCGCTGGTATCTGCGGCGCGCCCCGGTCGGCTACCTCGCCGAGCGGTCCACTGCTTCGACGTTCAACGCCCGGGTCACCGAGACGATCGAGGCCGGGCGGACCGCCGACGCGCTGGGCCTCGGTGCGCACCGGATCGCTCTGGCCGAAGCCGATCTCGGCGCCAACTACGCCGCCGAGCGCTACACACTGCGACTGCGGTGCTGGTTCTTCCCGGTGGCCGACGTCTCGTTCACCCTGCCGGTCGTGGCGACGCTGGCCGTCGGCGGGCTGCTGGCGATCTCCGGCCACGGCACCCTGGCCCAGGTCACCGCGGTCACCCTGTACGCCGCGCAGCTCATCGACCCGGTCGACAACGTCCTGTCCTGGCTCGACGAGCTGCAGGTCGGCGGTGCGTCGTTCGCCCGGCTGCTCGGCGTCCGGGAGGTGCCCGACGACCGCACCCCGTCGGCGGTCGAGCCCGCCGACGAACAGCTCCGGGCGCAGGACGTCTACTTCTCCTACGACGCCGGCCGTGAGGTGCTGGCCGGCATCAGCGTGGCGCTGCGGCCCGGCGAGCGGCTCGCGATCGTCGGGCCGTCGGGCGCCGGCAAGTCCACGCTCGGCCGGCTCCTCGCCGGGGTGCACCCACCGGGCAGCGGGCGGGTCACCGTCGGCGGCGCCGACCTCGTCGGCCTGCCGCTGGACCGGCTGCGCCGGGAGGTGTGCCTGGTCACCCAGGAGCAGCACGTCTTCGCCGGCACCCTCGCCGACAACCTGCGGCTCGCCCTGCCGACCGCGACCGACGCCGAACTGCACCTCGCCCTCGCCGCCGTCGACTGGTCCCCGCTCGTGGGCGGTCTCCAGACCGCCTTGGGGGCAGGCGGTCTGGCGCTGTCCCCCGCCCAGGCCCAGCAGGTCGCCCTCGCCCGGCTGGTCCTCGCCGACCCGCACACGCTCGTGCTCGACGAGGCGACGGCGCTGCTCGACCCGCGGGCCGCCCGGCATCTGGAGCGCTCGCTGTCGGCCGTGCTCGCGGGCCGCACCGTCGTCGCGATCGCGCACCGGCTGCACACCTCGCACGACGCCGACCGGGTCGCGGTCGTCGAGGACGGCCGCGTCGTCGAGCTCGGGACGCACGACGAGCTGGTCGAGGCCGGCGCGTCGTACGCCGCGCTGTGGCAGTCCTGGCACGGATGAGCCGGATGCGTCGTACTGTCCAGGCCATGAGCGTGGACTACGGACAGGTGCCGAACGCCCCGGCGGACGCCGAGCCGGACCCGTACTGGCTGGAGGCGCGCGACGCCGGGTGGGGGCTGCCGATCGCCTACATGCCGCCGGCGATGGCGGGCGCCCACCCCGGCTGGATGAAAGTTGCCGCCTGGGTGCTGATCACCGTCTTTCTCACCGCGACCACCGGAGGCATCTGTTTGACGTACGGACCAGGCCACTGAGCCCCGACGTGGTCGGACTCGGATGACCGACCTCGACGCGAGGCTCCGGGCGGTCTGCGACCTGTCCGTGCCGATGATGCGGGAGAGCGCCGGCCTGCACAGCTACGACGGTCACGTGCAGGACCTCTCGGTCGCCGGCGTGCAGACCGCGCTCGGTCGGCTCGGCGGCGGCGAGCAACGCGCCGACCCGCACGACGAGGCGCACCTGGTCGCCTTCGAACGCGGCGCCCGGGTCGTCTTCGGCGAGCTGGAGCTGCACCGCAGCAACCCGCTGCTGCACCTGGAGAACCTCGACCTGTCGTGCTACGACCGGGCCTACGCCCCGGCGGCCGACCGTGCCCTGGCCAGGCGAGCGCACCTCGACCGGTGGCCGGAGGCCGTCGACGTGGCCGTCCGCACGCTCGACGCCGTCCCTGCCCCGGTCGCCACCGCCCTGCTGCCGGCCACCCGCGGGCTCGCCGCCGGGCTCGACCCGGACACCGACGCCGCGGCGCTGGCCGCCCACGCCCGGCTCGTCGGACACCTCGAAGGGCTCGCCCGCACCGGCAACCCCGATCCGCGCCTCGGTGGCCCCGCGCTCACCCGGCTGATGGGCGTCGGCGAGGCGCTCGAGGTCGACCTGTCGGCGTTGGCCGACACCGCGGACGCCGAGCGCGACCGGCTGCAGGCACTACTCGCCGACGCCTGCGACCGGCTCGCGCCGGGCCGGCCGGTCGCCGAGCTCATCGCCGATCTGCTCGCCGACCATCCAGATGCCGGTGGCATCCTGGTCGAGGCACGGCAGCAGGTGCAGGAGGTGCTGGCCTTCAGCCGCGAGCACGACCTCGCGCCTTGGCTCGACGGCGAGTGCCTGGTCGGACCGGCGCCGCCGTCGCGGTCCTGGGCGATGGCGATGATGGCCTGGGCCGCTCCCGAGGAGGCTGACGCCCCGTCGTACTACTGGGTCACGCCACCGGATCCGTCGTACTCCCCGGAGGACACAGCGAGCTGGCTCTCGGTCTTCAGTCGCACCACGCTGCCGACCATCACCGCGCACGAGGTCGCTCCCGGCCACTACGCGCACGGCCGGTCGCTGCGCCGCGCGCCCACCGCCGAGCGGCGGATCCTGCAGTCGATGACCTTCGCCGAGGGCTGGGCGCACTACGTGGAGGAGGTGATGATCGAGGAGGGCTTCCGCGCCGACGACCCACGCTTCGCGATCGGGGTGTACATCGAGGCGCTGATCCGGGTGACCAGGCTGAGCTGCGCGATCGGGCTGCACACCGGCGCGATGACCGTCCCGGACGCCGTGGCCCGCTTCACCGAGGATGCCCATCACGGCGGCTCGGCGGCGCTGTCGGAGGCCCAGCGCGGCACCTTCGACGCGGGCTACGGGTGCTACACGTTGGGCAAGCTGGCGATCCGGGACTTGCGTGAGCAGGCCCGGGCGACCTGGGCCGACGGCTGGTCACTGCCGCGGTTCCACCGGGCGATGCTCGAGCTGGGCAGCCCGCCGCTGGGCCTGCTCGGCACCGCCCTCGAACGCGGCTGAGCCCACGCCCCGTGCTGGATCGGGCCGCGACCCGCCCGCGAGTCGGGCGCCCGATCCAGCACAAGCACGTTGGTCGGCGGCCTCAGCGCCAGGCAAGCACGCTGGCGGCCTTGGCGTCGGGGCGCCAGGCACCGGTCTTCGCCGTCCAGGTCTGGCCGTCCAGGCTCACCACCGTCACGCCGTACGCCGAGGCATGGGCGACCAGCCAGGCCGCCGAGGCCCAGGTGCGTGCGGCGCCGGTCCGGGTCAGCCCGCCAGGTCCGAGCTCGAGGACAGCGGTCGGTTCCAGCGCGGCGTCAGGCCGGCGGACGGGGCGGAACCGGCAGGCCAGCCCGGCAGGCACCTCACCGGTCAGGGCGCGGGCGAGCCCGCGGGCCTGGTCCTCCCATTGGGCGTAGGCGTCCGGCGCGGCACTGCGCTGGACCCGCTGGGCCGCCTCGGTGAGCGGCAGCGACGCCCAGCCGGGCACCTTGACGAGCCTGCGGTAGAACGCCGCCGACGACAGGCGAGGCACCCGAAGCGTGGTCGCCGGGCCCCAACCCTGCGAGGGCCGCTGCTGGAACAGCCCGACCGAGTCGCGGTGGCCGTATGAGAGGTTGCGCAGCTTGGACTCCTGCAGCGCGGTCGCGAGGGCGACGGTGACCGCGTGGTTGGGCAGCCCCAGCCGCTGGCCGACCGCGGCGATCGTGGCGGCGTTCTGGGCCTGCTCGACGGTGAGCACGAAGGACCCGGCGGTGCACTGCGGTACGGCGGAGCGCCGGGCCCCGGACCCGCAGCCGGCGAGGGCCAGGCCACCGGCCAGCAGGGCGATGAGGCCGCGGCGGCGCAGGCGGGCAGTCACTGCTCCAGCGTAGGTGTCAGCGGCGGCGGACCTGCACCGTGACGAGCTCGGCTGCCGCGTAGAGCAGCAGCAGCGCGGCGTACCCGCTGGGCTCGTTGAACAGCGCGATCTGCTGGCCACGCTGGGCGGCGAACAACGCGCCGGAGAGCAGCACCGAGAGCGCGACGCCGGTCAACGAGGCGACGACACCGAGCCGGGCGAGCCCGGCCAGCACCAGCACGCCAAGCCCCATGCCGAGCATGTGCGCGGCCGACTCCGGCAGGTGCAGGTCGGCGAACGTCGGGGAGTAGAGCGCCAGGTTGCCGAGCCCCCAGCCGGTGACGACCAGCGCCGGCGCCCACAACGCACCGGCCCGGCCACCCGCGACGGCCCCGGCCAGATAACCCAGCCCGGTGAGCAGCGGCACGTCCCGGAACTGCGCGCGACCGCTGTCGAGCAGGACGTAGACGACCACGGCAGCCACGGCCAGGGCGAGCGCCCTGCGCCCCGGATGGTCGGCTCCATGGGCGCCCTGTTTGGTCATCGGCCCATCGTCCCAGGCCGCCGCTTGTCCGCCCTGCCGACGGTCTGGTACGCATTGCCTCCCGGTCCGGCACAGGAGGCGGCATGAGCCAGGACGACGAGCTGCGCCAGCTGGAGTCGGTGCGCAGCGAGCTGCTCCGCGAGTTCGCGGCCCAGGCCCCGGACGTCAACGCCCGCTTCGACGCGATCGTCCATGAGTTCGACGGTGCGCCGGTGCGGACCTTCGTGCCGGTGCTGGCCCGGCGGCGCCTGCGTGAGGAGTTGTCCCACGGCCAATGACGGCGGCGCGACGCCGATCACCTCGTCCCTGGAGGTCGAGCGCAAGTACGACGTCGACGAGGCCCTCGCGGTCCCGGACCTGGCCCAGCTGCCCGGCGTGGGGTCGGTCACCGCCGAGCGGGTGCACGCCCTCAAGGCGACCTACTTCGATACCGCCGACCTGCGGCTCCGAGCCGCCGGCATCACGCTGCGGCACCGCACCGGCGGCACCGACGCCGGCTGGCATCTCAAACTGCCCGCAGCCGGCGGCCGCGAGGAGGTGACCGTCAAGGCGCCCGCGGGAGCCGTCCCCGAGGCCCTCGCCGGGCTCGTCCGGGCGCGCAGTCGCGGGCGGGAGCTCGCCCCGGTCGCCCGGCTCTCGACCCGCCGCGTGACACAGCGCCTGGTCGGCCCGAACGGTGAGCTGCTGGCCGAGTTCGCCGATGACACGGTCTCCGGCCGGACGTTGCCGGGTGGTACGGCGCTCGTCTGGCGCGAGTGGGAGGTGGAGTTGCTGGGCGACGACCCCGACCTGCTCGATGTCGTGCAGATGCAGCTGACGGCGGCCGGTGCGGCCCCGTCGACGTCGTCGTCCAAGCTCGGCCGGGTCCTGCCGGCGCCCGCCGACCGCACCGGTCCTCGACCATGGTGGGCCGCGACCAAGGGCCGGCAGCAGGGCACTGCCGGCGCTGCTGTCCAGGCCCACCTGGCCGCTCAGGTGGCCGAGTTGGTGCGCCGCGACCCGATGGCGCGCCGGGACCTGCCCGACGCCGTCCACACGATGCGGGTGGCGACCCGCCGGCTGCGCAGCGCCCTGACGACGTTTCGACCGTTGGTCGTCCGGGCCCAGACCGATCCGCTCCGCGTCGAGTTGCAGTGGTTGGCCGGCGCGTTGGGCGCGGCTCGCGACGCGGAGGTGCTGCACGCCCGGCTGCTCGCGCTGCTCGCCGCCGAACCCGCCGAGCTCGTGCTCGGACGCGTGCAGGCCCGGATCGAAGCGGCCATGACCGAGCGCCATGAACGCGCTTACGGGCAGCTGCGCACGGCCCTCGACGGCGAGCGCTATCTGCGGCTGCTGGACGCCCTCGACGCGCTCGTAACCGAGCCGCCGTTCCTGGACCCCGCCCGCGGGGACGCCGAGTCGATGCTGGCCCCGCTGCTGCGCCGGACCTGGCGACAGCTCGACCGGACCATGGCAGCGGCCGACCGCGCGACCGGTCCGCGCAGGCACGAGCTGCTGCACGAGGTCCGCAAGAACGCCAAGCGGGCCCGGTACGCCGCTGAAGCGGTCCAGCCGGTGTTCGGCCGACCGGCCCGCCGGTTCGCGACCGCGATGGAGCAGCTGCAGGAGACGCTCGGCGACGTGCAGGACGGCGTCGTGAGCCGCGAGGTCCTGCGCGAGCTCGGCGCCCGCGGCCACCTGGCCGGCGAGAACGGCTTCACCTTCGGGCGGCTGCACGCCCTGGAGCAGGCCCGCGCCGAGGCGGCGGTCCTGCGCTGGCCGCAGGCCCGTGCGGCGGTGTCCCGGCCGCGGCTCCGACGCTGGTTCGACGGTTGACCGCAGTCAGGTCGCCAGCAGCCCGGCGACCTCGGCCCACAGCTCGGCGTACGCCAGGGCGACTCGGCTCGTCGGCTCGCTGACCACGACCGGCCGGCGGGTCAACCCCATCCGCTCGACCGAGCTCGACGCCGGCACCCAGCCGGTGAGGACCGCCGTCGAGCGCTGCAGCAGCTCGGCCCGCACCTCCGCGTGCAAGCGCTTGCGGCCGTCCACCATCGAGAAGAACGGGTGCACGCGGGGACGGGCGCCACTGCGCCCGGCAAGGAACGCCTCCAGCTGCTCGAACGTGCGCAGCGACAGGGGCGTGGGGATCAGCGGGACGAGTAGCAGATCGACTGCTGCGAAGACGTTCTCCGACAGCAACGTCAAGCCGGGTGGGCAATCCAGGACAGCGAGGTCGTAGTCGTCGCGGACCGTTTTGAGCAATCTGCCCAGCTGCTTCTCGGGCTTCTTGGCGTCCTCGAGCGCGGTGTCTGCCGCCCGGATCGTCACGTCGGCGGGGAGCAGGTCGAGCCCGTCGACACCCGTTGAGCGGACCGCCTCGTCGAGCTCGCGACGACCTGTCAGCAGGCCGATGCTGCCGCCCTTCACCTTGGGCTCGACCTGGAGCAGATAGCCCGCGGCGGCCTGCGGATCAAGGTCCCAGAGCAGCGTCCGTCGTCCCCCGAGGGCCGCCAGCGCCGCGAGGTTGACCGCCGCGGACGTCTTGCCGACGCCACCCTTGATGCCGTACGTCGCAACGATCCGCATCGCCATCCCCTCGACTGGTCCGGAGCCTAGAGCGCCGCCGACCGTCCACCTGATGGGCATCTGCTGTTCGGTGTCCCGTCGGCGGGGCGCCGCGTCCACGACGCAGGCTCGGCGCCGAACGCGGGCACCCGAGGAGGTCGCATGGCAGTGGAACTCGCGAGGATCAGCGGCACGCGGGGCACCGTCGTCACCGCTGCCGGCCCGAAGATGCGGGAGGTGCTGCACGAGCTGGCACTGCCGTCGTTCCGGCGCTACGCCGAGCGCTGGGACTGGGCGGTCCACGCGACCGACCTGGCGAGCGACGGTGCCTGCGCCGATCCGGGTGCGCAGCGGGCCAAGTGGGCCAAGCTCGGCTTGCTGCGGGAGGCGCTGCGCAGCTCGCCCCAGGTGCTGTGGCTCGACGCCGACGTGCTGCTGACCCGCGACGACGAAGACGTCGCGATGCACCTGCACCCCATGGCGTTCCAGGCCCTGGCGCTGGAGCACGTGCCGCATGAGCACCGCGTCAACCCCAACACCGGCGTGTGGTTGCTCCGCTCGTGCCCGCAGGCCTTCGCCTTCCTCGACGCGGTGGAGCAGGCCGGCCCCCAGCCCGGTCCGTGGGCTGATCAGGGGGCGGTCCTCGCCGCCCTCGGCTGGGACCGCGGCGACGAGCGCTACCACTGGGCGCGCCCGGGGGCGGGTGGTGCATTCCTCGACGGCACGAGCTGGCTGCCGCCGGGCTGGAACCAGCCCTACCTCGGCGGCCGGGTCGACGGTGAGCTGTTCAACAGCTGCGCCCGGTCCTACGCCGACCGGCCCGACGTGGCCGACCCGCACGCCCTGCACTTCATGGGGATGACACCCCCCGCGAGGGCCCGGCACATGCGAGCGGTGCTCGCCGACGGCTGGACGTCGCGCGCCGGCCAGGCCGAGTCCGCAGCGTCCTGAGCACCTGCCGCCGACCACGATCGTGCGCCCGAGACTGTGACATGTCGTCGGCGACGGCGCTCAGCCATCGGTACGCCGGGGCAGGGCCGGTCAGGCCATATCGCGTGATCACCTCGGCGGGCGCAGGTGATCCGGACGGTGCAGGCCACCAGCCCGCCGTCGTTGCGGGTGGCGCAGCCCCGGTCGGAGCTCGTCAGCCGCAGACGTGGTCCTGGCTGTCAGGCTCCGGCCCTTCTGGAATGTCCAATCCTGTTGGGCCGGGGGTGGACGGTCCTTGGGACCGAAGCCATCAGGACGCCATGGTCTGCGGAAGGGCCGCCGCGGGGCGGCAGGCCTTTCGTCGCGGTCGTTGCTTCCGTTGTGGTCGGCGCGGTCGAGAAGCTCTCGTGCACAACGATTCTCGTTGTCCACAATGTTGCCAAATCCCCGGCTTCGCGGTAGCCCTCGAACAACAGTTCGATACCGGGGAGGCAGGGCGATGACGATCACCGCACCGCCGGTCCCGTCGATGGCGGTCGAGTTGTACGACGTATTAGACCGGCTCGGAACGCTCGGCCCGACCGGTGATCCGCGGATGTGCG
>JBKJOO010000271.1:0-4228 GCA_046595615.1 Mycobacteriales bacterium | reverse complement strand
CTATCCCTGCGGTGGGGGCACCGTCCGCGGCCCCCAGGACCGCACTCAGCTCAGCAGGGGCGTCCTTCCACAGCTGGGCTGGGTCGCTGCCGTGCGGGAGCACGATGAGCCGGGTGTCGACCCCCTCCTCCCGTAGCGCCCAGAAGTCCTTCTCCACGGCCTTCCTGCGGGCGGGGTCGGCGGGGTCGGCGTCCAGGGCCTCCCAGACCCGACCTCCCGAACGCTCAGCCAGAAGGCCCGCCTGGGTGTCGGTCAACGCTGTCCCCATCGGCGCCATACCGGCGTAGGCACCCTGCCCAGCGGCGGTGACCGCGATCGCGTCGAAGGGCCCCTCCACCCGGACCACCCGCGCGTCCGGACCGGCCTCGTACAGACCGAGAACATGCTTTTCTTTCGTGAACGCCGCCGTCGAGGCCGTGTTGAGGTACTTCGGCGCAGCCCTGTCTCCGGAAAGGTCTCGGCCGACGAAACCCACGGTGTCGCCGCGGACGTCGCGGATCGCCACCGGCGCTCGGTCGCGGAAGGTGTTGATGACGGTGCCGCGCGACTGGACTGCCGGCCCAGACCGGCGCCGAGGATCTCGGCGTCGCTCGCTCCGGCCTTGAGCAGGTGGTCGCTCAGGTTCGTCCACCCCTCAGGTGCCTAACCGACCCGGAACGGCCCCTCAGCTACGACCTGGCTGCCGAGGCGGCCCGCAAGGTAGTCACCGCCCTTACTGCCCGACACGGCCTGCGCAGCGAAGTAGCGCTGAGCCTCGCCGTTCAGCTCGACGACCCCGCTCAGGGTGGGCTCAGACACGGGTTCCACACCGTGCTCCCCGTGCTCATCCTCGTGGACCGCAGCAGCGGCCGCCGCGCCCGCAACCAGCTCACCGGCCACGCCCGCACCTGATGACACACCCATTGAGGACCTCGTCGACGCGGAGGTGCCGGCGGTACGCGCTGAGCTCGTCGGGTGGTCGTATGCCGTCCCGTAGGCGATGGCCTTCTCCGGCCACTCCAGGCCGTTCCACACCTTCTTCGCCTCAGCCTCGCTCACCCCCGTCCACAGCCCTTCGGTGAACCGGCTTGCCGCCACGGTCCATGCTCGAGCCGGCGGGCCCGTTCCTCAGCTGTGCCAGGCCACATCGAAGAACTCGCCATTCGCGCCAGCCATTAACGGGACTCTTGACCTCGTCCCAGCTGTCGGCGGCGGACAATATGTGCGCCCGGACCTGACCGAGGCGCGGGCTGGGCACTGGGGGGAGGGGGGCCGGTGCGGGCGGCGGCGGCCGGTTATCCTTAAGGCTGCTTCATCGGGGGATGCCTGGTCCTGGGTGCGTCCCGAACGGTGTTCGTACGGGCGTGTGGCCTGCGATGGTCAGGGGCGCAGGGGTCGTTGCTGGGCTGGCAGATGCCGTGCCGGCCAGCAGGGCGTGGTGAGCTCGTTCGGCGTTGTCGACCAGGGCGGTGGCGGTGGTGTGGAGCCGCCCCTACGCGGCTGGGGTCAGTCGCCCCGAGCGGGTCCCTGAGGACGTTCCGGGTGATGAGGGGGAGCCGGGACAGGTCGTCGTGGGGGTCGAGTGCGGTCTCCTTCGAGATCCGAAGCAGCGCAGAGACCCGAGCGAAGAGCCGGCCCTCGGCCCGCCGCTGGTCCGGCAGGTGCTGATAGACCTCGGCGAGGACCTCGTTGCTCTCGAGGATGCTTCGCAGCGTCGGGACCAGGGGTAGCCCGGCGAACCGGTCGTCGACCTCCCCGGGGCTCAACCAGGCTTTGCGGCTGCAAGAATTGGTGTTGATCGCGGTAAACAGCAGGCCGGACACTCCGGCGCTGGCCTCGGTCGGCTCCCCAGCGCGCGTCACGTGGGCCCAGTTCCACTGATCCGCCACCTCAGCCCAGCTGTTCGCGGCGGCAGTGATCCGGGCCTGAAGGTGAGGGCCAGCCTCGGCGGGGATGTCGCCGCGGTGCACGGCCGTATGGGCCGGGGAAGCAGCCGCGTGCAGCGCAGCCCGCTGGGTGAGGGCAACACGGCGCAGATCGCGTGCGCCGCTCTCGCGGTCGGTGGCCTGGCGGCGGGCGAGGATGGACCAGGTCGTGATCTCCGCCGGCAGGGTGGGTCCTGGCCCCGCGAGATCTCTGGTTGTGCGGCTCCGTCATGGCCTCGGTCGATGGCGCGACGAGGTGGTCGAGGGCGTGATGCTCGTGCCGGTGCAGCATCCGGGCCCACTGCCTCTCGGCGTGATTCGGTGGCGGGTTGCTCTTGCTCAGCACCCAGTGCGGGCGGGGTTCGCGGTTGTCCACGTCCTGCCTGCGCTGGGTGTGAGCCTGCAGCTCCTGGCCGGCCACGTGGGCCACGGTCGCGAGCGTCCGAGCGACCCGGGTCCTGAGGGCGACCGGATCCACCGGATCCACCGGATCCGCCGGATCCGCCGGGTCTGTGGGCGTGGCCGGGTTGGTCGGGTCGGTGGCGGCGTCGTCAGCGCGGTGGGGGGAGTGCGCGGCTCGAGCGGCTTGGGCGGCCGCCTGGTACCAGGTGGCGATGATCCAGGCGCAGCTGTCGTGCGGGGCCGGCAGCCGCAGGGGCGGTGCCGTGGTGGCCTCGGCCAGCATGCGGTGGACGTGGCCGTCCAGTGCCGGCAGGTCATCTGCGGTGTGCGGGATCCTGGGCTGGGGTGCGCTGGACAACAGCACGGCGGCGCTACGGAGCAGCCCTGGCCAGGCCGCGGTCAAGCCGGGCCCGTCGTCCGGTCCGGTGTGTCCGAGTAGGTGCCGGGCGTCGCGGTCGGCGTCCGCGAGGAGCTCGGCGACGGTGTAGTCACTCATAGTGGGTCCGGACGGCGGCCAGCGCGTCGTGCAGGAGCAGGCGCCCTATGAACAGGGCCGTGTTGGTCAGCTCGTCCGGCACCCGGTCCAAGGCGTCTCGGGCGGCGAGGACCAGCTCGAGCGGATCGCCGCCGGACGGAACCGGGTACAGGTCGAGCAGTTCGGGCAGGGGGACGGCGGCCGCGGCACGCAACGTGTCAGCCGCCACCACCACCGCGACCGGCGTCGAGATGCCACGTCGTCAGGTCGGCGGTGGCGTGCGTGGCGGCGTTCCCGCGGGCGGTGCAGGCGAGAGTCGCCTGGTCCAGGAGCAGGACGGCCTCGGCAAGGGGGGACAGCACGGTGCGGTCACTCATGGGTGGTCCTTCGGTTCAATCGTGCGGGTTCGGCTTGCCGCCATGCTCGCCGTGCGGAGGTGCCCGGTGGACGGTCATTGGCGGTACCGCCGTGCCGCGAGAAAGCTCACCCGGCCGCGGCGACCGCCTGCCGACGCCGACCAGGGATCCGCCACGGTGCAGAACGGGGGCGATGCCCGGTGACGACCGCGACGCCCCGCCGTGACCGACCCGACCGGAGACAGCGCACCGAAACGACGATGCCTCCTGCGTCAGGGAATGCGTCAGGAAACGCGCCGGGACTTCACGGACACGGCGGTAGCAACGGACGAGCCGGCATGAACCGCCGGGACGTTTCCGCAGGTCACGGGGGGCGGACAGCATCAAGCAGCACCAGCTGAACCAGCGCTCGCTTGGCTTGTAAACAAAGGGTTCCGGGTTCGAGTCCCGGTGCCGGCTCCGAATTCCGCTGTGGCGCAATCTCATCGCCGGATTTGACCGTGGAGCTGGGCGCGGTCCGCTCCGTGTCTCACAAACAGGTCAGTCAGGAGACGTGCAGCCGCCTGACCTGCGGCAACACGGGTGCATGGGCCTCGCGTATGTCGATGACTTCGCGTCTGTAAATCATCTGACTCATCAACGGGATCTAGCACGTGTGAGCGCGCCTGATCGGGGTAATTCCTCGCTGCCCAGGCGGGGCCCGCTCGCGCTTACGTGGTGGTCATGGTCCAGGTGGCGTGGGGGTCCTTGGGGGATTGTCCGGTCCAGGTGATGAGTGCCTGGCTGCGCAGGGCGTCGAGATGTTTGGTGGTGGTGGGCCTGCTGCGGCCGGTGAGGTCGACGATCTGGCCGGTGGACAAGGGGCGGCCGGCCTCGCGGAGGAGGTCGAGCAGGGGCAGGGCGCCGCGGGGGAGTTGGGAGGTGATGGTGGGGCTGAGGCGATGGGTGCTGTCGAGGGTGAGGCGCACGCTGCTGGGTCCTTGGGGATAGACGGGGTCGGTCAGGCCGCGCAGGCGCATCTCGTCGAAAGATGCGGTGGATGCCTTCGCCGAGCTCCTGCCCGATGCGCAGGTCAGTTCCGACGCGGGCGA
>JBKJOO010000258.1:0-7733 GCA_046595615.1 Mycobacteriales bacterium | reverse complement strand
ACTGCGGGCCCGAGGTCGAGGTCGAGGGGATCATCAGCCTGAAGACCGGTGGCTGCCCCGAGGACTGCCACTTCTGCTCGCAGTCCGGGCTGTTCACCAGCCCGGTGCGCGCGGCCTGGCTCGACATCCCTTCGCTCGTCAAGGCCGCGATGGAGACAGCCGCCACCGGGGCGACCGAGTTCTGCATCGTCGCGGCCGTCCGCGGGCCGGACGCCAAGCTGATGGCTCAGGTCCGGGCCGGCGTCGCCGCCATCCGGGCGGCCGTCGACATCCAGATCGCGTGCTCGCTCGGGATGCTCACCCAGGAGCAGGTCGACGACCTCACCGCGATGGGGGTGCACCGCTACAACCACAACCTGGAGACCGCCCGCTCGCACTTCCCCCAGGTCGTGACCACGCACACCTGGGAGGAGCGCTTCGAGACGCTCCGGATGGTCCGCGAGGCCGGTATGGAGGTGTGCTGCGGCGGCATCCTCGGGATGGGTGAGACCCTCGAGCAGCGGGCCGAGTTCGCCGCGCAACTCGCGGCGATCGAGCCCGACGAGGTCCCGCTGAACTTCTTGAACCCGCGCCCCGGCACGCCGTTCGGTGACCTGCCGGTGATGGCCGCGGGGGACGCGCTGCGGGCCATCGCGGTCTTCCGGCTCGCCCTGCCGCGCACCATCCTGCGCTTCGCCGGCGGCCGCGAGCTCACCCTCGGCGACCTCGCCCGGGACGGCATGCTCGGCGGGATCAACGCGGTGATCGTCGGCAACTACCTGACCACCCTCGGCCGGCCCGCGACCGAGGACCTCGACATGCTGCGCGACCTGCAGATGCCGATGAAGGCGCTGTCGCAGACGCTCTGATGGATCTCGTCGCCCGCGACCGCGCGGTGCTGTGGCATCCCTACGCCAGTGCGGTCGAGCCGTCGCCGCTGTTCGGTGTCGTCGACGCGCACGGCACCCGGATTGTGCTCGCCGACGGCCGCGAGCTCGTTGACGGCATGTCGAGCTGGTGGGCGGCGATCCACGGCTACCGCCACCCCGACCTCGACGCGGCCCTGCACGCCCAGGTCGACCGGTTCGCCCATGTGATGTTCGGCGGCCTCACCCACGCCCCGGCGGTGGAGCTGGGCGAGCTCCTGGTCGAGATCACCCCGGCGCCGCTGACGCGGGTCTTCTTCGCCGACTCCGGCAGCGTCGCGGTCGAGGTAGCGCTCAAGCTGGCGCTGCAGGCCAGCCCGGGGCGGTCCAGGATCCTGACCGTGCGCGGCGGCTACCACGGCGACACGGCCGGGGCGATGAGCGTGTGCGATCCCGTGACCGGGATGCACGCCATGTTCGGCGGGCACGTCATCCAGCAGGTGTTCGTCGACCGACCGACCCCGCTGTACGACGAGCCGGTGCACGACACCGACCTGGCCGAGCTGCGCCGGGTCCTGGCGGAGCAGGGCGACCGGCTCGCCGCGGTGATCATCGAGCCGGTCGTGCAGGGCGCCGGCGGGATGCGGTGGTACGCCCCGGCGTACCTGTGTGAGCTGGTCGCGCTGTGCCGGTCGGCCGGCCTGCTGGTGGTGTTCGACGAGATCGCGACCGGCTTTGGGCGCACCGGCGAGCTGTGGGCGATGGACCACGCGGGCGTCGTGCCGGATGTGCTGTGCCTCGGCAAGGCGCTGACCGGCGGCACGATGACCCTCGGGGCGGTCCTGTGCACCGATGAGGTCGCCGAGCGGGTAGGTGGTGCGTTCATGCACGGACCGACGTTCATGGCCAACCCGCTGGCCTGCGCGGTCGCTCAGGCCAGCGTCCGGCTGCTGCTCGAACAGGACTGGCGCGGCACCGTCGCGCACGTGTCCGCCGAGCTCGCCCGCGGCCTCGCCCCGGCTCGGGACCTGCCGGGGGTCGCTGACGTACGGGTGCTCGGCGCGATCGGGGTGGTTGAGCTGCGCGAGCCCTGTGACCTCGCGGTGCTGCAGCCCCGGCTGGTCGACGAGGGCGCCTGGGTCCGCCCATTCGGCCGGCTGGTCTACACCATGCCGCCGTACATCAGCAGCGACGACGACCTTGCGGCCGTCACCGGGGCGATCGTCCGGTCGCTGGCATGAGCCGATGCTTCGGCGACGGCGACCCGCTCTACGAGGCTTACCACGATGCCGAATGGGGCCGGCCACGCACCGGCGAGCGGGAGCTCTACGAGAAGATCTGCCTCGAGGGGTTCCAGGCCGGCCTGGCCTGGATCACTGTGCTGCGCAAGCGCGACGCGCTGCGAGAGGCGTTCCTCGGCTTCGAGCCGGACGCCGTCGCCGGGCTTGACGTCGCACCGCTGCTGACCGACGTCCGGCTGATCCGCAGCCGCGCAAAGCTGCAGGCCTGCGTGACCAATGCCCACGCCACCGTCGCACTGCGGGCCACCGGTGGGCTGCCCGCGCTCATCTGGTCCTACGCCGAACAGTCGCCTGCACCGACGGACTGGTCGCAGGTGCCGGCCTCGACCCCGGCCAGCGCCTCGCTCGCCAAGGCGCTGAAGCGGGCCGGGTTCAGCTTTGTCGGGCCGACCACGGTCTACTCGCTGCTGCAAGCCTGCGGGCCGATCAACGACCACCTCGCCGGCTGCCCCGTCCGGCCGGCCGTCGAGGCCGACCGCGCCGCCATACGCCGCCCCGGCGTCCGGGGCCTCGCGCCTTGAGCCGGGCGCCTTGAGCCTTGCGCCGGGCGCCTTGAGCCTTGCGCCGGCCGCCTTGCGCCTTGCGCCGGGCTCCTTGCGCCTTGCGCCGGCCGCCTTGCGCCTTGCGCCGGCCGCCTTGCGCCGGCGATCTTGACGATCTGGTCGCTCCGACCGGCGTGTCGCCGACCACACCGTCAAGATCGGCCGGAGGTGGGGGCTTGACGGCGCGCCAGACGACCCCGACACCGCCTCTCGACTCGTGGCGTGAATTTCGGCCCGTCGAGGGCCACGAAATCACCACACGAGACGGTACGGGCCGGCCCGCCGGGTCGGTCGCGTCGAGTTGCACAGCGCCCGTGCGGTAGACACCCCCGGTGCCTAACCAGCCGCTCGAGGTCCGCACCGCTGCCGAGGCCGAGTTCGCCATCATCGCCGAGCTCACCGCGACGACGTACCTCGCCGAGGGATACGGCGATGCGAGCTACGAGTCGACGTTGCGCGACGTCGCCGGACGGGCCCGCGCGGCCACCGTGCTCGTCGCGGTCCTGGGCCGCGAGGTCGTCGGCTCCGTCGCCGTCGCGACCAAGGGCGGCGCGTACGCCGAGATGGCAGCTCCCGGCGAGGCCGTGATCCGGATGCTGGTCGTCGGCCCGGCGGCGCGGGGTGCGGGCGCCGGGACAGCGCTCATGCGGGCCTGCCTCGATGCAGCGCTGGCGGACGGCTGCGAGGTGGTGCGCCTGTCGACGCAGGCGACGATGACTGCTGCGCACCGCATCTACGAGCGGCTGGGCTTCGTCCGCACACCCGAGCGCGACTGGGAGCCGGAGCCGGGCCTGCGGTTGCTGACCTACGAGCTGCTGCTCGGTTGGTGCGACCTGTGTGGCGAGCCTGGCAGCCATCCGGCGTGCCGGCGCGCCAGGGCGCTCGAACCCCCGCGGTACTGCCCGCGCTGCCGGCGCCGGCTGGTCGTGCAGGTCACCCCGACCGAGTGGACCGCGCGCTGCGTGGAGCACGGGCTGACGCAGGGCTGACGACAACCCCTTCCCAGGAGGGTGACCGCAGAGTAGACAGGGCGAACATCCTGCGGAACCGGCCGACTGCGGCCGGAAATGAGGTTCACATGCTGGTGCACAGGTCAATCTTCGCTGTCGGCGCATCAGCCGCGCTGCTGGTGGCTTCGACCCTGCTGTCCACTCCTGGCGTTGCGTCGGCATCCTCACCGTGGGCGACCTCGGTGCCGGTCACGAACGTGGTGGCAAGCTTCCCGACGGTCGGCGGTGGCTATCCCGACCCCGGCGGGGCGCCGACGGCGGGGACCTGCAGAGCCGGCACCCTCGATGCGAACCACTCCGAGTCCGCACTCGCCGTGAAGCCCGGGGGTGAGGATCTCGTCGGCGCCTCGAAATTCTTCTTCGACCGCTTCAGCACGTTCTACAACTTCTCCCTCGGCGCCTACTCAATGCCGAAGGGCGTGCCCACCGCGACCAGCCAGGTCCAGGGCTATGACTGCACGACGGTCGGGACACAGGCGATGCCGCCGAGTTGGACCAACGTCACCGACCCGAATGTCGCCTTCGACACGCTGGGACGGGCCTACCAGGTGACCCTGCCCTTCAACGCCTACTGGACCAACCTGCATCCGAACGGCGCCATCGACCTGTCCTACAGCGACGACCTCGGACACCACTGGATCAAGGGCAACCAGGGCAGCGACCTGGAGAACTCACCCAACGAATCGAGCTTCAGCCTGGCCTTCGAGGACAAGCAATGGGTTGCCGTGAACAGCATCCCGGGGAGCCCGTACCAGGACCACGTCTACGCGGCCTGGGCGCTGTTCAAGGGCTCGGCAACCTCGGTGCGCTTTGCCGTCTCGCGCGACCGGGGTGCGCATTTCGATCCGGCCATCACCATTACCCCGCCGAACGTGGTCGGCCCGTCGAACACCTACGTCTACCCCTCCATCGACGCGGCCGGGGCCATCTACGTCTCGTTCGTCTCCTTCCCGCCCAGCGGCAAGGCCTCGACGATCTACGTGGCGCGCTCGACCGACGACGGTCGGACGTTCGGCGCGTTCAGTGCCGTCACGACGGTCGGGTTGTTGACCAGCGGCAACGGCGATCTGCCCAACACGACGTTCCGCGACGGCATCGTCGAGAGCTTTGCCGCCAGCCCGACGTACGCCGGGCACCTGTACATGACGTACGAGGACTGGGACGGCACGCAGTTCGACGTCAAGTTCACCCAGTCAATCGACGGCGGGGTCCATTGGTCGACGCCGGCGGTGGTGAATGACGCCACGAACAACGCCTCGACCGACCAGTTCCAGCCTTCGGTCGCGGCGGGCCCGGGCGGAGCCGTCGCAGTGGCCTTCTACGACCGTCGCGCCGCCTGCCCCGCGGACCGAAGCGTGTTACGGCAGGACGTCGGCCGACGGAACTTCTGCGTCGACGTGACCGTGCAGGCCTACCACGACGCGGGTGCGGGCGCTGTGAGCGTCAAGGGCAACGCCCGCCTGTCGGCAGCGACCTGGGACCCGCAGAATCCGGCGCAGCACGTCGGGGGCCTCGGCCAGATGGCCTGCCCCAGCCACGACGATCCCTGCACCGAGTCCTTCATCGGCGACTACTTCGGGCTCGTGGTGTCGGCGACGAAGGTGTACGCCCTGTCGGTGTCGACGCACTACCCGTCCGATGTCACCGCCGACGAGGGCGGGCCGGTCTACTACCAGCAGCAGGTGTTGTCGACGGTGTCGCGCGCGAGCCTCGGCATCTGAACCTGGACAGACGCGACGGGAACCCTGCCTGATAAGCCCCCGTTGCCATCCGGGTGACCTGTGTCGCTCGAACGGCGACGGTGGTTTACCGCGCGTCGCCGGGAATCAGCGTCCGTCGATTTCCCGTCTGCGCCCAGGCGTCACGACCATCACGAGGAGTACGACGTCCTGCACGGTCTGACTGATGCGTGAGTCAATGACCGGCACCCGCAAACCCGGTCGGTCGTGCAACGCCCCGGGCTGCTGGACCTGGGGGCCGACCTTGCGAAGTGCCCTGGCTGCGCCCGCGGACCTGGGGTCCTGCTGCCCAGCGGACCGGCTCACGAAGCGGCATGCTCGAGTCGTGGCTCGTGAGGTGGTCGGCGACGGGCCAAACGTCTCGCCATGGGGTGGGCTGGAGCTGCTGGGACCAATGACGGGAGGGGCTCGGAACCGCGTCTTCCGGGCTCAGCGTGGTCGTGACGAGCTCGTGGTCCGTACCTCCGGGCGAACACCACCGGCGTTGGCCTGGGAGCTGCGCTTGCTGAAGCAATTGGGTGAGGCCGGGGTAGTGGTCCCGGACACCGTCGCGACCGACGACGGTCGTCTCGTCGCCGACGGGGTACTGGTGCAACGGTTCCTGCCAGGCGGGCCGCCCACCGACGCAGCCGATTGGCTGCGGGTGATCGAGGTGCTGCGCACGGTCCACGAGGCCACGGTCGGCTGGCCGCAGCGACCCGGGTTCGCCTCGGCCCGCGCACTGCTGAGCCAAGACCGGGGTGGCGATGTCGACCTGTCCGCGATGCCGAAGGCCGCAGTCAATTTGGTCCGAGACAGCTGGGGACCGGTGCTGCACGAGAGGGAGTGCGTCATCCATGGCGATCTCGGTCCCGGGAACATCCTGCTGACCGAGGACCAGGTTGCGCTGATCGACTGGGACGAGGCAAGGGTAGACGTTCCTGCCTTCGACTTTGCCCACCTCCCGACCGATGTCCCGGTGCCGGTCGAGACCTCCCGAGATGCTCTGACCATTGCTGGGGCGGGGTGGGAGGCCGCCTCTTGTTGGGTGCTGGAGCCGGCATATGCGCAGAGCCAACTGTTCGAGTTGCAGGGCCGCCTCCCCGGCCCCCAACGCTGACCTGGCGACGAAGCGGTCCGGAGTTCCTCGACCGATCAAGGCGCGCTGCCCGGTGAGATCTGCAACGTGCAGCACCTCGACGTCGACAACGGCTACGTCAATTGCCGCATCAGCTTCGACTGCACCCCGGACGAGACGATCCGAGGGGCCCATCGGGTCGCCCATCTTCACCGAGCATGCCTCCTGCCGGTTCCTGCATGACGGCATCACCGAGGTGTGGTCGCTGCCCGACCTCGCGGCCTTGGTCAGTAGCTACCGCACGACGTGGACTGCGGCGGTCGCGGCATCTGATTGGTGCGTCACGAGCAGTAGCGGGCACCGAGAATCAGCGCTTCAGTATCCGAGAACCACGTGTGGACAGTGGTTCTCGTTGTCCACACCCCTTGTGGTGCTTCAACTTCTGCGATAGACTTCGAACAACAGTTCGATACCGGGAGGAGGCGGGGCGATGACGATCACCGCTCCGCCGGTCCCTTCGCAGGCGGTCGAGTTGTACGACGTGCTGCACCGGCTCGGGACGCTCGGGCCGACCGGGGACCCGCTGGTCTGCGCCGCGCTGCTCCGGGCGGTGTCCTCCCTGGACGGGCTGGCGTTGCGGGAGGTCGCCGCGGTCAACGCCTACGGCACGCATGTCGAGCTCGGCCAGCCGTCCGCGGGCGTGCTGGTGCAGGCCGCGGTGGGCTGCACCACCGCGGTCGCTGGCGGCACCGTCCGGCTGGCCCGCCGGTTGGACAGCGACCTCCGGCCGGTCGGCGAGCTGCTGATCGCCGGCAAGCTCACCCGACGGCACGCCGCCGCGGTGGTGCACGGTGTCCGCGGCCTCGACACCAACATCGTCACCGACTCCCTGGACGCGATCTGCGCGGTCGCGCTGCTCACCGACCCGGACACCCTGGCCCGCGAACTCCGGCTCCGGGCCGAAGCGATCAGCCCCGCCCTGGCCGAACACGCCCGGCAACGGCTCGAGGACCGGATCGGGCTGTCCTGCTCGGACAGCCCCGACGGCACCGGCCACCTGTCCGCGACCCTGTCCCCCGAAACCGTTGCGCTGCTCAACGCCGTGCTGGACCGCACCGTGCACAGCCACCGGACCGACGGCGACCCACGCAGCACCAGCCGCAGAAGGCACGACGCCTTCCACGACCTACTCCGGCACGCCGCGGACTGCACCGACCCCGCCCTGCCAAGCCAAGGCGG
>JBKJOO010000167.1:0-4563 GCA_046595615.1 Mycobacteriales bacterium | reverse complement strand
GCGCCTTGGTCAGCTGCGCGGGGGTGCGTCGGTCCCAGGAGGCCATGCGGGACACCCTACGAGCCGAGCAGGCGGTGGCAGGCTGGTGCCATGAGCCGATGGACCGCTGCCGACGTTCCCGACCAGACCGGGAGGGTCGCGCTCGTCACCGGCGCCAACTCCGGGCTCGGGCTGCACACCTCGATCGGCTTGGCGCGCAAGGGCGCCCGGGTGCTGATGGCCTGCCGGGACGCCGGTCGCGCCGAGGCGGCACTGCGCCGGGTGCGTGGCGAGGTGCCCGGCGGGGCGGTCGAGCTGCTGACCCTGGACCTCGCCTCGCTGGCCTGCGTCGAGGCCGCGGCCGCCGAGGTCGCCGCACGCACCCCCGTGCTCGACGTGCTGGTCGACAACGCCGGCGTGATGGCGCCGCCGCGCAGCACCACGACCGACGGCTTCGAACTGCAGCTGGGCACCAACCACCTCGGCCACTTCGCCCTCACCGGCCGACTGCTCCCGCTGCTGCTCGCCGCGCCGGCGCCGCGCGTCGTCGTGGTGTCGAGCGGCGCCCACAAGTTCGGCAGGATCGCGTTCGACGACCTGATGGGCGAGCGGTCCTACCGGCGGTGGGGCGCGTACGGCCAGAGCAAGCTGGCCAACCTGCTGTTCACCCGCGAGCTCGACCGGCGCTTCGGGGACCGCCTGACCGCCGTGGCCGCCCACCCCGGCTACGCCGCGACGCATCTGCAGACCGGCCAGGGTCAGCCGCTGATGGAGGGCCTCATGCGGCTCGGCAACGCCACCATCGCGCAGTCCGACGCCGCCGGCGCCTGGCCCTCGCTCTACGCGGGTACTGCCCCCGACGTCCGCGGCGGGGAGTACTTCGGTCCCGGCCTGCTCGAATTGCGCGGTCACCCCAAGCAGGTCGGTCGCAGCGCCGCCGCCAAGGACGACGCCGTCGCCGCCCGGCTGTGGACCGTGTCGGCGGAGCTCACCGGCACCTCGTACTGACGACGGCCGGCTGCTCCTGGCGAGAGGAGAGCCGGCCGTCGGTCTGTGGAGGGCTTAGCCCTTGCGCTTGGTGATCGCCTCGGTGAGCGCCGGCACGACCGTGTTGAGGTCGCCGACCAGACCGAAGTCCGCCAGCTCGAAGATCGGGGCCTCCGGATCCTTGTTGATCGCCACGATGGTCTTGCTGGTCTGCATCCCGGCCCGGTGCTGGATCGCGCCGGAGATGCCGGCCGCGATGTAGAGCTGCGGGGAGACGGTCCGGCCGGTCTGGCCGACCTGGTTCTGGTGGGGGTACCAGCCGGCGTCGGTCGCAGCGCGGGATGCGCCGACGGCGGCACCGAGGGAGTCCGCCAGCGCCTCGATGATCGAGAAGTTCTCCGGCGAACCGACGCCGCGGCCACCCGAGACGACGATGCTGGCCTCGCCGAGATCCGGCCGGCCGCCCTTGCTCTCGATGACGCTCTCGATGATCCGGGATGCCTTGGCGGCGTCGGACACCGAGACGGCGACCTGGACGACCTCGGCGGCGCCCGCCTGCTCGACCGGCGGGGTGCTGTTGGGACGGATCGTGATGATCGGCGTGCCGACGGTGACCTTGGACCTGACCACGACGCCACCGCCGAACACCGACTGGGTCGTGGTGCCGTCTGCGTCAAGGGCGACCGCGTCGGTGAGGATGCCGCTGCCGGTCTTGATGGCGACGCGGGCAGCGACCTCCTTGGACTCAGCGGTCGAGGCAACGATGAGCGCGGCCGGGGAGGCCTGGGTGACCAGTTGCGCCAGGATCTCCGCTTTGGGAGCCACCAGAAAGCCGGCGATGTCGTCGGACTCGGCGACGTAGACCTTCGCCGCGCCGTACTGCGCGAGCTTGTCGATCGCGGCGGCGGACTGGCCCGGCGCGCCGAGGAAGACCGCGGACGGTTCGCCGAGTGCCCGCGCAGCGGTCAACAGCTCGAACGTGACCTTCTTCGGGGTGCCATCGATGTGCTCGACGAGCACGAGTACCTCTGCCATGACTGCCAGCCCTCTCAGACGAATTTCTGCGACGCGAGGAACTCGACGACCTTCAGGCCGCCGTCGCCCTCGTCCTTGACGATCTGACCGGCCTGCCGCGGCGGCCGGTTGCTGAACTCACTGACCTGGCTGGTGGCGTTCGCCAGACCCACCCGGTCGGCCTCGATCCCGGCGTCGGCCAGGGCGAGCGTCGTGAGCGGCTTGCTCTTGGCCGCCATGATCCCCTTGAACGACGGGTAACGCGGCTCGTTGATCTTCTCGACCACACTGATGACGGCCGGGGTGGACGCCTCGACGACGTCGTAGCCGTTCTCAGTCTGCCGCTCGATCCGGACCGTGCTGCCCTCGGTGGTGACCTTGCGGGCACCCGACAGCTGGGGCAGGCCGAGCCGCTCCGCCAGCAGCGGGGCCATGATCGCCAGGCGGGCATCGGTGGACTCCGAGCCGAGCAGCACCAGGTCGTACTCGAGAGTTCCGAGCACCTTGGCGATCGCGTACGACGTCTGGATGGCGCACGAGCCGTGCAGCGCTTCGTCGGACAGGTGCACCGCCTTGTCGGCGCCCATCGACAAGGCCTTGCGGATGGTCTCGATCGCACGGTCCGGGCCCATCGTGAGGATCGTGACCTCACCGCCCTGGGACTCCTTGATGCGCAGGGCCTCCTCGACGGCGTACTCGTCGATCTCGTTCATGACGACGTCGACCGAGGCCCGGTCCAGGGTCTTGTCTGCGTCATTGAGCTTGCGCTCGGCCCAGGTGTCGGGGACCTGCTTCACCAGTACGACGATGTTCATACTCGGGCGCCGACCTCCTCGGTAGGGGTTGCGCGGGCTGCCCGCGCTGGCTTTGTTCTGAGGGTCCCGGCCATGTTGCCGGGGTGCAACTCGGGGTAGCCACGACAGGTTACCCAGCCGTAACACCGGTATACCGGCGCGACAACGTGACCTCCCCCACGTGGGGTCAGCGGCCGGTGAAGACGGCCTTGCCGGGACCGTTCTCGACAAAGCTGGTCATCCCGATGGCCCGGTCCTCGGTGGCGAACAGGCCAGCGAACAAGGTGGATTCGAGTCGCAGTCCGGCGTCGAGGTCCATCTCGAGGCCCTCGTCGATCGCCTTCTTCGCGGCGCGCAGGGCGATCGCGGGGCCGCCCGCGTATCGGCCGGCCATCGCCAGCGCGGTGCTGTAGACCTCGGCGGGTGGCACGACGACATCGACCAGACCGATCCGTAGCGCCTCCTCGGCATCGACGAACCGGCCGGTGAAGCACAGGTCCTTCGCCTTGGCCGGCCCGATCAGTCGGGACAGCCGCTGGGTGCCGCCGGCACCGGGGATGATCCCGAGCAGAACCTCGGGCTGGCCCAGCTTGGCGTTGTCGGCGACGACCCGGAAGTCGGCGCACAGCGCCAGCTCGCAGCCGCCGCCGAGGGCGAAGCCGGTGATGGCCGCGATGACCGGCTTGGGGAGGTGGGCGACGGTCTTGAAGCACTCCTGCAGCCGGTCGGCGGCCACGAGCATGTCCACCAGGGACTTGTCCTTCATCTCCTTGATGTCGGCGCCGGCGGCGAAGACCCGCTCACCGCCGTAGATGACGACGGCCCGGACGTCGTCGCGCTCGCCGGCCTCGAGGGCGCACAGCCGGATCTCGTCCTGCATCTGGGCGTCCAGGGCATTCATCTTCGGGCGGTCCAGCCGGATCGTCCCAACTGCACCGTCGACCTCGAGCCGCACGTACTCGCCCACTGCTGCCTCCTCGTTGACGTCGCCGCACCCTAGTCTTCGGCCATGTTCCGTGACTCCCGCGGTGTCGTGCACACCGTCTGCTCCGCCGACCCGCTGCTCGACCTCCCGGGCGATGCCGCCGCCGTCCTGCAGCGCGGCCTGCTGCGTGCGGTCGAGGGGGACCTGGGTGGTGCGCTGGAGCGTTGCGAGGCGGCCGCCGAGCTGATCGAAGGTTGGCAGGACGCCTTCTTCAGCGCGCTGCCCGACTCGGTCGACCTGGCCGAGGAGGCCAGGTGGGCGGCCGAGGCGGGGCTCTCCCTCGACGAGGTCCAAGCCGGCTACGACGACGAGGACGACGAGCAGGACGAGGACGAGGAGTTCGACGACGAGGACGACGAGGAGGAGCTGCTCGAGCTCGACCGGCTGCCGGAAGAGGCCCGCGACGCCGGGCCGCGCAGCGTCCTGCCAGCCGAGTTGGTGGCCGAGCTGGAGCGGGCCCTGCTGCTGCTGCCGCTGCGGGTCCGGCTGGAGGCGCTGGTGGCAGCGGGCGAGCTTGTCGACGGTTGGGCCGACCTGCTCGCCGACCACGAAAAGGCGCTCGGGCATCTGGTGCTGTCCCATGCCGAACCGCAGCAGCGGCTGAAGCACGAGGCGCTCGCTGACCGGCATGCCGCCCTGCACGCCGGTGGCCCCGGCCACGAGCCGCCGGCGTCGTGACGCGGCCCTGGCCGGGCCGGCCGGCCCCGCTCGGTGCCACCTGGGATGGCGAGGGCACCAACATGGCGTTGTTCAGCCAGGGCGCCGAGGCTGTCGACGTCTGCCTGTTCGACGACGCCGGCGTCG
>JBKJOO010000091.1:0-14846 GCA_046595615.1 Mycobacteriales bacterium | reverse complement strand
GTGGTGTCGGTCTTGACCAATGACGACGTCGCCGTGCAGGACAGCACGTATACCGCCGGCCGCCGCGGGGTCGGCGTGACCGTCCTGCTCGAGAAGATTGCGGGCGCGGCCGCCGAGCAGGGCCGCAGCCTGGCCGAGGTAGCCGAGGTGGCCCGGACCGTGAACGCACGGGGCCGGAGCATGGGCGTCGCGCTGACCTCCTGCACGGTGCCGACCGCAGGGCGACCGACCTTCCAGATCGGCGACAGCGAAATGGAGCTCGGGGTAGGTATCCACGGCGAGCCAGGCCGCGAGCGCATACCGATGGCGACCGCGGCCGAGGTCGCCCAGCTGCTGCTGGACCCGATTCTTGCGGACCTGCCGTTCAGTAGCGGCGACGAGGTCATCGCCTTTGTCAACGGCCTGGGCGGCACCCCGCTGATCGAGCTCTACATCCTCTACAACGAGGTCGCCAAGATCCTCAAAGGCAGGGGAATCGGGATCTCCCGGTCGCTGGTCGGCCCGTACCTGACCTCGCTCGACATGGCCGGCAGCTCGATCACGCTGCTACAAGCGGACGCGGATCTGCTCTCGCTGTGGGACGCCCCGGTCAGCACCCCGGGCTTGCGCTGGGGCAGCTAACCGTGACGCTGTCGGACCTGGAGGCCTGGCTGCGACGCTTTGCCACGGCGATCGCCGAGAATCGGGACATGCTCACCGAGCTCGACGCGGCGATCGGCGACGCCGACCACGGCACCAACATGGATCGCGGGATGACCGCGGTGCTGGCTGCGCTCGATGTGACGCCGCCCGACTCGCCGGCGGCGCTTTTCAAGACCGTGGGGATGACCCTGGTCAGCAAGGTCGGCGGCGCGAGCGGGCCACTGTTCGGCACGCTGTTCCTGCGCATGGGTCCCGTCCTCGGTGCCGACAGCGAGGTGACGGACGCGTGCTTTGCAGCCGCGCTGCGCGCCGGGCTGGAGGGCGTCGTGGCGCGCGGCAAGGCCGAGGCCGGTGACAAGACGATCTACGACGCGCTCGCTCCCGGTCTCGACGCGCTCGACGCCGCGCTTTCCAGCGGCGCGCCGCTGGACGGCGCACTGCAGGCCGCGGCTGACGCCGCATCGGCCGGCCGGGACGCCACGACACCGATGCTCGCCCGCAAGGGCCGCGCCAGCTATCTCGGCGAGCGCAGCATCGGCCACCAGGACCCGGGTGCCACATCCATGGCGCTGCTGTTTGCGGCGGTCGCCGCCGGTGCCTGATCCGCCGCTGGTCGGGATCGTCGCGGTCTCGCATAGCCGAGTGCTGGCGGATGCGGCAGTGCTACTGGCCCGGGAAATGCTGCACGGAAGGGAGCCGCTGATCGCGGTGGCCGCCGGGCTGGACGAGACGACGTTGGGGACCGACGCAGCGCAGATCGCGGTGGCCCTGGAGCAGGTCGACGCGGGCGGCGGCGTCGTGGTGCTGATGGACCTCGGGAGCGCCGTCCTCAGCGCCGAGCTTGCGCTGGAGCTGCTGCCGGACCCGGCTGCGGCCACCCGGGTGCTGCTCTGCCCCGCACCATTCGTGGAGGGGCTTGTTGTCGCAGTCGTGGCCGCGGCCGCGGGGGCGTCCCGCGAGGAAGTGGCCGCCGAGGCCGAGGCCGCCTTGGACGGCAAGCGGTCGCAGCTAGCCGTGGCCGAAGCGCCACCCGACCTTGGCCGGCGGCCGGCCGCTACCGACAAGACCGGGGGACTGACCGGGCGCTTCGTGGTGCTCAACCGGCATGGCCTGCACGTCCGCCCCGCGGCCCGGCTGGTCGGCGAGGTGCGGGCATTCGATGCGGTGGTCCAGCTGCGTAACCTCACCACCGGTGTTGGCCCGGTCGCGGCCGTGAGCCTGTCCAAGCTCGCGACGCTCGGCGCCGCAGCCGGCAGCGAGATCGAGGTAAGCGCGACGGGGCCCGCGGCGGCGGCGGCGCTGCGGGCCGTACTGGCGCTGGCGCACCGTCAGTTCGACGAGGCAGAAGGTGCCACACAGTCGCAGCCGGACCCCGGACAGCCGCCCCTGGCCCTACCGTCGGGCCTGCGAGGCGCCTCGCCCGGGATCGCGATAGGACCCGCCTGCCACCTGCGGCCCCTGCCGATCGAGCTGCCGGTCGAGCGCCTTCCCGGGCTGCCGGTCGAGCACGACATCCAGGTGGAGACCGGCCGGCTGACCGCAGCGCTCGATGCCGTCCGCAGCCGGCTGCACGGACTTCGCGCGGCGCCGGGTAGCGAGGCGGACGGCATCTTCACTGCCCACCTGCTGCTGCTGGAAGACCCGGCGCTGCTCGATCCGGTCCGAGCCGGCATCGCCGCGGGCCGGCCGGCGACGGCGGCCTGGGCGGCCGCGGTGCACGCTGTGGTCGGCGAGGTCCAGCAACTGGACGACCCCTACCTCCGTGCCCGCGCCGCGGACCTGCAGGCAGTCAGCGACCAGGTCCTGCGGTCGCTGACCGGACAGCACGGCGTGACGGCGACCGGAGAGGGGGTGCTCATAGCCCGGGACCTGACGCCCGCCGAGACAGCCGAGCTGGATCTCGCACTGGTACGCGGCCTGGTGCTGGCCGTGGGCAGCCCCACTTCGCATGCCGCGATCCTGGCGCGGGCAAGGGGGCTGCCCGCGGTGGTGGGTGCCGGTCCCCGCGCCCTGGACATCTCCGAGGGCACGCTCATCATCGTTGACGGCACGACCGGAGAGCTGGTCGTGGATCCCGCGGCAGAGATCGTCGCCGACTACCGGGCCCGGGCATCCGCGCTCGCCGGCCGGCGGGCCACCCAGCTAGCTGGGGCGGCGGGGCCAGCGAGCACCCGGGACGGTGCAGCCGTCGTCGTTGCCGCGAACCTGGGATCGCTGAGCGACGCCCGCGCCGCCGCCCAGGCCGGCGCCGAGGAGGCTGGTCTGGTCCGCACCGAGTTCCTGTTCCTGGGCCGCGACCGGGCGCCTGACGTTGACGAGCAGGTCGCTGACTACCTGGCGCTTGCCGAAGCCATGGCCGGCCGCCGGTTGACCTTCCGGACCCTGGACGTTGGGGGCGACAAACCGCTGCCGTATGTCCCGATGGCCGCGGAGGACAACCCGTTCCTGGGCATCCGCGGGATTCGACTCGCCCTGGCCAGACCGCGGCTGCTGCACGACCAACTCGTTGCGCTGTGCCGCGTCGCGCGCCAGACCCCGGTCAGCATCATGTTCCCGATGGTGAGCACGCTCGACGAACTGCTGCAGGCCAGGCGCGCGCTCGATGCAGCGGCAGGCGGCAGGCTGCCGGCAGGCCTCGAGGTCGGCATCATGGTGGAGGTGCCGGCGGTCGCCCTCAAGGCCGCGGCGTTCCTGCCGTACCTGGACTTCCTCAGCATCGGGACGAATGATCTGACGCAGTACGCGCTGGCGGCCGACCGCGGCAACGACGCCGTAGCCCCGCTGTTCGACACGCTGGACCCGGGCGTGCTCGGGCTGGTCGGCGAGGTCTGCGCTGCCGCCCGGGGCCGGGCCTCCGTGGCAGTCTGTGGCGAGGCTGCTGCCGACCCGCTCGCCGTACCGGTGCTGCTCGGATTGGGGGTCAGAGAGCTCAGTGTCTCGCCGCCCTCGGTGCCCGCGGTGAAGGCTGGTGTCCGCGAGCTAAGGCTGACCGACTGCACGGCCCTCGCCCGGCACGCCCGCGCCATGGGCACTGCCGGCGAGGTCCGGCAGGCGGCTGCCGGACTGCTCGCCGCCGTAGACCGAGACGGCGCATGACGGAACTGCCGCTCGGTCGGCGGGCCCGATGAGGTTCCCCAGCATGCTGCACCGGAGTGAGGCAGACTCCGGTGTCCCACCATGGTGGGACACCGGGCAGGCACCGACGTGGTGGCCGGCATCGAAGTGGGGCTGGAGACGATCCTGGTGCTGACCACTTCGATCTGGTCCGGGGCCCGCAGCCGGCTGGCGCGCCCGATACTGCCGACACCGCCCCCGGCCGCTGATGCGGTCGAGTCGGCCTAGCCGCTTCCAAGCGCGAGAAAAGGACCCGGAGATGCCGGGCTCGGTGCAGTCGATCGAGCGAGCCGCCGCGATACTGCGGCTGCTTGCCGGGGGGACCGGCCCGCTCGCGCTGGGCGAGGTCGCTGGCTCGCTGGGTCTGGCCAAAGGCACGGTCCACGGCATCCTGCGCACGTTGCAGAAGGTCGGCTTCGTCGAGCAGGATCATGGCAGCGGCCGCTACCGGCCCGGGGCGGATCTCCTGCATCTGGGGAGCAGCTATCTCGACGCCAACGAGCTCCGCTCGCTGGCCATCAACTGGGCGGACCCGCTCGCAGCCCGCTCACACCAGGCGGTCCGGATCGGGATGCTGCTGGACGACACCGTGCTGGTCGTCCATCACGTGTTCCGGCCAGATGACTCGGTGCAGGCGGTCGACACGGGCAGCCGCCTGCCAGTGCATGCCTGCGCGCTCGGAAAGGTCCTGCTTGCCTTCGATGCCCATGCCGCGGCCTGCGCGATGCGGCGGCCGCTGGCAGCCTTCACGCCCCTGACTCTGACCATGCCGGCGCAGCTGGCAGCCGCGTTGACGCTGATCCGCGCACGGGGGTGGGCACTGGAGTATGACGAGCTGCGGATGGGAGAGGCCGGCCTGGCCGCGGCGGTCCGGGACCGCGGTGGGCTGGTCGTCGGCGCGATCGGCGTCTCCGGCCCGGTCGACCGGCTCTGCGGCCAGAGCGGTGCGCCCCGGCCGGCGCTGCTCACTCAGGTCTGCGATGCCGCGGACGCCATCGCACGTGAGCTGGCTGCCCGGCGCCGATGACTGTCCCGACACCGCCGGGCCGTCGCCCGATGCAGCGGCTGGTCGCGGCGATCGACCAGGGGACGACCTCCACGCGGTGCATCCTGTTCGACCAGGGTGGACGGCTCGTCTCCGTCGCCCAGCAGGAGCACCGGCAGCTGATGCCCCGACCGGGCTGGGCCGAGCACGATGCCGCCGAGATCTGGCGCAACGTGAGTGCCGTCGTGCCGCGCGCACTGGCGCAAGCCGGCGTCACCCCCGATCACCTGGCGGCGATCGGGATCGCCAACCAGCGCGAGACCACCGTGCTGTGGGACCGGCACACCGGTCGGCCGCTGGGCAACGCCGTGACCTGGCAGGACACCCGCACCGCCAACCTGGTGGCCGAGCTGGTGGCCGACGGCGGCGCCAACCGGTTCCGGGATCTGTGCGGCCTACCGTTGGCGCCCTACTTCGCCGGCCCACGGCTCAACTGGCTCCTTGACCACACCCCCGGCGCACGGGCAAGGGCCGAGCGCGGTGACGTGCTGTTCGGCACGATGGAGTCGTGGCTGATCTGGAACCTCACCGGCGGACCGGACGGGGGGCTGCACGTCACGGACGTGACCAACGCCAGCCGCACCATGCTGATGGACATCACGACGCTCGCCTGGAGCGAGCCGCTGCTGGCGGCCTTCGCGGTACCGAGGGCCATGCTGCCGGAGATCCGCTCGTCCAGTGAGGTGTACGCCCGGGCCACCACCGTCAGCCCGGGGACGCCGATCGCGGCGGCGTTCGGGGACCAGCAGGCCGCGCTGTTCGGCCAGACCTGCTTCTCACCGGGCGAGGCCAAGTGCACCTACGGCACCGGCAGTTTCCTGCTGCTGAACACCGGCGCCGACGTCGTGCGCTCGAAGCACGGCCTGCTGACCACCGTGGCGTACCAGGTCGGTGACGAACCGGCGGTGTACGCGCTGGAGGGGCCGATCGCGGTCACCGGCTCGCTGGTGCAGTGGTTCCGGGACGGCCTGGGCTTGATCGGCAGCGCGGCCGAGATCGAGACCCTCGCCCTGACTGTCGAGGACAGCGGCGGCTGCTACATCGTGCCGGCGTTCTCGGGGCTGTTTGCCCCGCACTGGCGCAGCGACGCCCGTGGGGTCATCGTCGGGCTGACCTCCTACATCACCAAAGGCCACCTGGCCCGTGCCGTGCTGGAGGCGACCGCCTGGCAGACCCGCGAGGTCGTCGACGCGATGAACGCAGACTCAGGGCTGGCCCTTGCAATGCTGCGGGTCGACGGCGGGATGACTGCGGACAACCTGCTGATGCAGCAGCTGGCGGACGTGCTCGACGTACCGGTCGTGCGCCCGATGGTCACCGAGACGGTGTCGCTCGGTGCGGCCTATGCCGCGGGCCTCGCCGTCGGCTACTGGCCAGACCTTGCCGGGCTTCGGGGCAACTGGCACCGTGCCGGCCAGTGGCAGCCGCAGATGACCTCGACCAGGCGTGCCTCGGAGTACGCCAACTGGCAGCGGGCGGTCGAGCACACGTTCGGCTGGGTGCAGCAGACCCCGGACCCCGACCGCTAGGACGCCTTGACCATGTCGGGTGCCGAAAGCCGGACCTGGTCCGCGCCGGCGTCATCGGGCTCCTGCTGCGACGCGCGCTCCGCCGCGACCCGCTCGAGGTACGTCGACACCTCGCGCTCGACCTGGGCATCGTCCCAGCCGAGCACCCCGGCCATCAACCGGGCCGCGTCCGGGGCGGCGTTCACCCCCCGGTCCCAGGTCTCGATCGAGAGCCGCGTGCGCCTGGCCAGCACATCGTCCAGGTGCCGGGCACCCTCGTGCGAGGCGGCATACACCACCTCGACCCGAAGATAGTCCGCCGAGCCCTCCATCACATCGCCCAACGACGGGTCGGCTGCCACCAGGTCGAGCAGGTCGGTGATGAGCGTGCCCTGCCGCTGCAGGAGGTGCTCGATACGGGCGACGTGCAGCCCGGACTGCGCCGCGAGGATGTGTCGCTGGTTCCACAGCGCGTGGTAACCCGTGGCACCGACCAACGGCACGTCGTCGGTGACCGACTCGGGCACCCGCTCGTCCAGCGAGCGAGTGGCCTCATCGACCGCGTCCTTGGCCATGATCCGGTAGGTCGTGTACTTGCCGCCGGCCACCACCACCAGCCCGGGCACGGGGTGGGCGACGACGTGCTCCCGGGAGAGCTTGCTCGTCGCGTCGGACTCGCCGGACAGCAGCGGCCGCAGCCCGGCGTACACGCCCTCGACGTCCTGGTGCGTCAGTGGCGTTTGGAGGACCGCATTGACGTGGCCGAGCACGTAGTCGATGTCCCGTGCCGTGGCTGCGGGGTGCGCCTTGTCGTAGGTCCACTCGGTGTCGGTGGTGCCCACGATCCAGTGCCGGCCCCATGGGATGACGAACAGCACGCTTTTTTCAGCGCGCAGGATCAGGCCGGTGTTGGACTGGATTCGGTCACGCGGCACGACCAGGTGGATGCCTTTCGAGGCGGTGACATGAAACTGACCGCGACTGCCGACCATCGCTTGCGTGTCATCGGTCCAGACCCCGGTGGCGTTGATGACCTGCTTGGCCCGAACCACGAACTCGCGGCCCGTCTCCAGGTCGACCAGATTGGCACCGGTGACCCGCTCGCCCTCCCGTAGGAAGGACACGACCTTGACCCGGCTGGCGCACTCTGCGCCGTACGCCGCCGCCGTCCGGGCGATCATCATGACGTGACGTGCATCGTCGACCTGGGCGTCCCAGTACTGCACCGCACCGGTCAGCGAATCGGGCTTGAGGCACGGCGCTTCGCGCAGCGCCCGCCGCTTGGTCATGTGCTTGTGGTGGGGCAGCCCGCGGGCGTTGCCACCGGCGATGGCCATGGCGTCATACAACGCGATGCCCGACCCGACGTAGGGCCGCTCCCAGCCCCGGTGGGTCAGCGGGTAGAGAAACGACACCGGCCGGGCGAGGTGTGGGGCGAGTCGCTGCAGGTGCAGACCGCGCTCCTTAAGGGCTTCGGAGACCAGTGCGAAGTCGAGCATCTCCAGGTAGCGCAGGCCGCCGTGCAACAGTTTGCTCGACCTGCTCGAGGTGCCGCTCGCCCAGTCCCTCGCCTCGACCATGGCGACCCGCAGGCCGCGGGTGACGCCATCCAAGGCGCAGCCCACGCCGACCACCCCACCGCCGATGACGAGGATGTCGAGCTCCCCCTCGGCCATCGACGCCATCGCCGCCGCCCGGCTCCGGTCGGACAGCGCCGACAGGTCGGCGGGTCGTTGCGTTGTCGCGCTATCGCTCATTGGCTCCGCCTCGTACATCGAAAGAACTCGCAAACGTCGTTCACTGGACGTCGACCCAGTCTAACGTCCGCTCGACAGCCTTCTTCCAGCCGGCGTAGCCGGCCTCGCGTTGGTCCTTGCTCCAGGTAGGCAGCCAACGCTCGTCCTCGTTCCAGTTCGCGCGCAGCTCGTCGGTGTTCTTCCAGAAGCCCACCGCCAGGCCCGCCGCGTACGCCGCCCCGAGCGCCGTCGTCTCGGCCACGACGGGCTTGCTCACGGGCACGCCCAGAATGTCGGCCTGCAGCTGCATACACAGCTTGTTGGTCGTCACGCCGCCGTCAACCTTCAAGACGTCCAGGTCGACCCCCGAGTCCTTCGCCATAGCATCCACGACATCCCGGCTCTGGTAGCAGATCGCCTCCAGGGTTGCCCGCGCCAGGTGGGCGTTGGTGTTGAACCGCGACAGCCCGACGATCGCGCCACGGGCGTCGGAGCGCCAGTACGGCGCGAACAGCCCGGAGAACGCCGGCACGAAGTACACCCCGCCGTTGTCCTCGACCTGCCGGGCGAGCGACTCACTCTGCGCTGCACCGCTGATGATCCCGAGCTGGTCGCGCAACCACTGCACGGCCGAGCCGGTGACGGCGATCGAGCCCTCCAGGGCGTAGATCGGCTTGTCCTTGCCGAACTGGTAACAGACCGTCGTGAGCAGTCCACTCTTGGACCGCACGACCTCCTCGCCGGTGTTCAGCAGCAGGAAATTGCCGGTGCCGTAGGTGTTCTTCGCCTCGCCAACGGCGAAGCAGACCTGCCCGACCGTGGCAGCCTGCTGGTCGCCCAGGATGCCCGTCAGCGGCACCTCGCCGCCGAGCGGCCCGTCTTTGGCCAGCGTGCCGTAGCCGTTCGGCTCCGAGGACGGCCGAATCGCGGGCAGCATCTTGCGCGGAATGTTGAAAAACGACAGCAGCTCGTCGTCCCAGTCCAGCGTCTCGAGGTCCATCAGCATCGTGCGGCTCGCGTTCGTCACGTCTGTCACGTGCACACCGCCGTGCACGCCGCCGGTGAGGTTCCAGGTCAGCCAGCTGTCGGTGTTTCCGAAGATTGCATCACCCTTCTCGGCGTCCTCGCGGGCACCGGGCACGTTCTCCAGGATCCACTGGATCTTGCCGCCCGAGAAGTACGTGGCGGGGGGAAGGCCGGTCTTCTGCCGAATGACGTCGCCCTTGCCCTCCCGCTCCAGGGCCGAGGCGATCCGGTCCGTGCGGGTGTCCTGCCAGACGATCGCGTTGTAGTACGGCCGACCGGTACGGCGGTTCCACACCACGGTCGTCTCACGTTGGTTGGTGATCCCGCAGGCCGCGAAGTCCGACGCCGACAGCCCTTTCGCATTGATCGCGTTGCGGACGACTGAGCTCGTGCGCTCCCAGATCTCGACCGGGCTGTGCTCCACCCAGCCGGCTTTCGGCAGGATCTGCTCGTGCTCGAGCTGGTACTTGCCCTGCTCGTTGCCAGCGTGGTCGAAAATCATGAATCGGGTACTGGTGGTGCCCTGGTCGACGGCGCCTACGAAGTCAGCCATTAGCTGCGGATCCTTTCACTGGTGGCGGTGTGGGTCGTTTGCTCGCTTGCCTGATCGACCAGGGCTGCCTGGCCACTGCCGTCAAGGGGCTCGGTGTGGACCCGGCCCGGCTCCTCGCCCTCGTCGGACACCGGCAGGTGGCGACCGACGAGCTGGTCGTACAGCACTGCGCCGAGCGGCCCACCGATCAGCGGACCCGCAATCGGCACCCAGAAGTACAGGTTGTTGTTCTGATCGCGCCAGGCGTGACCGAAGCCGGTGAGGTAGGAGGCCAGGCGGGGGCCGAAGTCACGGGCCGGGTTGATCGCGTAGCCGGCGTCCGCGCCCCACGCCATGCCGATCGCCACGACGATCAGGCCGACGATGAGCGGCGCCAGGTTGGCCGCAGGGGTACTGCTCCGAATGTCCGTCACCGCCAGGATGAGGAACAGCAGGATGGCGGTACCGATGATCTGGTCGCGGAACGCTCCGCCCGTGCCCACCGGCAGGGCGCCGTTACCGGGCAGCGTCGAGAACACGCCCTGCGTCTTGACTGTGTGCCCAGGGTCCATTTTGAACAGGACCTCGCTGTAGTTCCAGCGCACGATCAGGGCCGCGACGAACGCGCCGAGAATCTGGGCCAGGGCGTACGGTGCCACCTTTGCCCAGGAGAATCCCCGGAAAAGCGCCAGCGTGATGGTAACCGCCGGGTTGAGGTGGGCGCCGCTGATGCGGGCCGCGACGTAGACGCCCATCGTCACGCCCAGCCCCCAGGCCCAGGTGATGCTGTCGTGGTTGCCCACCCCGGCAGCAACGACCTGGGCGACGACGCCGACGCCGAACAAGATAAGGATCATGGTGCCGGCGAACTCCGCCGACATCTCGGCTAATAGGGTCCGTTGCTTCACAACCTCTGTCACGAATCTCCCTCCACGGCGAGCAACGCTGCCCGCCTGGTGATGGTGCGGTGTCCCGACCGTAGGAGTGATGCGCGCCACAGCGCAACCGTCGCCGGTCGGCATTGTCGAACGCTGGCACCGCGCAGTCCACATCGCCGCCACGTGTACGAGCCATGGCGAAACTGCTTTGTAAGAGCCCGCCCTCACCGCCCATGACGATGCTGCGCTCGTTCGGCGGCCCGAAGCACTCCGCCGGGTTGGGGCGTTGTGAGCGAGGGTCGGGAACAGCCACTTCTGCCAACCGGCCATGGTGATCGGGGAGTCGACACTGGCACGAAGGCGCTCCCGCAGACCAGGACGTCCTTTCGCGGAACTGGTCGCCACCCTTGACCAGCAACGTCCGCTGTGCTGCTCTGCACATGCGTCCCGACCAAGAGCCCGCCGCGACAACCCTCCCATGGAGACTGGCGGGTGCCGGTCTGCTGACGATTCTGGCTGGCTGCGCCCTGTGGTCCCGGCCGCGACTGGGCGCGTCGGTCGCCGCGGCCTTTGGCGCACTGCTCATGGCGGCACCACTGGCGCTTTCCCTTCCGCAGAAGGCCAGTGACGCAGACCAGCTCGACAACAACCTCAAGCCCGTCTACACGGCGGCCCTCGTGACGCAGGCGCAGGGCGTGCTGACCACGATGTCCGCCATGGGTGCCCAATTGCAGACCCGGATGCTGCTAGCGCTGGGCGCGCAGCTGAAGCTGACAACACGCCCGCCCCAGCAGTTCTTGCGGCAAACGTCCCGGCGACCGGCGTCGCGCTGCAGAACTTTCCCGCCGCCATGCGGCGCTTCCAATGGAGCCTCGTGGGTGCGTGAGACAACAACCACACCGACGACAACAACCCCAGGGCGGTGTCCTTCGTCCCCATCGTTTGGGCCTTGGTGGGACTGAGTCTGGCCACTGCGCTGTCCGGTGGCGTCTTACTGCCGTGGCCGCAACGCATGGCGATTGCGTTGCGGTGAGCTGGCCGCCCCCGGGGGGCAGTCGGGCGGTGGATTGATGCCTCGGTACTGGCGGCACGAGCGAACCTCGACGCCACGAACTGCCGGATCCCGGCAGGCCCGTGGCGGCAGCTCGCTGGCTAGCTGGAGCTCATGTCGACGAACCTGCTGTAGTGGCCCTGGAAGGCCACCGTGATCGTCTGGGTCGGGCCGTTGCGGTGCTTGGCGACGATGAAGTCTGCCTCACCAGCCCGCGGGCTCTCCTTCTCGTACGCGTCCTCGCGGTGCAGGAGCACCACCACGTCGGCGTCCTGCTCGATCGAACCCGACTCACGAAGGTCGGACAGCATCGGCTTTTTGTCGGTGCGCTGCTCGGCGCCTCGGTTGAGCTGGCTCATCGCGATGACGGGGACTTCAAGCTCCTTGGCCAGCAGCTTGAGGTTACGGCTGAGCTCGGAAACCTCCTGCTGCCGGCTCTCGGCCTTTTTGTTGCCGGTCATCAACTGGAGGTAGTCGATCACGATGAGCCGCAGCTCCTTGCGCTGCTTGAGACGTCGAGCCTTGGCCCGGATCTCCATCATCGTGAGGTTGGGCGAGTCGTCGATGTAGAGCGGCGCCTCGGCGACCTCACCCATCCGGCGGGCCAGGCGGGCCCAGTCGTCGTCGGTCATCGATCCCGACCGCATGTGGTGCAGCGGCACCCGTGCCTCAGCGGACAGCAACCGCATGGTGATCTCGGTCTTGCCCATCTCGAGGGAGAAGATGACCGAGGCCAGACCATGCTTGATCGAGGCGCTTCGGGCGATGTCCAGCCCCAACGTCGACTTCCCGAGCCCGGGCCGGCCAGCGATCACGATGAGCTGACCGGGATGCAGGCCATTGGTCAGCGCGTCGAGGTCGGCGAATCCGGTCGGCACCCCGGACATCGCTCCGCTGCGGCCGCCGATGGCTTCGAGCTCGTCCATCGTGGGTTGCATGAGGTCTTCGAGCAGCGTGTAGTCATCGCTCGTGCGCCGCTCGGTGACGTCGTAGATGGTCTGCTGAGCCCGATCGACGAGGTCGTCGACCTCGCCACCGCCGGAGGAATAGCCCAGTTGCACGATCCGGGTGCCTGCCTCGACCAGACGTCGCAGGATTGCCCGCTCGGCCACGATCTTGGCGTAGTAGCCGGCGTTCGCGGCGGTGGGCACGCTGGAGGACAGGGTGTGCAGATAGGGGGCGCCGCCCACCCGCCCGAGGTCGCCAGTCTTCGTCAGCTCCGCCGACACGGTGATCGGGTCGACCGGCTCCCCTTTGCCGTACAGCTCGATCATCACGTCGAAGATCGTCTGATGCGCTGGTCGGTAGAAGTCACCCGATCGCAGGGCCTCGACGACGTCGGCGATGGCGTCCTTGCTCAACAACATGCCGCCGAGCACCGATTGCTCGGCCTCGAGGTCCTGCGGCGGGGTTCGCTCGAACTCCGGGGCGGAGGCGGTAAAGGGGCCAGACGAGCGTGGCAGCTCGACGACCCGCTCGCTCACGCCACGCACCTCTGCTCGCTGAGTCACCGGTCGGGCCGCCGGATCGGCTGGCCCGCAAGAGTTCTACCGGGTGGCTGGCCGGGTCGTGGCATGCCCGGGCGTGGCGCGGCCGCTCGGGTGTGGAAAGCGTTGTGGACGCAGTGGGGACAACGTGGCGTGGCGCTGTGGAGGCGATGACGGTCGGCTGGGGACATCACCCTGCGAGATCTCACGGACACGCTCGCAGGCTGCCCACAGCTGAGTGCCCAACCTGTGGACGGAGAAAGGCAGCCCCTCATCCGGCTGCCACCAACCGCGCCTGCCCGCCCTCGAGCAGTTGGACGCAGGAATTGCACAAGCGCACCTGACGGGTGACGAAGAACCCGCTCGCCCCGCCGCAGAGCGCACACGGCGGACGCAGGCGGACAGCTGGCGGGCGAGGTGCTGCGGCAGCCAGGCCGAGCTCACGCCGGATCTGCGCCAGATAGCGGGCCTTGACCTGCGCCGAGGCCGGCACGGGTCGATCCGGTGTCGATGCCGCCCGCCGGGCGCGCTCTGCGACGGCGCGTTGCTCACGGGTCGGCTCGTCCTGCAGCGCCGTCAGCAGCAGGCGAACGCCGAGTGCCGGGTCGGCGGCGGCCGGGCAGGCACCGACCCGGGCAGCGAGCTGGCCGGACCGCCACCCGCGGTCGAGGAGCTTGGTCACGAGTGCGGCCACCGGTGGCTCGTCGAGCTCTCGCGCGAGCCGGGAGGGCAACGCGCCGAACACGGCGGCGTGCGTCTCGCGGGGAAGGCGTCGTGGCGGGTTGGGGAACAGCCCTACATCGGTGAGCTCCATCCCTGCATGCCATCACGTGGCACCGACAAAACCGGGCCGACCGCCAAGTTGTGGAGAACCCCGCCGGGCCTGTGGACACTGGCGAGTCGCGCCACGCCTGAGCCGAGGCGGTCGGTGCGCCCGCTCGCCCGCTCGGGTGCACGCCAATGACCCTTCGGGCCCAACAGCGGGGCCCGGTCCCACCAACCGGGGGACCGGGCCGTCGTACCTGCTGGGTCAAACGGATCAGGCCGGGACGACCTCGACTGTCAGGGGCACCTCGACCTCGGAGTGCACCTTGACCGCGACCGCGTGCGTGCCGACCGACTTGATGGCGTGCTTGATGGTGACCGACCGCTTGTCCAGCTTGGGACCACCGGCCTTGGCGATCGCCGCGACGACGTCCGCCGAGGTGATCGAGCCGAACAGCTTGCCGCCGTCGCCGGCGCGGGCCGGCAGCGAGACCGTCAGGCTCTGCAGGGACTGCTTGATCTCGTTGGCGTGGCCGAGGTCGCGGACCTCGCGGACCTGCCGAGCACGGCGGATCGTGGCGACCTGCTTCTCCGCGCCGCGGGTGGCCAGGATCGCCAGACCCTGTGGCACGAGATAGTTACGGCCATACCCGTCGGCCACCTCGACCGAATCGCCGGGTGCACCGAGGTGGGCGACATCGGCGGTGAGGATCAGCTTCACGTCGTCAGCCCCCTATCGAGCGGTGCTGGTGTAGGGCAGCAGCGCCATCTCGCGGCTGTTCTTGACCGCGACGGCGACGTCGCGCTGATGCTGACTGCAGTTGCCGCTGACTCGACGGGCGCGGATTTTCCCGCGATCCGAGATGTATTTGCGGAGCAGGCCGGTATCCTTGTAGTCGACGTAGGTCACCTTGTCCTTGCAGAACTGGCAGACCTTCTTCTTGGGCTTGCGGGGCGGTGGCTTGGCCATCGTCGTCTCCTGATCGGGGTGAAGTCTGAGGTGGGTCTAGAAGGGGGGCTCGTCGGACCAGCCGCCGGAGCTCGCCGCGCCGCCCGCGGGCG
>JBKJOO010000044.1:0-3392 GCA_046595615.1 Mycobacteriales bacterium | reverse complement strand
CATCCCGACCGACAACGTCGACCCGGAGCAGCTCGAGGCCCCCTCGCACTGGGACATCGCGTTCATCCGACGGTTCATGCTGTTCTTCGGACCGCTCAGCAGCCTGTTCGACTTCCTCACCTTCGCGCTGATGATCGGCGCGTTCCACGCCGGCCCGGCACTGTTCCGCGCCGGTTGGTTCGCTGAGTCCCTCGCCACCCAGACCCTGGTCATCTTCGCCATCCGCACCAGACGCAGCCCCTTCACCAAGAGCCGCCCGAGCCTGCCCCTGCTCCTCGCCGCCTTGGGCACCGCGACAGTCGGCGTGCTGCTCCCGCTGTCCCCGCTGTCGCACCTGCTCGGCTTCGCCCGTCTGCCATTGGGCTTCTTCCTCGCCCTGGTCGGCATGGTCATCGCCTACCTGATCCTCATCGAACTCGCCAAGCGGTTGTTCTTCGCCAACCCCGAAGGCCGGTTGCCGCACCCGCGCCGGCGAGGACAACAACACCGCGTCCACCGCCGCGCAGCCAGATTCAGCACCGGCAGCCCCCGGCCCCGCCGTCGGTAGCCCCCACCCAGCGAGCGGTCCGTCGAGTTGCTCTACGAATTCGGAGGTGCAAAGCCGCGCTGTGCAGGCTCCTCGGGATCTGGCACGGGACCGACACCCCGGCTGCATCGACGCAGGCGAGACGGTGGCCGCGTCAACTCGAAGTGGCCCCACCATGACGAGGGCTGATGTGACCACGGACACGCGGCTAACGGTTGGCGGCTGGGACGCGACGGCGCAAGACCCGCCGCTTGACCCGGGCGACGTGCTACACCTCAAGGGGTTCCCACCGGCCCCCCGTAGCGGGGTCTGCTGCGGGTGGCTCGGGTTCAGGGGTGCGGTGTCGGTCGCGGGTGCGCCTGAAAGCCGCGAGTGCGGTGTTGTCGGTGCTGTCGAGGGCGTGCAGGTAGCGCTGGGTGGTGGCGATCTGGGTATGACCGAGCCGGTCCATGACGGTCTTGAGATCGGCGCCGCCGGCGAGCAGCCAGGAGGCATGCGCATGTCTGAGGTCGTGCATCCGGATGGTGGTGGGGAGGCCGGCTGTCAGCACGGCGGGGCGCCAGACCTTGGTCCGGAAAGTGTTCCGCGAGGTCGGCTGCTGAAGGTTCCGGGGGGTGGAGGGGAACAGCAGCTCATCGTCCTGGAGCCCGAGCGTGACGATCCGGTCGACCAACAACCCGGTCAGCTCAGCACTGATCTTGAGGATGCGGCGTTGGTCGTTCTTGGGGTAGGGCTTGACGGTGTAGCGCTGGCCGGTGGGGGAGTTCTTCTTGCTGATCTCCACGATCGTCTCCTGCACCGTCAGCAGGTCGTGCTCAACATCGAGGTGGCGGGGCCGGAGGGCGGCGAGTTCACCCCAGCGCATCCCGGTCTGGATCCCGACCAGCAGCAGCGCCCGGTGCCGTTCCGGGATTGCCGCGAGGAGCTGCTCGAACTGCACCGGGGTGATGGTCTCCCGATGCGAGGTGATGACCTTCGGGAGGGTGGTGCGTTCGCACGGGTTGTAGCCGATCACCCGGTCACGGTGGGCGGCCTTGAAGACCGAGCTGAGCATTGTGTGGTACTTGCGGATCGACCGTGCCGACAGCCCTCCCCGCTGGGCGGTGGCGACCCAGTCCTGCACGACCGGTGGGGTGATCGCGGCCATCGGGTAGCGGCCGAAGCACGGCAGGAAGTGCGCGTCCAGGTTGCTCCGGTACGCCGCCTTGGTCGTCAGCTCCAGATGGGCCAGATTGGGCCACCAAGACTGCTCGACGTAGTCGCTGAATCGGATCTTGCCGGCGGTGCGGTCGACCCAGGCGCCTTCGCCGATCCGGATCTCCGCGGCGTGCCCAGCGCGTTCGGCGTCCGGGCGGCTCCGGAACGTCCCGGTGGAGCGCTTGGCGCCGGCGGGGTCGCGGTAGTTCGCCAGGTACCGGGCCGACCCGTCTGACGCTTTACGTTTACTCACCCACGCCACGACGCACCCCCCTCCAGGTGGGAGGGCCGCGCGGTCCTCGGGGCTCGGCAGCGCCGACGCCCAGGGAAGACGGGCAGGACGGGTGGCTGACGTTCCGGGAAGGTCTTCATGTAGTGGCTGTAGGCAGAAGACCCCAAGAACATCGGGGCTGCGCGCTCGCTGTTCGTCCACCGATTGAGGACGAGCAGCCACACCGGCGGAGCATTACGTATACGCATGAGTCTGGTGTGTGTACAGTTGCCTCCGAGGGACTGGAGGGACGATGACGACCACGACGACCACGACGCTGCCGGAGTCGCTGCCGGCTGCCTTCAGCTACACCGCCGCCCGGCGTAGCGGGTTGTCGGACCGGCGGCTGCGTGACCTCCGCGCCGATGGCCTGATCCAGGCTTTGAGCCGCGGGTTGTACCTGCGCCAGGATGCCCCACCAGCGGACCTGGACCTGCTCGAGATCGCCGCCCGCGCCCCGGACGCCGTCTTGTGCTTGCGGAGTGCGTTGGTGCACCACGATCTGATCGATGACATCCCGCCGGAGATCGACCTTGCCCTGCCGCGGGGGAGGCGGCACCCGAAGACGGCCGCGCCGGCGCGCTGGCACACCTTCGACCCGCAGACCTTCCAGATCGGTCGGGACACCCTGGAGCTGGCCGGGCCGCTGAGCATCGGCCTGTACAGCCCAGAGCGCTGCCTCATCGATGCCTTCCGGCTCCGTCATCAGGAAGGCCCCGAGCTGGCCCACCAGGCGTTGAAGGCCTGGCTGCGTCGTCGCGACGCCCAACCCGCCACGCTGCTCCGGATGGCCAAGGACTTCCCGAAGGCCGAACCAGCATTGCGGCGGGCTCTGGAGATCTTGCTGTGAGTGCCCCACCGAGCCGAGACGCCGCCGCCGGCCGCGCCTACAACGACTTGCGCAACAAGGCCCGGGCCGCGCACCGCCCGACCCAGGAGCTGCTGCAGCTGTACCTGCTCGAGTCCTTCCTGCGCCGACTGGCCCGAAGCAGCCACCGCGAGAACCTGGTCCTGAAGGGTGGGGTGCTGCTCGCCGCGCTCGGCGAGCGCCGACCCACCAAGGACGTGGACCTGCAGGCCCGTCAGCTCAGCAACGACGCCGAGACCACCACCTGGGTGATCTGCGAGATCGCCGAGCTCGCCGCTGATGACGGCGTCGTGTTCGACACCGGCGCCGCCCGCGCCGAGCTCATTCGTGAGGACGACGGCTACCAGGCCTTCCGGATCCGGATGCCTGCCTCCCTCGCCACCGCCAACCTCAAGTTCGCGGTCGACATCAGCGTCGGGGACCCGATCGAACCCAGCCCGCAGCTGGTCCAGCTGCCCTGCCTGATCACCGACGACACCATCGAGCTCGTCGGCTACCCGATCGTGATGGTGCACGCCGAGAAGCTCGTC
>JBKJOO010000354.1:0-8041 GCA_046595615.1 Mycobacteriales bacterium | reverse complement strand
CGCCGAACAGCAGGCGTTCCACGAGGCCGGGCTACGCGGGTTCGTCCTGACGAACGGCAACCTCAAACGCGCCCAGATGGCCGCCTACTTCCTCAACAACCTGCACACCATCCGGCGGCTCGCCGAACAGCCGGGGCCGTACATCTACGGCGTCTACCGCAACCGAGTCGAACTGCTCTGGCCGTGACATGCCGGCTCGACCGGTCATGACCGGCACTCCCGATCTTGGCGCACCTCCAGCCCGAGTCGGCCGTCATATCGCGGCGAGGCCCGGAGTGGCTCACGGCGGCACCGAGGCGTGCGGAACCGGGAACTGATAAGAGCGAAGAGGCGGCGTTCTCCACGGTTGACGCCCCAAGACCTATGGCTAGAGTTGTGGCTATGACGTCCGCTGCTGAGCACATGCCCCTGGCCGATGTGAAGAACCGTTTGTCCGAGGTCGTGGAGCGTCTCGAGCGCGAGCACGGGCGGGTCGTCATCACTAAGCACGGACGCCCCGCCGCCGTCGTGCTCAACATAGAAGACCTTGAGGGACTCGAAGAGACACTGTCGGTGCTGTCTGACCCGAAGCTCATGCGTCGTGTCCGTCAGAGTCAAGCCGACATCGAGTCCGGCAAGGTCCGGCAACTGAGCAAGGACGAGGCGCTCGCGCTCATCACGCGCGCTCGGTGATGCAGGGCCCCTTTTCGATCTCGTGGTCGGCGTCGGCACAGCGCGATCTGGGGAAACTGCCCGAGAAGGTCGCCACCGCAGTAGTCGAGTTCATCTACGGCGGACTGGCAGACAATCCTCGTCGCGTGGGGCGTGAGCTGACCCTGGAGCTCGCCGGCCTGCACTCCGCAAGACGCGGCGACTTCCGCGTGCTGTACCGGATCGAAGAGGACCCAGAAGAGGTGGTCATCGTCAACATCGACCACCGGTCCGACGTGTACCGCCGTAGGTAGCCGGCTGCCCTTCCTGTGCAGCATGTAGGACGGCGGATTGCACCGAAGACTAATCTCGGTCCGTGCGTTGGCATCGCTACTTGTGGGACTCCGGGGCTTGGTTCGAGAGGCGGGCAGCACGCCAACTGGCTCGCGGCGAAACCGAATGTGGCCTGAGGGTGATCGACGGGGGCGAGCCAGGCTTGTCGGGTCGCTGGAAGCATGGCCTCGCACGCGTCAGCGCTGGCATTGTGGAGTTCCGCCCAGGCATGGGCGGTGGCGTGAGGTTCCCCAAACCGGGTCAACGCTGGCTGCGGATCGAGGTCTTGGAGGCAAGCCGCGCACAGGAGCGGACGGCGGGCGTGAAGGAGTCCTGGTCCGTGAGCGGTCAGGTTCGAATCTTGAGGCTGCGGTCGCCAAACGCAGAGATCGAGTGGGCAGTCGTGCCGCAGCATCGGGAAGCGCTGTTGGCAATGGTTCGGGGCACCGACGCCAGTTGAGAAGTGCCGACGAGCACCCTTAGAAGTGCCGCTACCTAACATTGGGCTTATGGCCGCAAAACGTCGAGGATGGTCCTACTCCTTCATCGACTATCGCCGTCGCTACATCAACGACCGTGCCTGGTTCGGGCTCGCCTTCATCGCCATGGCGGTTGGCAGTTTGGGCTCGTCGGACGTTCCCTGGTGGGTCTGCTTGCCGCTCGGAACCGTTGGAGTCGCGCTCGTCGTCTGGGGCGTCGCTGCTCGCAGATAGGTGCCGTTCTCAACGGCACGGGGAATGATGTCCTCATGCCGAGGCCGCCGCGCATCAAACAACCCTGGAGGAGGCAGCCCAGACGACCGTTGACGACCCTTCCAGGCGTGGCAGTGGTCCCGCTGATTATTGGGCCTGCCATGGTGATCGGTGGCTTTGGCGGCCTGCTGCGAGATGCCGGGGCGCTCGCTGTTCTGGGTGACGTGTTCGAGGTCTTGGGCGGCTTGATCGCGGTTGTGCTTGTGGTTCTGTACGTCCTTCGGCCAACTTCCACGACAGAGGGGAAGCACCGCTGGTAGGTGATGTGCCCCGGTGGTCGCCACTGAGGTGGGCCTGGTCGGGGTGGGTCGGCATTCGCCCGGTTTACCGCAGCAGATCAGCAAAAAATCTGGTAGCCCGAAGGACGCGTCGTGGGGGGCGTCACCGAAGCCGCGGCAACGAGAAACCTCTACTCGGCTTCGCTTCAGTGGCAACCGCGTCGAGCCGTTCCGTCAGCGCCGCCACCTTCGCCTCAAGCTCAGCAACCCGGTCGACCACATGTGCTAGCGACGGCTGCTTGGCCGACGACGCAGGTCGCTTCGGTCGGTCCGGTGCGTCGCGTGGAGTCCGTCCTGCAGGCTCGGGCAGGCGCACCGAAGCCGACGTTACGTCGGCAGCCACGGCTGCCGCCTTTCTCGCGCTGGCCGGCGCCTTGCGCGCGGGACGCCTGACCGGTGTCGCCGCGTCAACCTCAGCAGCTGCTTGATATGCCTCGATGACAGCCGCCGGGAGCCGACCGCGGTCGCCGACCTGCAAGCCCTGACTCTTCGCCCACACACGGACGTCACCTATCACGTTGCGTTCCATGATCCCATTGTGCCAGCCGCAAGCTCGACAAGTCGTGCTCAGCACCAGTCTGGGCATGTCGGTAGCCGTTCGTGTCGCTTGCGGACGTCGGTTATCAACCTGTCCGCGGCAGAAGCGGACGTTGCCAGCGCAGCATCGGCGACCAGCCTGCGATGCCCGGAACCGCCCCGCCCGACCGTGGATAGCCGGCTGCGATCCGCACTGCGGAGACTCGGCGTTCCCTACTCACTGCGCCTGCCCCAATCCCATCGGTCCGGCCAGCCCTTCACTCCCAGAAGCGCGAAGCAGGCCAGCGCCGGGACCAGGAGCCACACTTGATCGTGCCGCGCCAAGGAGTCGGATACGGACCCGCGTCGCACAAGAACCACGATCCTCGTGCGCTCCTGGTAGTTGACCGAGGCATCGATCGTTCTCTTGCCGACCCCGTCGACGATCACGTCGCATTCGGTGTGATAACTCGTGAACCTGCCTGTGAAGTTCGACGTCGTGTGACAGTGACTGGTCCGTGGCCATCGAGGTTCGGCTCGTCAGGCGATCGAACACGGCGTAGCCGCCGAGGGCGGCGCACAGAAGTCCGATGGCCAGCGCACTGAGGTACAAGCCCCTGTCCCACCATCGCGTTGTCCGGCCCCGTCGTCGTGCATGTCGGGGTCGAGGCATCACAGCCGTTGACCGTATCGGCCACGGGCGCGGGGACGGCCTGAACAGTGGAGAAGGGCCGATACCCGAACCGAGAAGAAGTGATGCTCAAGATCATTCCGAGGCTGGCGAGGGTGATGCTCCTACTGTCAAGTGAGGGCTGATTTCGGGAGCGAGTTGTAGATCTCGCGGGCGATGTAGCGCTTGAGGCAGCGGATGGCTTCGCTTTTGGTCTTGCCTTCGGTTTGTCGTTTTGCCATGTAATCCCGAGTGGCCTGGTCGTGCCTGAGCCGGACCATCACGATGCGCCAGAGGGCGGCGTTGCCTTGCCGGTCACCGCCTCGGTTGAGCCGGTACCGGTTCTGGGTCTGTCCGCTGTTCGCGGAGACCGGTGAGCTCCCCAGGAGGCTGGCGAAGGCCCGTTCGCTGTGGAGCCGGTCGGGGTTGTCGCCGGCGGTGAGCAGCAGCGTGCTGGCGGTGTCCGGGCCGACGCTGACCTTGGCGACCATGTCTGGGGCGAGTGCAGTGGTGATCCGGCGGAGCCGGGTGACGGTGTCCTTGAGCTGGGCGTCCAGGAACGCGATGCGGGCGGCGAGCTCACGCAAGGTCAGGCGGGTGATCGCGGCGAGACTGTCGTCGTCCACGCGGATCCGGAAGGCGGCGCAGGTGGCGAGGAGTTCACGTCGAGGTAGGTCGCGAAGGCGGGCGCGTAGGTCTTCGGGGGCGGTAACCAGGACGGCTTGCAATTGGTTGAGGGCTTGGGTGCGGGCCTTGTTTGCGCTGCGCTGCGCTGCTTTCAGCGCCCTGAGGGCCTCGACCGGGCCGTCATGTGTCTTGGGGGTGGCGGTGGCCTCGCCGGACAGCACCGCCCGACCGGCGGCAATGGCATCGACGACGTCGGATTTGCCATAGCGTCGCCGCACCTGCCGGTTCGGTCGGCTGACCTCCAGCACCTTCACACCATGGGTAGTGAGGTGACGGGCCAGGGCTGCGCCATAACTCCCCGTGCCCTCGACCCCCACGGCGACGAGCTCACCCAAGCCAAGCAGCCACGCGAGCAGCGCGGCGTAGCCGGCGGCGGTCGTGGGGAAGCTCGCCGTGCCGAGCAGCCCACCGTTGTGGTCCAGGCCGGCGGCGACGTGCTCGTCTCGGTGAGTGTCGACACCGCCGGTGACGAGCGGGCGTGCGGGTGTCATCGTGGTCATGTCTGTCCTTTGGCCGTTGCGCGGGTGAAGGGCAGGCGCGGTGCGATGGTGGTCGGACAGGACAGGGACGGGGCCCGTTTGGCGCAGGCTCCTACTAAGTCACTTCCACCATGCTGATCGCGCCAGGTTGTCTCCCGCCCGGCCGACGGATCACTTAAAGGGCAGCAGGTTCGCGCCGGCCGTTACCAGGGTCAGGCCGGGCGGGAGAACACCACCATCTTCATCCCTGCCGTTACCCGATCCCCTGCTGACAAGATCACGAGGGCGCGTCTCGGCTTCGCCGAGTGTCCGCTGGCCGTTCCGGATGCGGGATGCGGTCGTTCATCGCTTGACCTTGCCGTTGCGTCAACTTTTAGCGTTAGCGGTGGCCGGCATCGAGCCGGCTGGGAGCACGGAGGTTGGCGTGGCGTGGTCGATCGCCGAGGTGGCCCGGATGTCGAAGGTGACGTCGCGGACGCTGCGGCACTACGACGACGTCGGTCTGTTGCGACCGGCGTATGTCGGCAGCAACGGCTACCGCTACTACGAGCAGGTGCAGCTCCTGCGACTGCAGCAGGTCCTCCTGCTGCGCGAGCTCGGTCTGGGACTCGGCGCGATCGCCGAGGTGCTGGCCGGTGATCGTGACCAGGTCGCGGCGCTGCGTCAGCACGAGCGGTGGTTGCACAGCGAACGCGACCGGCTTGGCCAGCTCGCCGACACCGTCTCCCGCACGATCCGAGAACTGCAAGGAGAAGATCACATGACCGCACCAGAGCTGTTCGAGGGCTTCGCCGACCGGCAGGCCCAGCTCGAGGACGACCTGGTCACCGAGCACGGCGAAGGGGTGCGCGAGCACTTTCGCAGCGCCCGCGAGGTGACTAAGGACTGGACGCAGCAGGACTACCTCGACGCCCAGCGCCGGGCCGAGGAGCTCGACGACAAGGTCCTTGCGGTGATGCGGTCGGGAGCCGCCCCGGACTCGCGCGCGGCACTCGAGGTGATGGCCGAGCACTACCAGGGGGTCGCCCAGTTCTGGACCCCGGACCGCCAGAGCTACCCGGGCCTGGGCCGGCTGTACGTCGACAACGCCGAGTTCAAGGCGCGCTACGACGCCAAGGCCTCAGGGCTGGCCGAGTACCTCCGCGACGCCACCGCTGCCTACGCCGACCAGCGGCTGAGCTGACAAGACCCCCGCCCACAAGAGCGGACGGAAGCGACACCGGCCGGGTTCAGGGGCTGCAGACCCTGCACCCGACTCGTCGAGCTCGCCGCCGTCCTTGGCTGCGACCGCGACATCGTGCCGATCGTCCATCGGCTGTCGGGGCATGTGGCGGCGGGTTTCGCCGCGCCGCGACCGACTGAGGCACGATTCATCCGTGCCCGAAGCAGACGTACCTGCCTACGCCGGAGATGACGGCGTCGAGGAGAGGCTGCCGGGTGGGGACGTGACCGATGGGGTGGTGCGCGTCGGGCAGACGGTGCGGCGACCGGCGCAGCCGCAGAGCGCGGCCGTGGCCGACTACCTCGAGCATCTGCGGGCTGTCGGCTTCGATGGCGCACCCCGCTTCCTGGGCCGGGACCGCTCGGGTCGCGACGTTTTGGATTACCTGGTGGGCTCCGTCCCTGGCGACCCACCCGAGCCGTGGGCCGCCGACGAGGACCTGCTGGCCAGCGTCGGGGTCCTCCTGCGACGCCTGCACGACGCGTCGGCCGGCTATGCGGCTGACCGGGGGTTCGCCGCCCCGGCCGGCGCGAGCTGGTTCACCCGTCCCCTGCCGTCAAATGTGCCTGTCGACCAAGTGCCAGTCGAGCCAGCGCCTGAGCTGGTGTCCCACAACGACGTCACCCCACAGAACGTCGTCGTACGTGACGGCCGTGCGGTGGCGCTGGTCGACTTCGACCTGGCCGGCCCGACGACTCGCTTGATCGACGTCTACAACACAGCGATGCACTGGGTACCGCTGCGCGACCCAGCCGACATCTGGCCCGCCTGGACAGGACTCGACCAGCCCGGTCGCCTCCGTGTGCTGGCCGACGCCTACGGACTCGCAGACAGCCAGCGGTTGTCCCTGATCGACCTGGGCGTGCTCCGCGCCGACCGGACCTGGTTGCTCATGAAGGGTGCTGCTGAGCACCACGGTGGCGGCTGGGCCCGGATGTGGCACAACGGCGTCGGCGAACTCATCCGCCGCCGACAGGCCTGGCTGACTGCCAACCGCGACAGCTTCGTGGCCGCGCTCAGCTAACACCGCGTTCGTCACCGTGCAGCGATTGGCCGGGTCGTACGGCACACCCCACCGCGAGCGGTCAGGTCAGATGTGCCCCGGAACGATGGTCGGCAGGCGCGAAAATGTACTGCTGAGGATCAGGTGGCGGCGCGGCTGGGCGTCGCTCAGGAGGCTGTACCTCAGCGTCGACGTCGACTGGTGCTCGTACGTGCCATCGGCCGGGTGGTGGGCCTAGATAAGGCCGATGCGGGCGGGACAGAGCGCAGGGTCAAGCAAAGGCTGTGGCTGCCCGGCGAGCGGTTGGGTCGATGAGGAGTGCGACGTTGTCGGTTTGCTGCTCGATGCTGCCTCGGACCTGGTGCAGCTCGCGCAAGGATGGGTTGGTGCCTGTGGAGAGAAGGTCATCGATGATCTGCTTATCGGGGTGGAGGTAGGGGCGGTCCCAGAAGGGCACGGTGGCCGCTGGGCGGGTCGGGAGCCCCTTGGCTTTCTGCACGTTCAGGAGCTCGTCAAGGGCGATGGCAAGGGATGCTTGTCGCTCCCGCCACGTCGCAGCTTGAAGGGTCGCGGTGAACGCCTCTAGCGCGGCGTCCATCGTGGGAAGTTGAGCGAACATCAGGCCCCGCCACTTCGAGTACGGCGGCCATTGCCGTTCGAGCATGAAACCGAGATGCATCGCGATGCCGACGAGGCGGGCCGCGATCACCCGCGAGCCAAGGTCGTCACCACGCTCGCCAGCACGGCTCATCAGGGGCAGCTCCTCTGCGAGTCGAGCCCAGTCACTGGCGATGACGTACCTCCAGACGTCGTCCGGGTACCACGCGAGGCGCTCCCGGATGTCGGTGATCTCGCCAGCCGAGTCATGGAAGACCGGTCCCGCAACTATCTCCAGGACGGCCTGCCCTGTGACCGTCAGCCAGTCGAACGGCTCCATCCCGTCTCGCGGATCCACCCCGAGGCGCGAGCGGGTGAAGCAGCCCGCGGTCCCCACGGTCACCGCGAAGTCGGCCTTGCTCCGCCCCGTGAAGGCGAAACGCGCAGGAAAACCGTCAAAGGTCGGGGGGAGATCGTCGCGCAGCAGCTTCTCGACACGCTGAACCATGGTGCCGTCCACGAACAGCGTCAGGCGTAGTCCCCAGTCGTGGTCCCGGGACACCTCGTCGTCCAGCCCGAGCACGTCCGAACCAGAGCCCAGCCGTCCTGCGGCATGTGACAGCCGGGGCCACCGCGCCAGGAGCAACGGGCCCACGACGTGCGTGTAGTAGCTCCTGGCCAGCGCGCGACCATCGGTGCCAGGGGGCAGATCAGCCATGCCTGCATTGTCCGGCATCAGTCTCACATCATATTTGGCGCAGGAGCACCGGCGCCTGTCCCGATGGCCGATCGTCTGCGGACAAGATCACGACTGCCCACCATCAGCTCCAAAGTGTCCGGTGGTCGTTCCGGCTACTGGTGTTGAGCGGCGACG
>JBKJOO010000281.1:0-4542 GCA_046595615.1 Mycobacteriales bacterium | reverse complement strand
CAAGGAGGGCGAGTGGCTGCCGAATGCCTACGGTGGTCGGGAGAATCTCGACGCGGTGGCCTTTCTGCAGGAGATGAACGCCGTCGTCTACCGCCGCTCCCCCGGCGTCATGACGATCGCCGAGGAGTCGACCGCCTGGCCGGGTGTGTCCCGGCCGGTGCACCTGGGCGGCCTGGGCTTCGGCTTCAAGTGGAACATGGGCTGGATGCACGACTCGCTCGACTACGTCTCGCGCGAACCGGTCCACCGGGGTTATCACCATCACCAGATGACGTTCTCGATGGTCTACGCCTACTCCGAGAACTACGTCCTGCCGATCAGCCACGACGAGGTCGTGCACGGCAAGGGCTCGATGCTGCGCAAGATGCCCGGGGACCGGTGGCAGCAGCTGGCCAACGTCCGGGCCTACCTGGCCTTCATGTGGGCGCACCCTGGCAAGCAGCTGCTGTTCATGGGCTGCGAGTTCGCACAGGAATCGGAGTGGAGCGAACAACGCAGCCTGGACTGGTGGCTGCTCGACCTGCCGGACCACCGCGGCGTCGCACTGCTGGTCAAGGAGCTCAACACGGTCTACCGGGCGACGCCGGCCCTGTGGACGCTCGACACCGAGGCGGCCGGGTTCTCCTGGATCGATGCCAACGACGCGGACGGCAACGTCTTCTCCTTTCTGCGCTTCGGCAGCGACGGCTCGGCGGTGGCCTGCGTCAGCAACTTCGCCGGAGTGCCCCACGAGGGCTACCGCCTGGGGCTGCCGTGGGCCGGCGAGTGGCGCGAGGTCCTCAACACCGATGCGCCCGAGTTCCTCGGCAGCGGTGTCGGCAACTTCGGCGGGGTCGAGGCAGTTGCCGACAGCTGGCACGGTCAGCCGGCGTCGGTTGCCCTGCGGCTGCCCCCGCTCGGCACCGTGTGGCTGACGAGCAGCCCACCTGCCTGACCCGCCGTTGGCCGTTGGTGCCGTGACCGTCACCTTGACCGGGCCCCGTCGTTGCACGAGCTGGCACGCCAGTCGGCACCAACGAGGAGGCAGTCAATGCCCGTACGTCGTCCGCCGCGCCTCGAGCTCGCCCGCCTCGCCGGTGTCACTCGCCTCGCCAGTGTCCTCGGGGCGACTGGCGCGGGTCTCGTCGTTGGGCTCAGCGGTGCCGGGCCCGCCCTCGCGCTCGGGCTGCCGACACCGGCCCCGCTGCCCATCCCACTGCCGACCGCCCTCCCGCAGCCGGTCAGCCCGTCCCCCACTGCGACGCCAACGCCCCCACCGGTGGCCGACCCGGTCGCCACGCTGATCTCGAAGCTGGGCACGCCGACGCCGACGCCCGCACCCGGTTCGGCTCCCGCACGTCGACCGAGCGGGACCTCGACCAAGGCGGCGCCGAAACCGGCCCCGCGACCGACCGCGAAGGGCGCCGCGCCAGTCGGGGTGCGGTCGACTCCCGGCCCCGGCGGGACTGGCCCCGGCGGTGCGGCCGCACCGGGCGCGTTGCCGACCGGCCTCAGCGGCAACCCACTGCTGGCCACCGGCAGTTTCCCGGCCCAGCTGTCCAGCCCGGCGACGCTCGGCGACCTGCTCAGCCCGATGCTGGCGGGCCCGGCACCCGACCAGGCGACCGCCCCGGACCTCGCCGCCCCCCTGGTGGGTGTTGCCAGTGCGGTCGCCGGGGTGCATCGCGGCTCCACCGACCCGGCCCGGCCCACGACCGTCGTCGTCATCGCATTCGTGACCCTCGCGTCGGTCGCCGGTGCCCACCTGGTGCGATTCCGCCGGGACCGGGCTGGATCGCCGGCCGGCCCCGCCGCCCCGTGACCTGTCCTGCTCGCCTCAGCACCCGGGTCAGCCAACCGGCAGCGCGTCAGCAGGCCTGACCGCTCGCTGTCCGAGGGCCCACTCTCGCTATCCCTGATTGGGATTGGGCCGGGTTGACAGCCGGACGCTCCGGTCGGGGTCACGCCGGTTCCTGGGGGGTTGGCGACGGCCGCCGACCACGCGACCCGTATCGGTGAGGACCCACCGCCTGGAGGCGAGCACCTGCAACTGGTGCGTGGACACCGGCCACTCCGATGTTTGGACGCCCGGGACGTCGACAGTCAGGAGGCAGCCGTAGGCGATGGCGCCCGTGTCGTCAGCAGCGACCAGGCCATCGAGCGCAGCGGGGGCCAGCTGCCGGGCCCTGCCGAGAAAGGCGTCCGCAGCGGGGCCACCCTCGATGCGGCCGTCGAACCACTGCTCGTCGTTCATGTCATCAGCATCGTCGCTGCTGGCGACGACGACCAATGCTGGCCCTGCGCAAGGCTCACCGCGAGCTCGCTCCCGGACCGCTCAGAACGGCGGTTCGTCCAGGTGACCCCGGTCGTCGTTCGTGACAGGTGAGCGTGGGATGTCGAGGTCGGTGGCCTCGCCGGTGTGCTTGGTCATGGCGTGGCCATCGATGCGGTCGGCGTCATCGGCTTCGTCGCGGTCGTGGGATGGGTGTTCGCGGGGGGCGGCCAGCTGCAGGTCGGGGTCGAGCTGGCCAGCAGGACCCCGACCAACCTGAAGACCAAGCGGGCTCACGCAGACGACGAGCCACGTCACCACATCAAACGTCCGCGCACACGCCAGCACCTCCCGGTCCGGCCTCATTGCACCCCCTGAGCGAGCGGGGATCCCCCGATTACTGGGCCCGGAGGGAGCGCCAGTAGGCGTTCAGGGCTCCGTTGGTCTTGATGAACCAGACCAGGGGGCCGACAAGGAGAAACACGCCGGGGAACGACCACAGACCGGTCGTGCCACTGACCGGCTTGGCCTGCCCGCGACGCTCGTACAAGGCCCCGACCTCAGCGCTGGTGATGAAGGGCATCACGATACCGACGAGCCACGCAAGCAGCAGCGCGATACCGCCACCCAGGCCCTGCCCAGCATGCCGCTTCATCTCATCGTGGGTCTGGTAATACCAGACGAGAGCGTAGATCCCGAGCGTGACGACCATCAGCAGCATGCACACGCCGGTCGAACGGACCTTGCCGATCGGGCCCGAGCCGTACGGCTGCGCAGCCGCCGGATGCAGCGCCTGGTAGCCCGCGACGGGGTCGAGCGCGGCACCGGGAGCAGGTCCGGTCTGGCCGGCTAGCTGCCCGGCAACGGAACAAACGGTTGATCGACAGTCACGGGGTGCTCCTGGGGTCGGTGATACGGGCGCAGTCTGCTCCGAACCGAGCCGGCCTGAGGAGCAAACCGACACACCGCCACCCGCGCGCGAGAGCCGCCTCAGAACAAGGCGTTGGCGAGCGAACGACGGCCCGTCACGATCCGCGGGTCGTCGGGGTCGAGGACGCTGAACAGCTCCAGCAGATGCACCCGGACCTGCTCGCGGTCCTCATCGGCGGTACGCCGGACGAAGCCGACCAGCCGGTCGATGGCCTCCTGGATGCGCTCGCTCAGCACCTCGACGTCAGCAGCTGCAGTCTGCGCGGCGGGATCGTCGGGTGCGGCCTGCGCCGCCGCGAGGACAGCCTGCGGGTCGACGCCGGTGGTCCGGCCGAGCAGCGCGGCCCAGGCCTTGCCCAGCACCGCTTCGGGGTCGCCCGGGCGACGGGCCAGCAGCGCGTCGTACGCCGCGGCAGCAGCCAGGTAATCCTCCCGCCCGAGGGCATCCTCGGCGGCGAGCAGCTCGGGCTCGACCGGCGCGTCCGCCGGTTCGGCCGGGGCCGCCTGCCCGTCCGGACCCGGCAGTCCGGCCTGCTTGGCCGCAGCGAGCACCTGGTCCAGGAAGCTCCGGATGTCTTTCTCGGGTAAAGCGCCGGTGAAGCCCTGGACGAGCCGGCCACCGAGGGCCAGCAGGATCGTCGGGATGCTCTGAATCTGCAACTGTCCGGCGAATGCCTGATTGGCGTCGACGTCGAGCTTGGCCAGCACCCAGGCGCCGCCGTCGGCCTCGGCGAGGCGCTCGAGCACCGGGGAGAGCTGCTTGCACGGCCCGCACCATTCGGCCCAGAAATCGATCAGGACGGGCACCCGCAGCGAGCGCTGCAGCACCTCGGTCTCGAAGGTCGACTCACTGACGTCGATGACGTGCGAACCGGCCGGCCTGGGCACGCCGGTCGGAGCCGGCCCGGACCCGGCCGGCGGGGTCGGCGCCCGCAACCCCGACAGGTCGACCGCGCCGGCGATGTTGATGTCCGTTGGCCTCATCCGCATGCCAGCAGTCAACCGCACCAAGGGCGCGGCCCTTCCCCGGCGTACCTGCTAGAACTGCGGCGGCTCGGTGTAGTTGCCCCAGAGCTCGCGCAGCACCCCGCAGACCTCACCGAGGGTGGCCTCGGCCCGGATGGCGTCGAGCATCGGCGCGATCGTGTTGCCCTCACCGCGGGCCACCTCGACCAGCGCCGCAAGCTTGGACTGCACCACAGCCTCGTCGCGCCGGCTCTTGCGGTCGAGCAGCTCGCGCACCTGCACCGTCTCGACCTCGTGACTGACCCGAAGGATCTCAAGCGGTGCATCGACCCCGCCGGTGTGGCTGTTGACACCCACGACGAGCTTGTCGCCCTTTTCGACCGCCACCTGGTAGG
>JBKJOO010000142.1:0-12265 GCA_046595615.1 Mycobacteriales bacterium | reverse complement strand
ATCGAACGCACCTTGCGGCTGCTGGAGCAATCCCTGTCCGGCGACGGACTGGTCGCCGGCCTGGATCGGAACAAGATGGGTCACCAACTCTTCGAGCTGGTCATGGCGCAGGCCGGCCGGGAACGCGCCCTGCTCATTCGACTGGCCGATCGGCTCACGCCCGACGAACAGCGGGAGTTGAGTGGGGCCTACCAACGCGCCCTCGAGCGGGCCCCGACCAGGCCGCATCCGCACGCACCGCACGGATCCGTGCTCGGTGCGCTGGCCTTCCGCGTCAACGGCGGGCGGGACCGGCTCCTGGACACCTTGGACGCGCGGCGGGTCACCACGCCCAAGCCGGCCCACGCGCCGGTGAAGTCGAGCCGCTGGGGGGACTACGTCCTCGGCGGCAGCCCGGCGGGCCCCGAGACGAAACCGAGCGGCCCTCAGCGGGTCCGACCGGCCGGATCGTCGACCGCGACGAGACGACGGCCTGAGTAGCCGAGGCCGTCACCTGCTGCCCGGGCCGTCGAGGATCGCCGTGCCGCCGGGACCCGGGTCGAGACGCCTGCCGGTGACCTCCTGGCCGGCCAGGCGCAGGACGTGATCTCGGTTCCCCGCCGCCCAAGGACGCAGGCCGCCGCTCAGCACCCGCCCAACGGTTGCTGCGTCGGTGACTTCGCTCAGTCGACCGCGGATGAGCACGCTCCAGCCACTTCGGGACCAGTCGACCACGTCGTCCACCTCGAAGGCGGCCGACGCGTTGCCCTTTGCCGCCGTCAGCAGTTCGGTACCCGGTGCGGTGCGGAACAGCACGTCCCGCTGCTCCAGTAGGACGTTGACCGGCGCCGCGAACATCCGCTCCCCCCGTGCGTGGACGATCCGCCCGACCGGCATCGTCGCGGCCAGCGCGAGGGCCTCGTCCTCGTCGAGCACCACGAACGCCCTCGCCAGGGGATCGCCAGTCATGTGCAGCCGCCTATCTCAGTCGTGGGAGCGTCGTACGGACGTCGCGGTCCGTGGGCCCTGACTCGATCAGGGCGTGCAGTACGCCGGGGACGGCCGCTGCGACGGACAGGGCGAGGGCGGGGTCCGGGGAGCTCCCGTCGAGGGGCCACAGCCGGGCGATGCCCGCGTCGACCCGGAGCCCCCAGCAGTCGCCGTCGGCCAAGGCGTCCCGCAGCCGAAGCCTGAGCTCGCCGAGGATCGCGTCGTCAGCGCGCACGAAACTGCGCAACAGATCCCGTCGGGCGACGATGCCGACCACCCGATCACCTTCGACGATCGGGATGCTGCGGACGTTCGCAGACCGCATGTGCGTCAACAGATCGGCCGTGTCGGTGTCGATCGGCAGCGCCACGACGTCCCGCGTCATCACGTCGGCCACCGTCCGGGCGCCTCCCGGCTGCTGCGTCACCGGGGCCAGATGTGCTCGTGGGTCGGCGATCACGTCGCCCCACAGCAGGTCGAGCTCACTCACCATGCCGACCAGTGTTCCGTGATCGAGCACAGGCGCCGCCGCGATCCGGTGGTCCAGCAGGACGAGCGCAGCCTCCTTGACGGAAAGCTCCGGACCCACGCTGATGAACGGGGTCGTCATCACCTCGGTTGCTCTCATGCTGCTCCTCGACGTTCGGGCGCGACGCCTTCGCACGGCCGACGATGTCAGTGGCCGGGTGGTCGCGGCAGAGGCGAACGTCCCGATCTCCCGCGCTTCGGCAACGACCTCCGGCCGGCGGACAAGGGACCTTTGGCTCTCCCGGTACGCCGCACCGGCGACGAGGGTGAGGACATGAAGCGACTGGTGATTCTTGGTGCTGGCACGGCGGGCACGATGGTGGCGAGCAAGCTGCGCCCCGAGCTCGATCGGCACGAATGGCAGATCACGATCGTCGATCAGGATGACCGCCATCTCTACCAGCCTGGGCTGCTCCTGCTTCCGTTCGGCGTCTACGAGCCCGACGAGCTCGTCAAGCCCCGCCGAAGCTTCCTGCCGGGCGGCGTCGACCTGGTCATGGGCGAGATCGAGCGGGTCGACGCGCCAGCCGCCCAGGTGTTCCTGACCGACGGCCGGCAACTGAACTACGACTACCTGGTCATCGCGACGGGCACGTCGCCGCGGCCCGCCGAGACGCCGGGCATGACCGGGACGGAGTGGCGCACCAGCATCTTTGACTTCTACACCCTGGACGGCGCAACGGCGCTCCGGGATAAACTCGCCAGCTGGACCGGGGGTCGGCTCGTGGTCCACATCGTGGACATGCCGATCAAGTGCCCGGTCGCACCGCTGGAGTTCACCTTCCTGGCCGATGCCTTCTGGAGCGAGCGGGGGATGCGGGACAAGGTCGACATCAGCTTTGTGACGCCGCTCGAAGGGGCGTTCACCAAGCGCGTCGCGTCCGCGCGGTTGGGCGGCATGTTGGCCGACCGCAACATTCGCCTGGAAAGCGACTTCGTCATCGACCGCATCGACCCGGTCACCAAGACACTCGTGTCGATGGACGAACGCGAGGTGCCGTTCGACCTGCTGGTCACCGTGCCGCTGAACATGGGCGCCGACTACATCGCCCGTTCGGGCCTCGGCGACGACCTCAACTACGTCCAGGTGGACCGGCAGACCCTGCTCTCCACGCAGCACCGCAACATCTTTGCGCTCGGTGACGCCAATGACATCCCGGCGTCCAAGGCCGGCTCCGTCGCGCATTTCTCGATCGAGCTGTTTGCCAAAAACTTCCTCGAGCACATCGACGGTCGACCGATGACACACCCGTTCGACGGACACGCGAACTGCTTCATCGAGTCCGGTCACGGCAAGGGCTTGCTCATCGACTTCAACTACGACACCGAGCCGTTGCCAGGCAAGTACCCGATCCCTGGATTCGGTCCCTTCTCGTTGCTCGAGGAGAGCCACCTCAACCACTGGGGGAAGCTCGGGTTCCGGTGGGCCTACTGGCACCTGTTGCTCCGCGGCCGCCCCCTTCCCGTGTCGACCCTCATGACGATGGCCGGCAAGCATCCGCAACTCACCACCTCCGGAAAGTAGGCCAGCCATGCCCGTCACCGAGCTCAACGGACACCAGGTGCACGTCGATGCCGAAGGGTTCCTCACCGAATTCGACGAGTGGGACGACGATCTCGCGAAGACCCTTGCCGCGCAGATCGACATCGCCCTGACCGATGAGCACTGGAAGGTGCTGCGCTTCCTGCGCGAGGACTTCCAAGCCCGCGGTGAGACAGCGACGACCCGTCGCGTTCAGTCCGTCGGCGGTGTTGCCGTCAAGGCGCAGTTCGCATTGTTCCCCAAGAAACCGTCCAAGAAGATGGCGTACATCGCCGGACTCCCCAAGCCGCAGGGCTGCGTCTAACGAAGAGAGCTGCAACCATGACAACACTGCAGACAGTGACTCCGCTCGTCCCGTCGTTCGGCGACGAGGACACCGGCCGCACGTTCGCCGTCATCTGTTCAAAGGGCAATCTGGATATGGCCTACCCGGGTCTGATCCTGGCCAACGCCGCGCTGGGTGAGGGTGTCGAGACGCATCTGTTCTTCACCTTCTGGGGCTTCGACATGATCACCAAGTCGCGGATGCACGACCTCGCGTTCAGCCCCGCCGGTAACGCGGCGATGCATCTGCCCGTCGGCAACGTCCGCTTGCCGCAAGCCCTCGCACCGCTACCGGGGATGACCGCGATGGCCACGCACCTGCTGAAGAAGCAGATTGCCGAGGCCGGTGTCCCCGAGGTACCGGACTTCCTCGATCAGATCGTCGCCGCCGGCGGGCACCTGTGGGCCTGTCGCATGTCGGCGGACATGATGAAGCTGACCGAGGACGACCTGCGCGACGACGTCGAAGGCATCATCAGCGCGGCCGACTTCATCGAAAAGACCGAGGGTGCCCAGCTGATGTTCGTCTGAGCCGGAGGGGCTCGATCAGCCGACCAGCCGGACGGCCCCGATGTAGCCGTCGAAGTTGCTGATCGCCGCGACGCGTACGACGTCGCCGGTGTGCGGGGCGTTGACCATGTTGCCGTCGCCGACGTAGAGCCCGACGTGGTGGATGGTCGCCGGGTCGGCGGTGTCGGTCGCGAAGAAGACCAGGTCGCCCGGCTGCAGGTCTTCCCGGGCGACGTGTCGGCCCGCGTCCCACTGGGAGCCGGTGTAGTGGCCGAGCTGGAGGCCGGCGTGCGCCCACGCGAAGGCGGTCAGCCCCGAGCAGTCGAAGCCGACCGTGAAGGCCCCCTGCGCGAAACCGAGGGTCGGACCGTTGGCGTCGCCCCCGCCCCACGAGTACGGCACCCCGATCTCCCGATAGGCCCAAGCGACGGCAACGGCGGCCGCGCCCGCGCCGGCAGCGCTGCTGGACGGTCCACCACCGGCCGGTTGCGGGCCACCTGCTTCGCGGGCTGCTGCCGCGGCCAGTTCCATCCGCTGTCGGATGGCGGCCGCCTCACGTCGGGCCTGCTCGGCCTTGGCGGCCAGGCTTGCCGAGGTGGCGCTGGCGGCGCCGAGTTGGCGTTGCGCCAAGGCGACGAGTGACTGGGCGTGCGCTCGCGCCGTGACCGCGACGAGCGCCGCGCGCACGGACTCGCGCAGCGCGGTCGTCGCAACCACCGCAGCGGCGCGTGCCTGCGCTGCGTCCACGTCGGCTTGCTCAGCCAGCTGGGCGACCTGCCGGGCGCGATCGGTCGCCGCGAGTTCGGCCTGCGCCGCGCGGGCGCTGGCGTCCGCCGCGATCGATTTTGCTGCGTCGAAGGCGACCAGGGCCGTCTTCTGCTGACGGTCGATGCGATTGATCAGGTCCTGGCCGTTGGCGACCGCCACGGGGTCGGCGACGAGGAGCGCGGAGTAGACCGCCATCGGGCCACCCGAGCGGTAGGCGCCGGCAGCCAGGCCGTTAAGTCGTCCCTGCGCGGCGGCGACCGATTGCTCGGCTCGGGCCCGGTTGTCCGTCGCGATCATGGACACCTGGACGGCGCCCTGCGCCCGGCCGGCGGCGGCGGCGCTCGCGGTCCTGGCCTGCTCCGCGCGGCTGCTCGCCGCTTTCGCGGCGGCTGCGGCGGCCGCGCCCCGCGCCGCGGCCTGCGTCGCGCGAAGGCTCGCCCCGTTGTAGGCCTCGGCAGCCCGCTCGGCCTCGACCTGCCGGGCGTTCAGCGCCTGCTGGGCGAGCCGAACATGCTGCTGTGCGTCGCGCAGTTGGCTGGGTGTCGGCGCCGGCGGCGCCGCGAGGGCGGTGCCCCCGCCCACGAGGAGCATCGATGTCAGGGTGAGGGCCAGCGCCTGGCGTCGGATCACGGGCAGTGGCCTCTCGGGGCTCGCGGTCAGATTCGGCGGACGGTGGATCTTCAACCTAGCCGGAAGTGCCGTGCCGGCGGGTCGTTTGCCCAAAGATGGCGTGCCTCGGGCTCATCAGGTCCCCCTGGGCGTCCCCGCGGAAGGAAAGCCCAGGTCACCACGGGTGCGCCGCGAGGTCCCGCGTCGGAAACGGTTGAGCGTATGGGCCTCGCAGACGGTACGGGCAGAGGTCGCCAAGTCCCGACGCCGCGGCGTGAGGCCGCAGGCACGTTGCGCCTGCACGGCCGGGTCGGCGCGTTCGATCAGGTCGGCTGATGTGTCGTCGGGTTGCAGTTGCGCGAGTCCGACGGTGAACGAACCAGGCGCGGCCTGGTTGGCGAGCACGGTGTTGGCGTCACGAAGGCGTCGGGCCATGTCGTCCGGGCCGAGGCCGGCGACCCCGCACAGGAACTTATGGACCCCGAAGCGGATGATCAGGTCGTGCGGACGGAGCTGGGCCCGCAGCGTCCCAGCGACGTGTGCGGCAGCCGGTCGCCCGCCGCGGTCGTTGGCGGCCTTGAGCTGGTTCATGTCGGCGGAGGTCAGCCGCACAACGTCTGGCCCGCAACTCGGCGGGGTCGGGCGATGGGCCGGGTCACGGTCTGCGAACGGTGTGGGGGCCCCTGGGTTGTTCAGGAGCGACCGGTGCGGATGCCGTCGAGGACGACGCTGAGCAGCCGCAGGCTCTGCTGCTCGTCGGCGTCGCGAGCCAGACACATACCGGCGACCAGTTGCACGAGGTCGGCGGCGTCGACGTCGTCGCGGGCCTGTCCGGTGGCCTGGCTGCGCGCCCTCGGGTTCTTCACCGTGGTGTCCGTCGGCGGCGGCGCCCTGGGGCTGATCATGGGCGGGGTGCTCACCGAGTGGGCCTCTTGGCGTTGGGTGATGTTCGTCAACGTCCCGATCGGCGCGGCCGTTATCGCCGTCGGCCGGGCGGTACTGCCCGAGACCGCTCGGCACCGCGGGCGTCGCGATCCTCGTGACCGTCTTCGGCTCGGCGAGCAAAGGCGCCGGACGGCTCACGGGCGCGACCGCGCACGAGCAGGCGCACCACGCATTCACCGTTGGCGCGACACACGCCTTCCTCGCGGCCGGGCTGTTCCTGCCCGCTGCGCGCGGAGTCCTTCGTTCGAACCAGCACGTTCCGGAACGCCAGGCGCTCGCGCCACAAGGCGCTGCCCACCGGAGTCAGGTGTAGTTGATGACTGCGGCAGGGACGGCAGCGAGCTGCATCCGGCGACGCTCGCGACACCCTTCGAGCGGTTCGTCCGCGAGGCGGACCAGCCGCCCGTCCAGCGCCGCGACGATGGTCATCGCTGAGGCACCCCTTACAGGTCGTTTCCGACATGCCCGGTCACTCGTCCATCGGGAGCATCGCGGAGTCCTCCACCAGCGTGCTGCCTGAGATTGCCCGCTGGCCGCCGACAGGGTCGGCGCCCACCTGCCGGAGGGCCGCGGGTTGCTGTCGGTTGGCGGTGGGGGGTGGGTGAGGTCGTCTTGTTCAGCCATCCAGGCGTCGATGTTGAGCCAGGTGTCGTGTAGCCAGCTGTTGACCTGGTCCGGTGCGTGGGTGGGTGGGGTATGTGCTGGAGCTCGCCACCCTTGCGGTGCGCTGTGGGCGTCACAGCACAGCTTTGCTTCGGGCGCGGGGACCGCTGCCCGCGCGGGGTCCTTGGGCCCACTGCGCTCCGCGAGGAGCGCCGCAGTAACGGCGCAGGATCAGTTGGCCGGCGGGGCTGTACACGAGGTGCAGCGCCCACATCTGTTTGCAGGATCGGCATTGGTGGGCCAGGGCTGCGCGGCGCCGCTGCCGGACGGGCCCAGATGTGGCGGCCGTTCCACCGGACCGAACGGCCATTAGCGCCAAGGGGCAGCCAAACAAGGCAGACGCTCCCACTGGGCCGAGCGGCCAGCTCGTCGCGACGGCCGACGCCAGGCCATCAAGGTCCTGCGTTGTCGGGAGCACAGGCTGGGGTTGGTTTGGGACGGCCCCGTTCACCGGGGACCTACGGCCCTACTGCAGCAACTGGACTGCGGTCAGGCTAGAGCCATGAAGACCAAAGCGGCAGCCGAGCAGTTCCTGAACCAGCGACGCATCGCCGTGACAGGGGTGTCGCGCACCCCGAAAGACCACGGCGCGAACGTGGTTTATCGGCGATTGCGGGACCGGGGGTACGAGGTGTTTGCGGTCAACCCGCATGCGGACGTGGTCGAGGGTGACGCCTGCTACCCGGACCTGCGTGCCATACCGGGCGGCGTGGACGCAGTCGTGATCGGGACGCGGCCCGAACACGCGCTGGAAACCGTCAAAGAGTGCATCGACTTCAACATCGACATGGCCTGGATGCACCGCGGTCCCGGGGCCGGCAGCGTCTCCGCAGACGCGACAGACCTCGGCCGTCAGCACGGGATGATGGTCATCGACGGCGGCTGTCCCTGCATGTTCACACCGACGTCAGACCCAGGACACCGGGCGATGCGCAGCGTCCTCACCATGGCCGGTCATGTCCCCCGCGCCGTCTGACTCAGAGCCACCGACGACCAGCGACACCAGGAGCACACCATGACCGCCCCACAGGAGCCGTACCCCGTCCACGTGGACGCCTCGCTCGACGCGCCTCTGTCGAGGTGGCTGTGGCTGGTCAAGTGGGCGCTGGTGATCCCGCACTACATCGTGCTCGCCTTCCTGTGGGCCGGGTTTGCCGTCGTCACCGTCATCGCCTTCTTCGCGATCCTGTTCACCGAGCGATACCCGCGCGGCCTGTTCGACTTCAACCTCGGCGTCCTGCGCTGGACCTGGCGGGTGCACTACTACGCCTACGGCGCCCTCGGCACCGACCGCTACCCGCCCTTCAGCCTCGGCGAGCACCCCGACTACCCGGCCCACCTGGACATTCCCTACCCGACACGGCTGTCACGACGACTCGTGCTGGTCAAGTGGTGGCTGCTCGCCCTCCCGCACTACCTCATCCTCAGCGTCCTCGCCGGCGGCGGGCTGTGGCTCGGGCAGCGCGGGAACGGCGCCTGGGGCGTCGGCGGTCTGCTCGGGCTCCTGGTGGGCATCGCCGCGATCTCACTGCTGTTCACCGGCAGTTACCAACAGTCGCTGTACCGGCTGATCCTCGGCGTCGACCGCTGGTCGCTGCGCGTCACGGCGTACGCCGCCCTGATGACCGACGCCTACCCGCCGTTCCGGCTCGACCAAGGCGGCGCGGACCCGGCGTCTCGTCCGGTTCCGTTCGGGCCGTCGCCGAGGCCGCTCTTGCCCGAGCCCGCGGCAGGCTGAGCAGGTCCCCTGTCGCGGTGCGTGAACGTAATGATGTTAGGTCGGCAAGAGGCAGAGACCTTGGACTCTTTGCCGACACCGCTCTCTCGGAAATGCTGAGTTCATGACTAAGCCAAAGCCCCACGCCACCGAGACCTTGGTCGCACGCGGGCCCGCGAGTGCGTGGTCTGGCACAGCAACCATGGCGCCCCGGCAGTTTTGGCCTGGCCAGACATGTGCTCGGGTCTGGCCGTCTCGTCGGTGACCGACGGTCTCGGCATCAGCCCCCTGCCTGCCCGGCTCTGCATCCGTACACCGAGGTCCCTGGCTTTTACAGCACGCGTGCCCCTTCGGCCGCCGTCGTCTCCGAAGGACGCTGAGTCTCATGAGAAAGACCGCATCAGCGACACCCGGATCGACTCCCGGCCGCAACCGGCCGGCGAGGGTTCAGGCAGTCCGGCCCGGCCAGGACCGGTTCGAGCCAGCCCCAACGGGCAGCGGCGCCATCGCCGTCCAGCCGGGCGCGCAGGGTCTCCCAGCTCCCAGCAACCGGATCATCGGGGTACACGGCGGTTCCTTCGCAGTCGGGGTCGAGGCCTACGCTACGAACCGACGTCCTTCTCTCCGTCCCCCCGACGTCACCCCGACGACGTCAACCGCGACGTCACCCCGACGACGTGACCCCACGTGACCCTGCGCCCGGATCGCGCCGCAGCATTCGGGCGCGATTGCCGATCGCATGCGCTGCACGTGCCGCGCAGCGTGTCCGGGGTGACGCGACCTGCCCGACCTGCCGGGACCGGGACGCCGAGCAGTCAGCGGTGGCAGGAGAAGCCGCCGGCAACCACGCCACGCTGCAACGTCCCCACGCCATGCCACGCCCCGCCGGCGCCGGTGGTGCGCGATCCGCGGCTGCCTGGCTTCTACTGTTCTGGCGTGCTCGTCGCGATCGGTTGCCGGCCGGGGACGGCCATCCTGACGACACCGTCGACCGCGGCCCCAGCGCGCAGCGTGGAGCAGGCAGCCGGGTTGCTCGCCCACCAAGCCTGCCGTGGGGACAGCGGCCTGGCGGCCGAACTGATCCAGCTGGCGTACAGCGTCCCGACGGCCCGACGGCGGCCGAGGTTGCGGTTGGCCAGAAGCCGAGCCGGCCTGATAGGTGTCTCATCCCCGGCGCCGCTGGTCCTGACGCGCGCGTGGGCGCTGTTGGCCACCGCACCGTAGCTGTCCGAACCGGCCACCCGGGAGTTGCTCACCCTCGCTGGGCTCGGCGAGGGTGTCGCCGGCCGGGCGCTGGTCAACGGCATGGCGCGGGTGTACCGGCTCGTGCTTCCGACCATCGAAGGCGACGAACTCAAAGACGTCGTCGCGTTACTCGGCCAGCCCCGGATCCGCGGCGCGTTTTATCTCGAGGACGGCCGGACCATCTCGGTGACCCAGCAGCGCTGGCTCGACCAGCGCGGGGTGCAGCTGCGAGGGCAGTGGCTGCGGGCATCACCCGACCGACGCTCCGGGCTGATCCACGCGGTGCGACGGCAACTCGCGGTCCTGGGTCCATGCGGACCCGAGGACCTGCTCGCCGGGGCCCGCCGAGGCCTGGCCGGGCAGCCCCGCCGGCACCTGCTCCCGGACCTCAACGGCTTTGGGCATTGGCTGTCCGTGCAACCAGGACTCGAGCTACAGGCCGACGGCACCATCGCCACGACAGCCACGACACCGCTCGCCCCCTCATGAGTACGCGAGTCGGCAACTTCATGATTTTCCGACGGTGAACCGGCTCCCGATCCCCTTGTGATGACGAGCTGCTTCTGGCGGTCTGGCACTTCTGCAACGATCTACCGGCGCAGGGTGTTAGCCGTGGACGGCGTCGACAGGCCCGCGTCACGCCGTTGCAGCCTGGCGCTGTAGATCGAGTACCCGTCGACGTGCCGGCCGAGCAGGGTTGCGAGGGCGTTGCCAGCACCTTGGGGACGATCAGGGGTTCAGTGTTCCAGGTGAGTTGCAGGACCAGCACCAGCCCGGTGAGCGGCGCTTGGGTAGCCGTCAGGTCGGGAGTGGGATCTGCCGCAGGCGGGTGAACGCTGTGGCCAGGGCCACTGCCCAGGGCCAGTGTTCGGCGAGGAGCAGGAACACTTGGCGCTCCCCGTGGATGATCCGGGCGGCGGTGTGCAGCAGCCGATGCCGCCGCGTCTTGGGTTCGGCGCGGTGCAGCTCGGGCTGGTCAGTGAGCAGCATCGTCTGGGCCAGCGCGAGGCGGTCCGCGGCAATCAGGGCGAGTTCGCCCCAGACCTCGTTGACGTTCTGGTGCCTGCTCGGCAGGTGCCCGAGGCCAGTGTCGTTGCCGGTCCGGATCCGGTCCTCGACCCGGGCGTGCGCACGATGCCGGGCTTCCAGGAAGGCGAGCTGACCGCGGCCGGTGTTGGTGCTGAACGCTTGGTAGCGGTAGCCGTCGCGGATCTCGAACGCGTCCAGCGTCGCCCCGGGGTGCGGCAGTTCGCGGCGGACGATGGGACGACCATCACGACCCGACGGCCGCTATCGGTGGCGCGCCGCCGGCACGTAGCGCCCCTACGCTGCGCCTGATCCTGGCCGGTTTTGGCGTGGTGGTGTGCGCGCTGGGAGCGCTGGGAGCGCTGGTGGTTGCGGGTAGGTCGGGATTCGCCGTAGTGCTGGCCGGGCTCGCGGCGGACGCGGCGACCGACTTCGTCGTCGTCGTGCACCGAAACGCCGCGGTGAACCTGGCTGACCGACACGACTGCGAGCGCCCGCTGCCCGAGTCCGTTCGCGGGAGCCCCGGGCCGGACGGGTCAACGACCCGACGGCGCCCGGGGCTCACGTGGTTAGTTTTCCTTTTTCTGGCGCAGCCAGGGGAGCAGTCCACCGGCCAAAAGCATGGCGACCTGCCGACCGGACAGCCGGTGTCGGGCGGTGTACTCCTGGTCGCGGGTGGCGTTGCGCACCTTGACCTCGGTGCCGGAGCTGATCGCGTTCCGGATGCCCGCCATCACCAGGACGTCGTCCTGCTCGATCCGACGGTGGTCGTCGGGGTCGGTGAACTCCAGCGCGAGCACCCCGAAGTTCGCCAGGTTCTGCCAGTGGATGCGGGCGAAGGACACCGCGAGGACCGCGCGCAGACCGAGGTAGCGCGGCGCGATCGCGGCGTGCTCCCGCGAGGATCCCTGTCCGTAGTTGGCGCCACCGACCACGATGTGTCCGCTGCCATCCTTGCTCGCAAAGACCCGCCGTGCGTAGGTCTCATCGAGCTGGCTGAAGGTGAATTCAGCCAGCTTGGGGATGTTGCTGCGATAAGGCAGCACTCTGGCCCCGGCCGGCAGGATCTCGTCGGTGGACACGTCATCGCCGACCTTGAGTGCGACCGGTGCCTCGATCCGGTCTGGCAGCGGCCCGAAGTCGGGCAGCGCTGAGATGTTCGGCCCCTTGACGAGTTCGACGCGACTGGATTGCTCAGGCGGCATCGGGGCTTCGAACATAGCGGTGTTCACACTGGATTGGGTCGGCAGCTCGACCCTCGGATAGTCGATGCCAAGCAGCCTTGGCAGCTCGCGTGGGTCGGTGATCTGCCCGGTGAGCGCAGCCGCTGCGGCGGTCTCGGGGGAGCATAGGAAGACCGAGTCCTCCTTCGTTCCGGAACGTCCCGGAAAGTTGCGCGGGAACGTGCGCAGGCTGTT
>JBKJOO010000306.1:0-3636 GCA_046595615.1 Mycobacteriales bacterium | reverse complement strand
CGTACACGCCCGGCTGATCGTGGTCGACTGTCATGCCGCCTGTCCCATGTTGCTCCGTTGTTGCGTCATGCGCGCCAGGGATGCTCTCTGCGGAACATGGTGGTCCTGTGTCGAGAGCCCGTCAAGAGCCCGGCACGATGCAGCGCCGGAGCCAGACCCGTGCCGGGGCGGGCCAGCGGGCGTCGTGGCGAGGGCTTGGCCGAATCTCGGACACGTTGCGTGCCCTGCCAGCCTGCTCACAGCCGCCTGCCAGACAGGCGGGGCAACCTCGTCCCATGACCGAGGACCTCACCCCATCGCAGCCTGAACCGGCCTGGGCGCTCTCCCCAGTCCTCCCTGTCAGCCGGCCGGAGCCTGCCCCGGCTGCGCTCGCACCGCGACGACGAAAGGGCCTGCTGCTCCTGGGGGCGGTCCTGGTGGGGGGCGCGGCCGGTGGCCTGGTCACCTCGTCGTTCGGCAGCGACAGCACCACCAGCCGGGCCGCCGACGTCGTACAGCGAAGTTCGCTCGCGATCGCGCAGACCGCCGCGGTGAAGAGCTCGTCCGGCACGCCGGAATCGGCGGCCGCCACCATCGCACCGAGCGTGGTCACGGTCGAGGTCAGCGGAACGCAGACCTCGATCAGCCCGTTCGGCGGCACCCAGGCCGCGCCGGCGTCCGATACCGGGTCAGGGGTCGTGCTGCGCAGCGACGGGTATGTCCTCACTAACAACCATGTGGTGGCTGCCGCCGAGGCAGGCGGCTCGGTCCACATCACCCTCAGCGACGGTCGTACCGTCCCGGCGAGCATCGTCGGTCACGACGCCACCGACGACCTGGCCGTGCTGAAGGCGACCGGCGTCAGCGGCCTGACCAGCGCGATCTTCGCGCCGTCTTCGCAACTTCGGGTCGGTCAGGCTGTCCTCGCGGTCGGCGCGCCGCTGGGCCTGGCCAACACGGTCACTCAGGGGATCGTGTCGACCTTGCACCGGCCCGTCGCGACCGGCGAGTCAGGTGCCTCGGCGCAGTCCGTCATCGACGCCGTGCAGACCGACGCGGCGATCAACCCCGGCAACAGCGGTGGCGCGCTCGTCGACCTGGCCGGCCGCGTCGTCGGGATCAACAGCGCCATTGCCTCGACCGGGAGCTCCGGCGGTGGCCAGGCCGGCAACATCGGCGTCGGGTTCGCGATCCCCTCGAACGACGCGGCACGGGTCGCCGACCAGCTCATCGCCACCGGCCACGCAACCCACGCCCAGCTCGGTACGGACGCCGGCGACGCCCCCTCGGGGACGGACGGTGCACCCGGCCTTGGCGCAACGATCCGGCGGCTCACCGCCGCAGGGCCTGCGGCCCGGGCCGGGCTCCAGGTCGGTGACGTCGTCACCAAGCTCGGCGACCGCGTGGTCACCGAGGCCAACGGCCTCATCGTGGCCGTGCGCTCCCATGATCCGGGCAGCGTCGTGCCCATCAGCTACCTCCGGGACGGGGCCGCCCGCACCACGACGGCAACCCTGGTGAGCGCCCCGTCCGATTGATTCCTGGCGGAGCTGAACCATGTTCCCGTCCCGCACGTATACGCGGATACGGGCGTCGGCTCACCAGGGACCTCCTGTCCCCGCCACGGCCGCCAGGAGGTCCGCCATGATCCGCCGAGCTGTTCTGCTCACCGTCGCCGCCCCGGTGCTCACCGCCGGCGTCCTCGCCGTGTCCGCAGGTGCTGCGTTCGCCGCGACCACGTCCCTGCATGCCAACCTCAGCGGCGCCAACGAGAGCAAGGCCGGTGACGCCAGCCTGACTGGCACGGCCGAGGTCACCGTGGATGCGGCCTCCGGGCAGGTCTGCGCCAAGGTGGCCAGCAACGTCAGTGGCGCGGTCGCCATGCACATCCACCAGGGCGTCGCGGGCAAGGACGGCCCCGTCGTGCTGCCCCTGGACCCCAAGACGATCAACGGTGCCAAGACCTGCGTGACCGCCACGGCAGCCCTCGCGAAGTCGATCGAGGCAAACCCGGCCGGGTTCTACGTCAACATCCACACCCCGAAGGCGCCGGCCGGAGCCGTCCGCGGTCAGCTGGCGGCAGCCTCGGCGCCGAGCAGTGTCAACGCGGGCTCCGGCGGCCAGGCCGGGACCTCCGGTCCTGACGGTGCACTGCTCGTCCTGATCGTCGCCGGGGTCGGGCTGACCGGTGCCGCGGGCTGGCGGCTGGCCCGGCGCTGACGGTGCCGGTGCGGGCCCGCGATCGGACCGGGCGACGGCCCTGGTGGGTCGTGCTCGCCCTGGGTTTGACGTGCCTGCTGGCCGGCGGCCTCCCGCTGCTGGCTCGTAGCGCTCAGGCGCGATCCGAGCGTGACGTCGGCAGCGTTCCCACTGGCAGCCTGCCCCGTGCCAGGGCCGCACCGCCGGGGCTCCGGCCCCGGCGGCGGCGGCCCGGCTGGCCGCTGTGCAATTGGAGGCGTTCCCGGCGCCCAGGCGGCTGCGCCTGCCGCGCCAGCACATCGATGCCGCCGTCCAGCCGGTGTCGGTCGACGGCGGTGGGGCCCTCGGCGTCCCGGACGACCCCCGTCTCCTGGGCTGGTGGTCCGGCAGTGCCCGACCTGGCGCGGCGTCGGGCAGTGTCGTCCTCGATGGGCACGTCGACAGCGCCGAGCGTGGGCTCGGCGCCCTGTTCCGACTGCGTGAGGCGCAGTTGGGTGAGGAGATCAGTGTGGAGAACGCGTCCGGCACGACGACCCGCTACACGGTGGTGGCCCGCCGCAGCTACGCCAAGACCGCACTGCCGGCGGCTCAGATCTTCGCGCAGGACACCCGCCCACGGCTGGTGCTCATTACCTGCGGTGGTCGCTTCGACCCGGCCACCCGCCACTACGCCGACAACGTCGTCGTGTACGCCGTGCCACGATGATCGCCCGGCTACGGCTCGCCCCGATGGGCGCGGCCTTCCTCCTGGTCGGTGCCTGCGCGAACGGCACCACCACGTCCTCGGGGCCGGTCCAGCCGGCCAGCCCGACCGCCCCCGTCCCGACCGCCGTCAGCCCGGCTACCCCGTCCGCCGTCAGCCCGGCTACCCCGTCCGCCGGCACCCCGGCGAGCGCTCCGGCCCCGACCGCGGCCGGCACACCGCTGGTGATCCACATCCGCAACTACGCCTACACGCCGGCCGCGCCGGTCGTGGCCGTCGGTCAGCCGATCGAGATCGTCAACGACGACGACGTCGCCCACACCTGGAGCGCTGCCCCGAAGGCGGGCTGGAGCTATACCTCGGGCAACCTCGAGAAGGGGCAGCGGGCGACCTTCCCAGGCTTTGCCAAGCCGGGCTCCTACAAGTTCGTCTGCTACTACCACGCCGAGATGCCCTCGATGACCGGCGTCACGACCGTCACCAAGGCGCCGTAGTCAGGCTCGGTCGAGACCGACCGCACTTCCCCCATGGCGTTGGCCACATATCAGCGGATCCGAGGTAGTTCGTGCTCGCCCTCACGCGGAGGTAGTGACCCGACCACAACCGGGGAAGCGTCGGCGTTGCACGGTGCTGCGGCCTAGCCGCCGCTCCCCGAATGATCGACCTCGGCCATCTCGGGTCCACTCGAGCCAGGTGAACTCCCACCGGACCCGGACCCACCGCCCCCGTCGGACGACCCGGCGGACCCACCGGAC
>JBKJOO010000415.1:0-4938 GCA_046595615.1 Mycobacteriales bacterium | reverse complement strand
GCCACTCGCGCGCGTGGTGGCAGCCGTCCTGGTAGAAAACCGGCCGCCCGTCCTGGCGGGCGACGTTGGTCGCGATCTCCAGGCCGTAGACCGTGCGTCCTTCGAGCGTCTTGTGCGGTAGCGCCAGCAGCCGCGCCTTGGTCGGGTACTTCTTCGCCAGCGCGCGCATGTCGGCTTCGTACGCGGCGTACGTCCGGTAGTCGGCGTTGGCCGTCTCGCCGGGCTGCTTCGCGACGAGGCTGACGCCGCGGGGGAGCGCGGCATCGCGAGCCACGAGGTCGGGGACGGTCACGACGTACCGCAGGCCGGTCTTCTGCAGTCGAGCCAGATCGCCCGGCCACAGCAGATATTCCACCGACCCGTCGGCGAAGACGTTGTGGGTGTCGTCGAAGTCCGCGAGCAGTCGACGCTTCGCTGCAGGCGCCCAGACCCGGGCCAGCATCAACGGCGCGGTCGTGTCCGCCGTCCCGCCGGTGGCCCGGGCAACGCCGCTGAGACCGACCGTGCCGGCAACCGCCACGGTCCCCGCCGTACGAAAAAGGCCCCGGCGGGACAGTCCTGCACGTGCGCCGTCGGCCGCGGATCGGGTCATGGCTCCCTCAAGTTCGGTGTCCAGTTCAAGAGTTCGCCGACGAGGGTCGATCACCTGCTCGCGAGCAGGCCTCTTGCGCCGTACGTGAGCCACCGTTACCTTTTGCCACAATCGCCGGAGTCGGGGAAGCATGCTCAGGCGAGCCACGACAGTCCGCGCACCCTCGCGGTCGGCTCGCCCCCCGTGCCCGGGAAGCGCCACCATCGGAGCCTTGTGCACCTCCTCGACGCCCTCCGGCGCCCCGCTGCGCTGGTCCTGCAGGCCTTGGTGCTGCTCGGACTCATGGGCAGCACAGCGGGCTGGGCCCTCACCGCAAAGACCGTGACGGTCACCGTGGACGGTGTCTCGCGCGAGGTCCGTACGCACGGCACGGCGGTGGCCGACGCTCTGCAGGAGGCCGGGTTCGCCGCCGGTCCGCACGACCTTGTGGCTCCAGCTCCCGAGCAGCGACTGGACGACGGTGACCACATCGCACTGCGTCGCGCTCGCGAGCTCTCCCTCGTCCTGGACGGCAAGACCCGCAAGGTCTGGGTGACCGCCGCATCCGTGCAGGAGGCGTTGACGCAGATCGGTATCCGCACCGACGGCGCACGGGTCTCGGCGTCGCGATCGCGGGAGATCCCGATCGAGGGTCTGACCGTGTCGGTCCAGACCCGCAAGGCCGTCGCCATCGTGGCCGACGGCAAGGTCCGCGTGCTGTCGACTACCGGCACCACCGTCCTCGACGCCCTCCGCCAGGCGGGGGTCGTTCTTGGTCGTCAGGACCAGATCTCGCTACCGCGGGACGCACCGCTGAAGGATCGGGCCACGGTGCGGGTCACCCGCGTCTCGGGTCACCGCGTGATCGAAAGTCTGCCGGTTGCCTTCGACACCGTGCGGCGGCCAGATCCCGAGCTCTACACCGGCGACAGCAAGGTCGTGCGCGCCGGCGTCCCTGGCGTGTTACTGCGGACCTACCTCGTGCGTTACGTCGACAACGCCCTGCGCAGCAAGCAGATGACCGCCGAGTCCATCACCGAGGACCCGGTGGCCCAAGTGGTCGCCGTCGGGACCAAGGAGCGGCCGCCGGCTCGCACGTCCAGCGAGACCGGCACCAGCGCAGATGATCTCAACTGGAGTGGCTTGGCGCGGTGCGAGTCCGGCGGCAATCCGCGTGCCGTGTCGAGCACCGGCAAGTACCGCGGGCTCTACCAGTTCTCGGTCGCGACGTGGCGCTCGGTGGGCGGTGAGGGCGACCCGATCGACGCTTCGCCGGCCGAGCAGACCTACCGGGCCAAGACGCTCTACACGCGGTCGGGTCGTGGGCAGTGGCCCGTCTGTGGCAAATACTTGTAGGTGACCTCCCCCCTGCTGACCGCGCCGGACGTACGCGCCCTTGCCGAGGCGCTCGGCCTGCGCCCGACCAAGACGCTCGGCCAGAACTTCGTCATTGACCCCAACACGGTCCGGCGCCTGGTCCGCGTCGCGGGGGTCAGCGCGGACGACGTCGTGGTCGAGGTCGGACCCGGGCTCGGCTCGCTGACCCTCGGGTTGCTCGCGGAGGTGGCGCGCGTCGTCGCGGTGGAGATCGACCCGGTGCTGGCCAACGCCCTACCGCTGACGATTGCGGCCCGCGCCCCCGAGCTTGCCGGCCGGCTCGAGGTCGTCACCCAGGACGCGCTGACCTTGACGGACGTACCGGGGCCCGCGCCCACCGCCTTCGTGGCAAATCTCCCCTACAACGTTGCGATTCCGGTGCTGCTCCGGCTGCTGGAGCACCTACCGTCGTTGCGCACGGGCTTGGTCATGGTGCAGGCAGAGGTCGCCGATCGGCTGGTCGCGCCGCCCGGGTCCAAGACGTACGGCGTGCCGTCGGTGAAGGCGGCTTGGTACGCCGACGTCCGGCGGGCTGGATCGGTCGGGCCCAACGTCTTCTGGCCGGCACCGCGCATCGACTCCGGCCTGGTGGCTTTCACCCGCCGTACGCCGCCGAAGGCCGATCGACTTGCGACGTTTGCTGTCATCGACGCGGCGTTCGCGCAGCGCCGCAAGACCCTGCGCGCGGCGCTGGCTGGCTGGGCCGGATCCCCTGCTGCGGCCGAGTCGCGGCTTCGGGCCGCGGGCCTCGACCCGTCCGCGCGCGGCGAGGTGCTGGGCGTCGCTGAGTTCGCCCGGCTGGCGAGCACGGAGCCGGCGACCTGAGCGGACCGTAGGATTGGAGCCCACCCACCGGCAGCTTTGGAGCTCTTTCCCGTGCGGCGTCCGCCTCGTGAACGCGTGACGGTCCGTGCTCCCGCCAAGCTCAACCTGCATCTGTCGGTGGGCCGGACACGACGCGACGGGTTCCACGAGCTCACCACGGTCTTCCACGCCATTGGGCTCTACGACGAGCTCGAGGCTGTGACGGCGGACAAGCTGTCGGTCACCGTCGTCGGCGAGGGCGCCGGCGACGTCCCGTTGGACGGCACCAACCTGGCGATGCGCGCGGCAGCCTTGCTGGGACTGGAAACAGGTCACGAGCCCAACGTCGCGCTCACCATCACGAAGGGCATCCCCGTCGCCGGCGGCTGCGCCGGTGGATCTGCCGACGCCGCCGCGGCGCTGGTCGCCTGCGACGCCCTGTGGGCCACGGGACTGAGCCGCGACGACCTCAGCTCCCTCGGAGCGCGACTCGGCAGCGACGTTCCGTTCTCCCTGCACGGCGGCACCGCCCTCGGCACCGGTCGAGGCGAGTTGCTCACGCCGGTCCTGGGCCAAGGTGCGTACGCCTGGGTGCTGGCTCTTGCCGACGAAGGACTGTCCACCCCGGACGTCTATGCCGAACTCGACCGCCAGCGCGAGTCCGGCCCGGTGTCGGTCGTCGGTAACCCGGCAGAGGTGATGGCGGCTCTGCGTACCGGCGACGCCGAGGCACTGGGGCGGGCCATGTGTAACGACCTGCAGCCGGCCGCCGTCGCCTTGCGGCCGGCCTTGAACGTGCTGCTCGAGGCAGGCACTGGACTCGGTGCCCTGGGGGCGATCGTCTCGGGGTCCGGTCCGACCATCGCCTTCCTCGCCCGCAACGAGGAGCATGCTCAGGGCCTCGCAGCGGCGCTGACCGGCCAGCCCGGCTGTCGGTCCGTACGCACCGCCGACGGCCCCGTGCATGCCGCCCGCGTCGTGGAGGCGCTCTGATGGCTGTCAACCTGGTCAACCTGGAGAACGTCACCGTCGCGCATGGCACCCGCATGCTGCTCGACGGCGTCTCCCTGGGCATCTCCGAGGGCGACCGTATTGGCGTCGTGGGGCGCAACGGTGGCGGCAAGACCACCTTGCTCAAGACCCTGACGAAGGCGGAGGAGCCGCACTCCGGTCGCGTCACGCATAGCGGTGGGTTGCGCGTCGGGGTGCTCACTCAGGACGTACGCGTCGACGTACGCCTCACGGCACACCAGGCGATCCTCGGCGAAACAGCCGAGCACACCTGGGCTGGGGACGCCCGCGTCCGCGAGGTGCTCGATGGGCTGGGGCTACACGACATCGGCCTGGACAGCGTCGTCGACACGATGTCTGGCGGCGAGCGTCGCCGGGTAGCGCTGGCGTCGCTGCTGATCCAGGAATGGGATCTGCTCGTTCTCGACGAACCCACCAACCACCTCGACGTCGAGGGCGTTGCGTGGCTGGCGACGCACCTCAAGCAGCGCACCTCGTCGCAGGCGCACCTGGTGGTGACCCACGACCGTTGGTTCCTCGACGAGGTCAACACCACGACGTGGGAGGTCCACGACGGCGTCGTCGACGCCTACGAGGGCGGCTACTCGTCCTACGTGCTGGCGCGCGCCGAGCGCGACCGGATGGCGTCAACGGCTGAGCAGAAGCGGCTGCAGCTGGTGAAGAAGGAGCTGGCCTGGTTGCGTCGCGGACCGCCGGCGCGCACCAGCAAGCCGCAGTTCCGGATCGACGCGGCCAATGCGCTGATCGCTGACGAGCCGCCGGCACGCGATGACATCGCGCTGCAGAAGTTCGCGACGGCGCGGCTCGGCAAGCAGGTCTACGACGCCGAGAACATCTCCCTGGCGTACGACGGCAAGGTGCTCTTTGACCACGTCACCTGGCGGGTCGGGCCCGGCGATCGAGTCGGGATCGTCGGCGTCAACGGTGCGGGCAAATCGACGCTGCTCAGGATGCTGGTCGGTCAGGTGCACCCCACGAGTGGCTCGGTGCGGATCGGCCAAACCGTCAAGCCGGCCTATCTCTCGCAGGAGGTTGCCGAGCTCGATCCCCAGTTGCGCGTGCTCGAAGCTGTGGAGCAGGTCGCCAAGGTGGTCGATCTCGGCGGCGGCAAGACGATCGGCGCCTCCTCGCTGGCCGATCGGTTTGGCTTCACC
>JBKJOO010000369.1:0-14915 GCA_046595615.1 Mycobacteriales bacterium | reverse complement strand
GCGGCGACGCCGATCCAGGCCGCCTTGGTGCCCTTCCAGCCCGCCGTCGCGCGGGCGTGCAGGTAGCCGGCGTAGAGCACCCAGGTGATGAACGACCAGGTCTCCTTCGGGTCCCAGCCCCAGTAGCGCCCCCAGGCCGACTCGGCCCAGATCGCCCCGGCGATGATCGCGAACGTCCAGACCGGGAAGGCGAACGCGATGATCGAATACGACACCCGGTCCAATGACGGCGCCGGCGGCAGGGCCGCGCCGAGCGACAGCGGGAAGCGCACGGTCCGACGGGCCGCGACCCGCGCGTCGTAGCTCACCCGGGTGAGGTAGAGCAGGGCGACGACCCCGGACAGCAGGAACGCCCCGGAGGACACCACCGCCGCCGCGACGTGGATCTTGATCCAGTAGGAGTTGAGCGCCGGGACGAGCGGGCCCGCGGCGGTGTAGAGCACGGTGCCGGCGAGCCCGAGGTAGAGCACGACCGGCAGCAGCACGAACGCACCGAGCGCCCGGTCGATCCGCCGGCGGGCCACCAGGACGAGGAACACCGTCACGGCCGACAGCGCCGCGGCGCTGGAGAACTCGTACATGTTGCCCCACGGCACCCGGTGCGCAGCGAAGCCGCGGGCCACCAGCGAAGCGACGTGCACCGCCCAGCCGGCGCCGGCCAGCGCCAGCCCGAGCAGCCCCGCCGTGGAGCGCGACGCGGGTGGCTCGACCAGGCCGGCGGCGACGGTGGCCACGGGCGGGCCGCCCGCACCGACCAGGACGCGGGCCTGGACCGGGGTCGTGGCGAGCGTCACCCGACGGGCCCGGCGGGAGGCCTGCTCACCGGCCAGACCAAGCATCGCGAGCGCGTAGAGCACCGTCGCCGCGAACAACAGCAGGTCGCTGACCTGGCCAAGGCCCTGGTCGGGCACGCTCACTCCTCCACGACGACAGCGGTGCGGGCCCGCAACCGCGTGCCCAACTCGGCAAACTCCGCGGCGAACGCCTCGGGATCGGTGCGGGCGAGCCCGCCGACCTCCACCAAGGTACGACGGTCCGCGGGCGAGCCGCCTGCCGGGAGGACCCGCACCCAGAGCCGGCGGCGGCGCACGAACAGCGACAGCAGCAGTCCACCGACCATGCCGACGGCGGCGACCAGCGCGATCCCCTTGCCGGGGTCCTGGGTGACCTGGAAGGTGGCCCACTCCTTGGTGCCGACGTACGTCAATGACGATCCATCGGCCAGCCGCAGCGTTTGACCGGGTTCGAGCGCGTGCGCAACGCCGTTGTCGAGCGGGGTCATCCGCGTCGTGTCGAGCGCGTAGACCGACTGCGGGTTACCGGCGTCGACCTGCAGGTCGCCGGTGTAGGCGACCAGGGTCAGCACCGGCCGTTCGGCCGCCGGACCGGCGGAACCGACACGGCCGTTGGCGTCCTGCACCGTGGTCGGGGTGAACACCCCCTGGAACCCCAGCTGCTGCGGCACGGCGTCCGGCACCTTGATCACGCAGTTCGACAGGAACTGCGGGTTCTGCGGCAGGCAGGGCACGGCCTGGTCGAGCGCGACGTTGCCCTTCGGGTCACGCACCCGGACGACCGGGGCGTAGCCGTGCCCCACCAGGTAGATCTTGGCCGCGCCGATGTGCAACGGATGGTTGACCCGGATGTCGTACGGCGTCATCGGCTGGCCCTGGCCACGGGCCCAGCGGACCTGCGCGTCGAATGTCAGCGCCTTGCCATCGGCGGCATAGGTCGCCCGGAAGTCGGTGAGGTCGAAGGTGAACGGCACCAGTGAGCCGCCCCGGAACCGCCGGCCCGGGTTGATGTCGTCGTAGTTCAGGATCGCGTTGGAGAACCCCTTGCCCTCGCGGACGAGCACCGTGCCCTTGAAGCCGGCGAACGCGCCGATCGCGATGCCGATGAGCAGCAGGACGAGCGACACGTGGAAGACCAGGTTGCCGGTCTCGCGCAGGTAGCCCTTCTCGGCCGACAGCTGACCGTCGCGCTCGACGACCCGCCAGCCCTTGAGCGCAGCCCGGGCCTCGGCGAGCACGGCCGCCGCGTCCGAGCCGGACTCCCAGCGGTCCGAGGCCGGCAGCCGCGACAGGGTGGCCGGCGCCTTCGGCGGCGTGGCGCGTAATGCTCTGGCGTGCAGGCGGATCCGTGGCCCGAGGCAGCCCACCAGGGACACGAACAGCAACAGGTAGATCGCCGAGAACCACGGCGAGCTGAACACGTCGTACATCGAGAGCTTGTCGAGCAGCGGCCCGACCGTCGGGTGCTCGCGGATGTAGGTGGTGACGCGGATCGGGTTGATCCGCCGCTGCGGCAGGAACCCGCCGGGGACCGAGGCGAGCGCCAGCAGGAACAGCAGCAGCAGCGCGGTCCGCATGCTGGTGAGCTGGCGCCAGGCCCGGCGGTAGGGCGCGAGGAGCTGTCGACGGGCGCCCCGCGCGACGGGCTGCAGCGGCTGGACGGCACGCGGCTGCGTCGACAGTCGGGTCGCGTCGTCCTCGACCGGCTGCTGGTCGACGGTCATCTCACAGCACCGTCGTGGTGCCGGCGACGAGCACCCGCAGCTGGATCATCAGGTGCTCCCACAGACCGCTGACGAGGAGCAATCCGACCACCACGAGCAGCCCGCCGCCGATCCGCATGACGAGCGCGTAGTGCCGCTTGACGACCGCGAACGCGCCGAGCGCCCGCCGGAACGCGAGCCCGGTCAGGACGAAGGGCACCCCGAGCCCCAGGCAGTACGCCGCGGTGAGGATGGCCCCACGGCCGGCGCTGGCCTGGGTGTAGGCGAGGGTCTGCACCGCGCCGAGGGTCGGGCCGATGCACGGGGTCCAGCCAACCCCGAACAGCACGCCGAGCAGCGGTGCGCCGGCGAGCCCGGCCGCCGGCAGCCGGTGGAAGCGGACCTCGCGCTGCAGGCCCGGCACGAGCCCCAGGAAGGACAGTCCGAGCAGCACGGTCAGCGCGCCGAGCACCCGGTCGACGATGTCCTGATGCACGAGCAGCGCCGCCCCGAGGCCACCGAACAGCGCGCCCTCGCTGACGAAGACCGCACTGAAGCCGAGCACGAACAGCACGCTGCCGGCGAGCACCCGGCCGCGCGGCGCCGCCGCGGTCGCGGGCTGGGCAGCGACCAGGAGGGCGCCCTCGGAGCGTTCAGCCGACGCCTGCGGCAGGCCTGGCTGGGATTCGGCCGGCTGCGACTCGGCCGGGCCGGACAGGTCGGCGCCGGTCAGGCCGGTGACGTAGGACAGGTAGCCGGGTACAAGCGGCAGGACGCATGGCGAGAGGAACGACACGAGCCCGGCGGCGGCCGCGACCGGCAGCGCGAACAGCAGCGGCCCGTCGGTGACGGTCGCGACGAACGTGTCGGCGATACCCACCGGCTCAGGCGTTCTCGGCAGCGAGCGCCCGCACGGGAGCGAGCAGCTCTGCCTCGGTCACCGGCTGCACGAAGCGGGCGGCGACGCGACCGCGCCGGTCCAGGATCAGCGTCGTCGGCGGGGATTGCGGGGCCGAGCCGCGGAACTCGAGCAGCAGCGCCCCTGCCTCGTCGTACAGCGATGGGTAGGCGACCCCTTTGGCCCGTTGGTAGGCCCGCGCCGCCGAGTCGTCGTCCTTGAGGTCGACGCCGACGAACGCGACGCCGAGCTGTTTGGTCTGCGCGTAGACCGCATTGAGGTTGCGGGCCTCGGCGCGGCACGGGGCGCACCAGGAAGCCCAGAAGTTCAGCACGACGACCTTCCCGCGCAGCGACGCGACGTCGAGCTGCGCACCGGCGAGGGTCGTGCCGGCCAGCTTCGGCGCCGCCTTCCGGGACCCGGCCGGGAACACCCCGCTGTCGAGCCCGCCGACGCCCTTGAGCTGCGGGCTCGACGCCGCGTTGGTGTTGGTGCCGGTCGATCCCGTGCACGCCGACGTCGCCAGGACGGACGAGAGCAGCAGGCCCGTCGCGGCGACGGGCAAGCGGGTCGAGCGGGGCATCGGGAGCGGCCTGACGTCGGCGGGGCGGGCCTGTCCAGTGTCGGTCATCGTCGGCGGGGCTGCCTACCGGGTGCGGTCCGCTTTCGGTCGGTCGCGGCGGGCCGTGGCCCGCCGAGGTGGTCACGCGACGCGCGCCAAAGATCATCTGTGGGGTGGGCACTGCGCAACGATCATCCAGGTGGCAACCTGCACAGAAGATCATGGACGTGGGTGCGCTGGGCAGCGGTGCGGCGCAGCGACCACAACAGCAGGGAAGCGGATGCGTTTGATGATGCGGGCCACGCTCGATCGCGCTCGACGCCGCCTCGATAGGTGAGCCTTTGCTGCTGTTGTGGTCGTGCTTGTCCGCGTCACCCCCACATTGACAGTGGATCACCGGCTTGCGCCCGGGTTCGCCCAGCCGAAGGCTCGGGCCGGTGGCTCGGCGGACTCGGTGGGGCGGCCATCACTTCCCCCATGGCCGTGGCCCTTTATGCCATGGAATGTCTGGTTCGAACTCGTCGTACGGCGGGGGAAGTGGCATCCGAAGCGGAACGGCGCAGCGGCGAGGTCGGGGATCTCCCCCCGGTGCCGGCGGCGGCTGTGCCCAGCCACCAGACCACCAGCGCAGCGACCACAGGAGCAGGGAAGCGGAGCTCGGCGCATGAGGACCCACACTCACCCGGCCGCAGACCCGCCCCGAACGGCCCCGCTTTGCTGCCGTTGTGGTCGCCGGGCGGCTGCGGGTGGTGGCCGCCTGCCCGGGGTGGTCGCCGGGCGGCTGCGGGTAGTGGCCGCTTGCCCGGGGTGGTCGCGGGGCGACGCCTCAGGCGCCCTTGCCGGCCCGGCGGCCGGCCGCACCGGCCGGCTCGGTGTAGGTCACGGTGACAAGGCGGTCGTCGTCCCAGGTCAGTGAGGTGAGCGAGGCGAGCCCGCACTGCCGGCGGTCGGGACGGTGCCAGAGCCGGCGCCCCTCGACCGAACGCCGGACGATCCAGATCGGCAGCTGGTGGCTGACGCAGACCGCCTCGTGCCCGAGCACCCGGTCACGCACGTCGGTCGCGGCAGCCAGCATCCGGTCGGCGATCTCGGCGTAGGCCTCCCCCCAGGACGGCGTGACGGGATCCCACAGGTGCCGCCAGTTGGCGGGGTTCTTCAGCACGCCGTCGCCGACCCCGACCCGGCTGCCCTCGAAGACGTTGCCGCTCTCGATCAGCCGCTCGTCGGTGCTGACCGGGAGCCCGAAGACGGCGCCGATCGGGGCGGCGGTCTGCTGGGCCCGCTGCAGTGGTGAGGCAACGACCTCGGCGACGTCGCGGCCGCGCAGCACCTCGGCGGCGTCGTGCGCCATCCGCAGACCGTCCTCGGACAGGCCGAAGCCGGGGAGCCGGCCGTAGAGCACCTTGTCGGGGTTGAACACCTCACCGTGCCTCAGCAGGTGGACGGTGGTCTTCATGCCCGGTCCGCCGCGGTCGCGGGGACGATGATGTCCGGGGCGCGCACCGCCGCGGCGGCCTGCGCGGCAGCGGGCAGCGCGGCCGCGACCCGGTCGAGCGCCGCATCGTCGTGGGCAGCGCTGACGAACCACGCTTCGTACGCCGAGGGCGGCAGGTACACCCCCTGGCTGAGCATGCTGTGGAAGAAGGCCGTGTAGCGCGCGGTGGCCTGCCGGGTCGCGGTCGCATAGTCACGACGGCGTGGTCGCAGAAGAACACACTGAACAGGCTGCCGGCGGTGTTGACGCGGTGCGCAACCCCGGCGGCCGAGAGCGCCTCGGTGGTCAGCCGGGCGATGGTCGCCGCGGTCGCATCGACGTGCTGGTAGACCTCGACCGTGCAGTGCCGCAGCGTGGTGAGCCCGGCGGCCACCGCGATCGGATTGCCCGACAGCGTCCCGGCCTGGTAGACCGGCCCGGCCGGGGCGAGATGCCCCATCACATCGGCCCGGCCACCGAACGCCGCGGCCGGCAGCCCACCGCCCATCACCTTGCCGAAGGTCAGCAGGTCGGGTTCGACGCCCTCCAGGCCGAACCAGCCGGCCCGGGACACCCGAAACCCGGTCATCACCTCGTCGGAGATCATCAGCGCGCCGTACGCCGTACAAAGATCACGCAGACCCTGCGAGAACCCGGGCAGGGGTGGCACGACGCCCATGTTGGCGGCGGCCGCTTCGGTGATGACGCAGGCGATCTCGTCGCCGACCTCCTCGAAAGCCATCTGCAGCGCGGTGAGGTCGTTGTAGGGCAGCACGATCGTGTCGGCCGCCGAGGCCCCGGTGACGCCGGGCGTGTCGGGCAGCCCGAATGTGACGACGCCGGAGCCGGCGCTGGCGAGCAACGCGTCGACATGGCCGTGGTAACAGCCGGCGAACTTCACCACCTTGCTCCGCCCGGTGAAGCCGCGGGCCAGTCGGACCGCGCTCATCGTCGCCTCGGTGCCGGAGTTGACCAGGCGGACCTGCTCGACCGGGGCGACCCGTGCGACGAGCTCCTCCGCCAGGTCCACCTCCCCGGGCGAGGGCGTGCCGTACGACGTCCCGCGGGTGGCTGCGGTCTGCAGCGCCTCGACCACCGCCGGGTGGGCGTGCCCGAGGATCATCGGCCCCCACGAGCAGACCAGGTCGACGTAGTCCCGGCCGTCGGCGTCGGTGAGGTAGGGACCGGTACCGCTGACCATGAATCGCGGGGTGCCGCCGACGGCGCGGAAGGCCCGGACCGGCGAGTTGACGCCGCCGGGGATGACGGCCTGCGCCCGGGCGAACAGTGCCTCGGACGCGGGCACGCCGTAGGGATAGCTCATGGGCGTATCCAACCGCCTCGGGCGTCAGGCGGCAGGATGGGGGTGTGTCCGCTGCTGTGACGGTCCCGAAGGTGCGCGACAACCTGCGTGGGCTGCTGATCCCGGTCGGTGTGTGGGTCGCCTTCCGCGGCGGGCGGGTGGTGTGCAAGACGTTCCAGCGGGCAGCCCGGCTGGTGCCGTTCGAGGTGCCGCTGCCGACCGAGATATCGATGGAGCTGTTGAGCCGTCCGGTCCGGTGAGGGCCGGGCCGTCACCGGCTGGTGGCAGCCTGGTCGCTGTGCGCCGCAAGCCAGTCGGTGAACAGCGCCTCGCTCATCGGCCTGGCGATGTGATAGCCCTGCGCGAGGTCGCACTTCCAGTCGGCCAACGCGGCGAGCACCTGCCCGTCCTCAACACCTTCGGCGACCATCACCATGCCCAGCTCGTGGCTGAGTTGCACCGTGCTGCGCACGATCGCCGCCGAACGGGGGTCGGTGCGCAGGTGGGTGACGAAGCTGCGGTCGAGCTTGAGTTCGTGGACGGGGAGCTCACGCAGGTAGGCCAGGGAGCTGTAACCGGTCCCGTAGTCGTCGACGGCCAAGCGAACCCCGAGGGCCTTGAGTCCGTGCAGCACCTGCTTGGACCGCTCGGCGTCGGCCATCAGAATGTCCTCGGTGATCTCAAGGACCAGGGCGCTGGCGGGCACACCCAGCGCGTCGAGCAGCAGCCCGACCTGGCCGGGCAGGCCGATGTCCTGCAGGTTCGACACCGACAGATTGACCGCGACGTGCACGTCGTGACCGGCCAGCCGCCAGCTCCGTACGTCGCGCAGGGACTGCTCCAGGACCTGCAGCGCGACCCGGCGCATGAGCCCGGCCTGCTCGGCCAGTGGCAGGAAGCCGTCAGGGAACACCAGTCCGCGGTCGGGGTGCTGCCAGCGGACCAGCGCCTCGGCGCCGACGACGCGGCCGCTCGCGAGGTCCAGCTTCGGCTGGTAGTGCACGACGAGCTGTTCGCGGTCCAGCGCCGTCCGCAACTGCTCCAACGTCTGCAGCCGGTGCCGGGCATCACCGGCATTGCCCGGCCGGTAGACGGTGTAGCCGAGCTTGCCGCGCTTGGCGACGTACATCGCGAGGTCCGCGCGCTGCAGCAGCACGGACGCGGTGGCGCCGTGCTCGGGCGCGAGCGCGATCCCGATGCTGGCGTCGATGTGCAACGGCATGCCCTCGAGCTCGAACGCCTCCCGCAGCGCGACGTTGAACTCGCGGGCGACCCGGCTGGCGGCGGCCTCGTCGGCGCCGCGCAGGAGAACGGCAAACTCGTCGCCGCCCATCCGGGCGACCGTGCCGCCGCGAGCCAGGGCCTGGCTGAGGCGGGGACCGATCAGCCGCAGCAGCTGGTCGCCGACGGGGTGGCCGAAGCTGTCGTTGATCTCCTTGAACCGGTCGAGGTCGATCAGCAGCAGCGCGAAGCGGGGGCAGGTCCCGGCGTCGAGGTCGCCGGCGGTGGCGCCGACCTGCTCGAGGAAGGCGCGCCGGTTGGCCAGCCCGGTCAATTCGTCCGTGCGGGCCTGCTGGCGGGCCTCGGCCAGGTTGCGGACCTCGCGGAACGTCAGCGCGGTCCGCGCCAGCGCGAAGCAGATGGTGGCGGCGGCCAGCCACACCACCAGTACGTCCGGATGACCGCCCAGGCTGCTGGCCAGCAGCAGGGCGACCGAGGTGGCGGCGAACAGCAGCGGCACCGCCAGTAGGACCCAGCCGTCCATCCTGCCGGGGGGGCGTTCGCTCGACCGGCTCCAGGACGCGACGGCCATCAGCGCGACCCCGGCCAGCCAGGTCACGTCGACCCACCCGCCGGTCGTGTAGCCCTGCGGCGACGCGGACTGGAACAAAAAGACCACGTCGCCGACGACGAACCAGCCCAGCCCGGCCGCCAGCAACCACCAGGTCGGGCCGGCCCGCCAGCCCATCACGGCCAGCGCACCGACGAACAGCACGAGCAGCAACAGGTCGCCGACCGGGTAGGCGAGCGCGGTCGCGACCGCTGCGCTGCTGCCATGCCCGCGGATGAGGACCGCCCTGAACACCAGGGCTACCGCCAGCGCCGCGAGGCCGCAGCTCGCGACCAGCCCGTCGAGCCAGGTCGAGGCGTGCCAGCGGACGACCCGGGCGCGCAGCAGCAGGGCCAGGCAGGCGTAGGCCAGCGGGTAGAAGGTGAGCCACCCGGCGTCCGACGGCGACGGGAACGGCTCGGGGTCCAGGTGTTGTACGACCGCGAAGTAGAAGATGTTGGCCGTGCCGTAACTCGTCAGGGCGACGGCGAGCAGCGCCCAAGCCGCTCGCGCCCGGGGCACCAGCAGCACCCGGGCGACGACGAGGATCACCGACAACACGTAGACCGAGTCCTGGAGCACCTCCCCGATGACGGTGTCGGCCAGGCGGGTTCGCAGCAGCGGCGAGCACACCAGCGTGCTGCCCGCCAGCGCCCCACCGAGCAGCCACAGCACCGCCAGCAGGGCCCGCCGGCCGGCCGGGCGGAGCTGGACCGGCTCGATGGCGATCTTCATCCCAACTGCATCGGCAGCGACCACGGTCCGCAACAGCCACAGTCAGGTGACCGTCACCGCCGCTCCCGGGTGCGCAGCGCGGCATCCCCACGCAGCGTGATCCCGCATGGGACGGTGCCGCGATGAATGTGCTCGAGGTGCACGACGTCAGCAAGACCTACCGGCGCCGGCGTAAGCCTGCGCTGCGGGCCCTGGACGGGCTCGACCTCACGGTCGAAGCCGGTGGGGTGCACGGTTTCCTGGGGCCGAACGGCTCGGGTAAGACCACCACGATCCGGGCACTGCTCGGGCTGGTCGACGTGGACCGGGGCGAGCTTCGGCTGTTCGGGCAACAGGTGCCGGCCGGGCTGCCCGCAGTGATCGGCGGGGTGGGGGCGCTGGTCGAGACGCCGCTGTTCTTCCCCAACTTCTCCGGGCGGCTCAATCTGCGGTTGCTGGCGCAGACCGCCGGCGTGCCGCGATCCCGGATCGAGGAGGTCCTGGAGGTCGTCGACCTCACCGACCGGGCGGACGAACGCTTCAAGGGCTACTCGCTCGGGATGAAGCAGCGGCTCGGTATCGCCGCAGCCCTGCTGAAGGAGCCCCGGCTGCTCATCCTGGACGAACCGACCAACGGGCTCGATCCGGCCGGCATCCGCGATGTCCGGGAACTGCTTCGCCGCCTCGGCCACGACGGGCGGACCACGGTGTTCCTTTCCTCCCACCTGCTTGCCGAGGTGGAGCAGGTCTGCGACCACGTCTCGATCATGGCCCGCGGGCGCTGCGTCGCGTCCGGCCCGGTGGCCAGCGTGCTCGCCGGCCGGGCCACCGGCGACGTACGCCTCCGGGTGCAGGACGACGCCGGCGCACGCGCCGTCCTCGAGCAGGCGGGCTACCAGGTGGCGGCGGCCGACGGGCTGCTGCACGTCTCGGCGGTGGCCGACCCCGCGGCGATCACCCGCCTGCTCGGCGAGCGCGGCCATTGGCTGGCCGAGTTGACCCCGGTAGCGGTCGATCTCGAGGACGTCTTCCTGGCACTGACCGAGGAGGGTGCGTGACCGCCGCCCCGGCGCCGGCGCTGCGGGGCTCGCTGCTGCGGGCCGAGGCGCTGCGCATCCGGTCCCGCCAGATGGTGCGCATCCTGCTGGTGCTGGGCGCGCTGGGGCTGCTCGCCGGCATCCTCATCGCCTCGACGCAGTTCGCCAAGCCCTCCGCGGCCGGGCTGGCGGACGCCAAGGTGCGGGCCGAGCAGGTCCTCGCCGACACCGGCCGGGGCCGGCAGCTGTGCCTCAACGCGGTCGGGACACCCACTGGGCCGCCGAGCAAGGACCAGTGCGGCCCGCCGCTCACGCTGCAGGACATCGGCGGCGCCGAGGCCTTCATCGACAAGCGGCCGTTCAGCCTCTCGGGGCAGGGTCGCGGCGGCGTGCTGGGTGTCGCCGCGGCAGCGGCCGGGCTCGCGTTCCTGCTCGGAGCGACGTACGTCGGGGCGGAGTGGTCGAGCCGGTCGATGGTCGCGCTGCTGTTCTGGGAGCCGCGGCGACGCAAGGTCATGGCCACAAAACTGACGGTGCTGGTGGCCCTGACCGCACTGCTCGGGGCGGTCGCCGAGGCGGTCTGGTTGGCGGCGGCGCAGCTGCTCGCGACGACCCGGGGGACCGGCGCGAACCCGCACGGACTGTGGGGTGAGCTGATCGGGTCCGCCGGGCGCGGGGTGCTGCTCGTCGTGCTGGTCGGCCTGCTCGGCTTCGGTGTCGCGAACCTCCTGCGCAACACCGCGGCCGCGTTCGGCGTCGGCTTCGTCTACTTCGCGGTGGTCGAGAATGCGCTGCGCGTCCTGCGCCCCCGCTGGCAGGAGTGGCTGATCACCGACAATGCGGTTGCTCTGCTCCAGCACGGGGGCCTCCGGCTGTTCGTCAGCGACACCGTCGTCGACGCCCGTGGTGGCTTCCAGACCACCCGGCAGCTGCACCTGACCAATCTCCACGGGGGCCTGGTGATCGCCGCGGCGACCGCCGTCGTCGTCCTTACCGGGGTCGTGCTGTTCACCCGCCGCGACCTCGACTGACGCACTCCGGGCGCCCGCCATGGCCCACCGCGCCCACTCCGTCCGGGTTGCCTACGCTTGCGCCCCATGGCCCTCGGCAAGGCGAACGCGACGGCGCCAGAGGCAGGCCCGGCGGAGGTCCGGCACTGGCGTCAGCGGCTCGCCGACGAGCGCGGCGAGGCCTTGCTCTACCGCAATCTCGCGGCTCGGCAGTCTGGCGAGGACCGCGAGATCCTGCTCGCGATCGCCGAGGCCGAAGAGCGCCACATCGCGCACTGGGAAGGGCTGCTCGGGAGCGCGGCTGCGCACGCCGGTCGAGCTGACCTGCGGCTTCGGCTGCTGGCGCTGCTCGCCCGGCGGTTCGGCTCGGTGTTCGTACTGGCGCTGGCGCAGCGGGCCGAGAGCCGGTCGACCTACGAGACGGACAGCGACGCCACCCGCACGATGGCGGCCGACGAGCGGATCCACGAAGAGGTCCTGCGTGGCCTCGCGGCGCGCGGTCGCGAGCGGGTCTCCGGGACCTTCCGGGCCGCGGTCTTCGGGGCCAACGACGGGCTGGTCAGCAACCTCGCCCTCGTGCTCGGAGTCAGCGCCGGTGGGGCCGGAACGTCGGCGGTGCTGCTGACCGCCCTCGCCGGGGTGTTGGCCGGCGCCCTGTCGATGGGCGCCGGCGAATACATCTCGGTGCGCTCGCAACGAGAGTTGCTCGCCGCGTCCATCCCCGGGCCGGGGCCCGGTGTCCTGCTGCCGTATCTCGACGTCGACGCCAACGAGCTCGCGCTGGTCTACCGGGCCCGGGGGATCCCGCCGGACGAAGCCCAGCGCAGGGCCGACGCGCTGCTCGGTGGCCACCAGCCGGCCCCCGCACCGGAGAGCGTCGGCCAACCGGCCGGGCACGACGTCATCGGCACCGGCCTGGGGGCGGCCGTGTCCAGCTTCAGCTTCTTCGCCTCTGGGGCGGCCGTGCCCGTCCTGCCGTTCCTGGTCGGCCTGCGCGGGACTGCCGCGCTGCTCACCGCGACCGTGCTGGTGGGGCTCGCCCTGATGCTCACAGGAGCGGTCGTCGGGATGCTGTCGGGCGGCCCGCCGCTGCGCCGCGCCCTGCGTCAGCTCGCCGTCGGGGCAGGTGCGGCCGCCACGACCTACCTGCTGGGCCTGCTGTTCGGGGCCACCCTCGGCTGAGCGGTCGGGTCAGCCCAGCAGGCCTTCTAGGTGAGAGTGCCGTGCGGTCAGTCAAGGGGCGGCGAGGACCGGCCGATGGGCAGGTGTCGACCCCGTCGGCCGTCGCCGCGCCGAGCGTGAAGGAACCTGATGAGCCTCGTCGCCCAGCCAGCAGGCTCCAGGCCGGGGAGTAGCAACGCCGACGACCGGCTCGCCCGACGCAGCCGGGTGGCAGGCATCGGGCTCGTCCTGATCCTGCTGGCGGTGAGCGCCTTCGCGATCTGGTCGTCCCAGGCCACCGCTGACGCCGCCACCCGGGCGGCGGCGGCGAACCGGCTCGCACGTGGCTACAACCGCGCTGCGGCCGCCCTATCGAGGGAGGAATCGCTCGAACGGCTCTTCCAGCTGGAACCCCGGCCCGAGGTCCGGAACAGCTACATCGAGGCCGACGACGAGCTGCTGAGCGCGCTCGAAGCGCTCCGGCGGGTGGGCGCCGCCGCGGACCGGGCCAGGGTCACCGGGATCCTGACCGCACACAGCGCCTACCTCGTGACGATCGGCCGGTTGTTCAACGCCGTCGACGCAGGCGACAAGCCGCTGGCCAGCATCTTGGAACGCACCGAGGTCGAGCCGTCGTTCTCGGTGATCGACCTGGTGTTGGTCAGGGCGGCTGAGTCGCAGGACACCATCGCCCAGGCCGAGTTGGCGCACCTGGGTCACCTGCAGATGCTCACCAGCCGGCTCACCCCGATCCTGTTCCTGGGCGGGCTGCTGGTCGCGGCGCTGCTGGCCTCGGTCACCCGCGGCCACCGGCGCCAGCTCGACATCGAACGCACCCGGGCCATGCACGACTCGCTGCACGACGCGCTGACCGGTCTGCCCAACCGGCTGCTGCTCGCCGACCGGTTCGACCAGGCCCTGCTCGCCGCGAAGCGGTCCGGCGCCGCGACCGGGCTGCTGCTGGTGGACCTGGACCGGTTCAAGGAGGTCAACGACACCTTCGGTCATCACCACGGCGACGGGCTGCTCACCCAGATCGGGCCGCGGCTGCGCTCGGTGCTCCGCGAGTCCGACACCATCGCCCGGCTCGGCGGGGACGAGTTCGCCATCCTGCTCCGCGATGTCACCGACCTCGCCGCCGCGGTCGAGGTCGCCGGCAAACTGCTGCTGGCCCTCACGGCGCCGTTCACGGTGGAGGGCGTCGCGCTGGACATCGAGGCCAGCATCGGCGTGGTGCTCTCGGGGGAGCACGGCGACGACCCGACGACGCTGCTGCAGCGGGCCGACATCGCGATGTACGCCGCGAAGGCCCAGAACCTCGGGGTCTGCGTCTACGACGCCGAACTGAACGGGTACAGCCCCACCAAGCTGGCACTGCTCGGCGAGCTGCGCCGCGCCCTCGAGCTCGAGCAGCTGCTGCTGCACTACCAGCCCAAGGTCAGCATCAGCACCGGTGAGGTGGTCGGCGCCGAGGCGCTCGTGCGCTGGCAGCACCCCGACCGGGGGCTGGTCTTCCCCGATGCCTTCATCCCGGTGGCCGAGCACACCGGCCTGATCAAGCCGCTGACGACGTACGTCCTGAAAGCGGCTCTGACGCAGGCGAAGACGTGGCTGGACGCCGGGCAGCCGCTGATGGTGTCGGTCAACCTGTCGGCTCGCAACCTGCTCGACGAGGGCCTGCCGCACGAGGTCGCCGGCCTGCTCGAGGCAACCGGCGTGCCGGCCGAGCTGCTCGAGCTCGAGGTCACCGAGAGCGCGATCATGACCGAACCGGCCCGCGCACAGCGCCTGCTCGAAGCCCTGGCGGCGCTCGGGGTGCGGCTGTCCATCGACGACTTCGGCGCCGGCTACACCAGTCTCGGTCAACTCAAGCACCTGCCGGTCACCGAGCTCAAGATCGACAAGTCGTTCGTGATGACGATGACCGAGGACACGAGCAACAGCCTGATCGTGCACAGCGTCGTCGATCTCGGCCACAATCTCGGCCTGACGATCGTCGCGGAGGGCGTCGAGTCCGCGGCTGCCCTGGCCGTTCTCGGGGACTACGACTGCGACATCGCCCAGGGATACCACCTGTCCCGGCCGATCCCGATCGCCGCCTTCGACTGCTGGTACGCCGCGAGACGTCTCGCCCTGGCCACCCCGGCAATCCCGGTCCAGGCCGCCTCGCCGTAACGCCGGCGGATCTTCGCGAAGGCGGTCAGGCCTCGGTGAGCCAGCCGGCGGCCTCGGTCGCCCAGTAGGTCAGCACCATCCCGGCGCCGGCCCGGCGGATGCCGGTGAGGGTCTCGAGCACCGTGCGCCGCCGATCGATCCAGCCGTTCGCGGCGGCCGCCTCGACCATGGCGTACTCCCCCGACACCTGGTACGCCGCGACAGGCACGTCCACTGCGCCCGCGACGGCTCGCACGACGTCGAGGTAGGCCAG
>JBKJOO010000309.1:0-2642 GCA_046595615.1 Mycobacteriales bacterium | reverse complement strand
CAAGCCGCTCTCCGGGCGGCAACCCGCGACTCCAGCGGTCAGTGGCTGAGCGCAGACCAGCTCGCGACGAGACTGCCGCTCCGCCTCGCCGCACAACTAGCGGACATTGCGATCCGGAACATTGCCGAGGTCGGAAGAGAACATCGGGCCGCGGCGCAGGGGCTGATCCAGACCGGGCGCCTGTTCGTTCTTGCCACAGCGCTGCCGCCCTCCGACCACCTGGCTGCTGCCCGGCTTCGCCAGCGGCATGTGGTCGCCGGCCCCGCCGTAGGCGCGAGCATTGACCGCGCATACCGGTTGGCCACATCAGCGGAGTTGAAGCGAGGAGAGTTTGCGTCCGCATCCCCCGGAGGGGCGTTGATGAGCACGGTCGCTCGGCCGGCCATCAGTCAGCTATAGCTCAGGCGCTCCCGCGACGAGGCTCGTTGCTGGTCGAGTCAGGGGGTTCGGCTGATCGCCTTGAGCGCTCAGACCGGCTACCTAAGAGTCGCCGTCCAGTTCAACTGGACGAGGGTGCATGGCGCCCGGCACGGCAGGCGTTCCAGACGGCCAGCTGCTCGTTGAGTCGGGTAAGGCAGGGCCAGAGCCACCGGTCGTGCCAGGCGATGAGGCCGTCCGAGGGGTCACGGGAGCGACCCAGGTACGCCGCCTTCCAGGCGACAAACAGGCCGGTGAGCTCTTCGACAGCGGCGGGATGCTGCCCCCAGCAGGCGGGGACCTGGTGGCGGGTGGCGCCGAGCTGGTAACGGTCGACGAGCCAGTTCACCCAGTCGGTGAGCTCAGCGAGCAGGGCCTCCTGCTGAACCGGGTTGAGGTGATGCCAGGCCCATGGGCCAGACGGCGTACCGCTGGCACCACGCTCGTCCAGCAAGACAGCGAGCAGCTCCTCTTGGGCGGCGAGGCGGTCGGCGAGGGCGGCGAGGGTCTCGGCGAGTAGGACCGGGTCGAGGGGCTCAATGGGCTGGATGCCGTCGTCCAGCCCCTGGGACGTCGTCATGTGGCGCCCCCGGCCGGCCGTCGGAAGTCGTCGGCGTCGCGTCGTCCCCACCAGGGCTGAAGATCGACCACCGCCGGCGGCAGGCTGCGGTACAGGAGCAGACCCTGGCCGATGGGAAGGCCGCGGATGGCCTCGATGGGCAGGACGCGTTCACGTTCCGTGCCGACCTGACGCGACCACGACGATCCCTGACTGCGGGACGTTGTGACCCTACGGACGCGGCGCTCGCCGAGGAGTTTGGACAGCCGCTCGAGGTCGTCCGTCTCGGACGCGCCACCCAGAACGAGCTTGATCGGGGCTGAGCCCCACATGGTGTCGGCTTCGTCGCGGCCCCACCGGGCGCGGAGCTGACCGAAGGACTGCGCGAAGACCCACGCGGGCAGGCCCCGGCCGCCGCCATCGGACAGGAGCATCGGCATCTCGGGGATCGGCGCCACGTTGGGTGCCTCGTCCAGGACGAAGGTGCAGGTCGGGTCCAGCCGCCCGTCCGGTCGGGTTTGACTCCCGCGGCGACCGGCGCGCACGACCGCGGAGATCAGCGCTGTTGCCAGTGGGGCGGTCGAGCCGCCCGCACCTCCTTCGCACAGGACGTACAGGGTGCCGGGCGCGAAGACGTCCGGCTTCACAAGGTCGTCCAGGTCGATGCCGCCGCCGGGGCCAGGGCACACGAGGTTCAGAACGCGGGGGTCGGCCAGGCACCCGAGCACCAGACCGAGGGACATGTCGGTACTGCTGATCGTCTCTGGCGCCCCGGACCGGCAGTACTTGCGCAGGTCGTCGAACCAGCCGGGTGCCGCGGCGGGGTGGTCGCGCAAGACCGCGTAGGGGGCGTCGATACTGAAGTCGCGCGCCCAGGCGACGACCTGGCGCATCGACCCGTCCGACAGCGCCGCGGCGTGAAGCAGGCAGCGAAGGACGGTCTCGGCGGTGCCGGCGAAGAAACCCGTGTTGCGGGCCTGGCCCAGCGGGCGGGCAGCGACCATCGCCCGGGCCCGACCCGATGCCTCGCGGACATCGGCGCAGCCGCGTACGACGTCCCACTGAGCAGGGCGCGGCCAGTCGCTGATGGCGTCGGCGTCCCACACCCATACCGGGCCACTAGCGGCGCGGGCGGTGACGGTCAGGTGCAGCAGGTCAACCTTGGTGCTGGTCGCGACGACCGGCCCGGCGGCGTCGACCACGAGCGGCGCGGCCAGCGAGGTGGTCTTGCCTGCGCGGGAAGGGGCGATGACGATGGCAGAGTCCTCGCGCTGGGCCCGGACGCCGACGCCGCGGTAGGTGGCGAACGGGCGTGGGCAACGGTCGCCGTCGCGAGAGACCGTCCGCAACTCGGTGCGGGTGGCCATGCCGTTACCGGTGCGCCGTTGCAGCACAGCGACAACCACCAGCACAACCAGGATGACCGCGGCGGCGAGCACCGCAGCAGTGATGCCCCAGAAGGGCACCGGCCCTGGCATCCGCTCGGCCAGGGGTGCTTGGTAGGCCGAGCCCGGTTCTGTGGGGTGGACCAGCAGGCGCCCGACGACGCGTGCGGCCTGCTGGGCCGGTGGCCAGACCCAGCCGCCGCCGGTCAGCAGCGCGGCGGTGGCGCCACCGGCCAACATGCCCAGGGCAAGGGTGACAGCCGCACCAAGCAAGACGAGGA
>JBKJOO010000186.1:0-2946 GCA_046595615.1 Mycobacteriales bacterium | reverse complement strand
GCCGCGCCGGGCGTACCATTCGCGCTTGGCGTACATCAGGTAAGCGACCCGGTGCAGGGCGACCGCGGTCTTGCCGGTACCCGGGCCGCCGGTCACGACCAGGGCGCCGTCGTCGGGGGCCCGGACGGCGAGGTCCTGCTCGCGCTGGATGGTCGCGACGATGTCGCGCATCTGTGGGCCGCGCTCCCGGGAGACCGCGGCCAGGAAGGCGCCGTCCCCCACCACGACGGTGCCGTCCAGGGGCGCCTCGGGATCCAGCAGCTCGTCCTCGATGCCGGTCACGACCTGCCCGCGGCAGCTGATGGTCCGCCGCCGGACGACCCCGAGCGGCTCGGCGGCGGTGGCCCGGTAGAACGCTGCGGCGGCCGGCGCCCGCCAGTCGACGACGATGGGGTCCTGGTCCTCGGTGCGCAGGCCGAGCCGGCCCACGTGCAGCGGCGCGCCGTCCAGGACGTCCAGCCGGCCGAACACCAGGCCCTCCCCGGCGGCGTCCAGATCCACCCGCCGGGCGGCCGCGGCGAGGGCGGTGACGTCGCGTTCGTAGACCGCCTGCGGGGACCCACCGGTCGGCCGCAGGCTCTCCCGCTCGCGGCGCAGCGCGTCGGCCCGCAGCTGCTCGAGCCGGGCCAGCGCCCGGTCGACGACGAACTGCTCGCGCTCGACCTCGCGAGCCAGCTCGCTCATCCGCCCTGCCCCCTTTGTCGCACGTCGAGCCGACAGTCTGGCCGATGACGCGCGGCTGAGCCCGACCGACGCCCACGTACGCTGCCAGGGTGCCTGACATCGCCCTGCGGGAGTCCCGCCGGGGCACGGCGTACGGCGTGCTGGCCTACCTGCTGTGGGGACTGTTCCCGCTCTACTGGCCGCTGCTGGCCCCGGCCGGCGCCCTCGAAGTCCTCGCCCACCGGGTGCTCTGGTCGCTCGTGGTCGTCGTCGTCCTGCTGCGCCTCACCCGCGGTTGGTCGGCCGTCGGCGACGTCGTACGCGATCGCGCTCGGTTCGCCAAACTCACCGCGGCCGCCGTGCTGGTGGCGATCAACTGGGGCACCTACATCTACGGCGTGACGAGCGACCATGTCGTGGAGACCTCGCTCGGCTATTTCGTCAACCCGCTGGTGTCGGTGCTGCTCGGCGTCGTCGTGCTCGGCGAGCGGCTCCGGCCGGCCCAGAAGTTCGCGGTCGGCGCCGCGCTGGTGGCGGTGGTCGTCCTGTCGGTCGAGAACGGCCGGCCACCCTGGATCGCCCTGGTGCTGGCCTTCTCGTTCGGCTTCTACGGCCTGCTGAAGAAGCAGGCGGGGGTCGCGGCGGTGCCCGCCCTGGCCGTCGAGACAGCCGTGCTGGCGCCCGTCGCGGCCTTGTTCCTGGCCGGCCTCGGCGTGGCCGGTCGGGCAACCTTCACCGGGCACGGGCTCGCCCATCCGCTGCTGCTGGCGCTGGCCGGTGTGGTCACAGCGGTGCCGCTGCTGGCCTTCGCCGGCGCCGCCAACCGGGTGCCGCTGTCGACCCTGGGCGTGCTGCAGTACCTCGCGCCGACCCTGCAGTTCCTGCTGGGCGTCCTGCTGTTCCACGAGCCGCTCGGGCTGGCCCGGCTGCTCGGCTTCTGTCTCGTCTGGCTCGCCCTGGTGGTGTTCACCGCCGACCTGTTGGGCGAGCGCCGGCGGCAGACGCGACGCGCCGTCCTCGCTCCGGCCTAACCTGACCGCGTGCTCGAGCGTTCGGACGTCCCCCTCGCGCCCCTGACGACCCTTCGCCTCGGCGGCCCGGCCCGACGCCTGCTCACCGCGTACGACGAGCCGGAGCTCGTCGCCGCCGTCCGCTCAATGCCCGGGGCGCTCGTGCTCGGTGGCGGCAGCAACGTCGTCCTCCCGGACGCGGGGGTGGACACGGTCGTGCTCGTCCGCAGCCACGGCCTGTCCGGGCGACGCGAGCACGGCCGCGTGCTCCTCGAGGTCGCCGCCGGTGAGGACTGGGACGGCCTCGTCGCGCTCTGCGTTGCCGATGGTCTCGTCGGCCTCGAGGCGCTGTCCGGCATCCCCGGCACGGTGGGCGCCAGCCCGGTCCAGAACATCGGTGCCTACGGTTCGGAGCTGTCCGACACGGTGGCGCGCGTGCGGGCGCTCGACACGGCAACCGATCAGGTCCGCACCCTGTCGGCAGGGGAGTGCGGCTTCGCCTACCGGCAGAGCCGGTTCAAGGCCGAACCCGGCCGGTGGGTCGTGCTGTCGGTGCTGTTCGCCCTCACCGAGGGAGGTCCTGGACTGCCGGTCCGGTACGCCGAGCTGGCCCGCGCCCTCAGCGTCGAGCTGGGGTCCCGCGCACCGGCCGGCGCGGTGCGGGAGGCCGTGCTGGCGCTGCGCCGTGGCAAGGGCATGGTCCTGGACCCGGCCGACCCCGATAGTCGCAGCGCCGGTTCGTTCTTCACCAACCCGGTGCTCGAGCAGGTGCCGACCGGCGCCCCGAGCTGGCCGGAGGCGGGCGGTCGCGCCAAGGTCAGTGCCGCCTGGCTGATCGAGCAGGCCGGATTCGCCAAGGGGCACGGCGATGGTCCGGTTGGCCTGTCGACCAAGCACCCGCTCGCCCTGGTGCATCGTGGTGGTGGGCACACGGCCGATCTGCTGGCGGTGGCCCGGGAGGTGCGCGACGGGGTGCGCGACGTGTTCGGGGTCGAGCTCCTCGCCGAACCGGTGCTGGTCGACGACGTGCTGTGACCGGCCCAATCGTCGGGTGGCGTGCTTGCGGTGATCCACGGAAGCCCGGGCACCGCGTGGATCTTGCTGGAGGTGCCCAGCCTTCCGTGGATCACGGGTCCGCGGGCGAAGGCCCGCACCTGTCAAGGGCGCGGGCCCTCGTGGCGCGAGAAGATCAGCTGCTCGGCAGCGAGTCCTTGGCCTTGTCGTACGCCGAGCTCGCGAGCCCGCCCGCCGCGGTCGCCGCTGAGCTGGCCAG
>JBKJOO010000086.1:0-3450 GCA_046595615.1 Mycobacteriales bacterium | reverse complement strand
TAGGGACGCCCGCGTCATCGACGGAGCCCGGCCCTCGGGAGAGGTGCCGGGCTCCTTGGCGTCCGGCCGTGGGCCGAGTGCGGATCGTCAGCGGGGTCAGGGCGCCGGCGTGATCGTGGTCGCGAGCATGAGCCGGCCGTCCGGGCTCAGCCAGCCGGCGAGCTGCACCCGGTCGCCGACCACCGGCATGCTGGGCAGCAGGGACAGGTCGAGCGTCATCACGGTGCCGTCGGGCCGGGTCAGCGACGCAAGGGTGCAGCTGATGACGCTGATGGTGCCGAGGTCGGTGACCGGCCCCGGCTGACCGAACGTCGGCACCGGCGTCACGGCAGGGGGCTGAACAGGTGTCGGCACCGGGGTCGCGGGCGCCGGCGGCACGCTCGTCGCCGGGCTGGACGGTGGGACCTGCGTCCCGGGCAAGGGCTGGCACGGGGGTGCGGTGCCGGTGGCGGTGGCTGTGGCGGTGCCGGCGGGCGGCGCGGGAGCGGCCGGGGGTGCGGGCATCCCGGCCGCCGGCTGGGTCGGCTGCGCGGGCTGGCCCGCGGGGGCGCTGCCGCCGGCCGGAGCGGCACTCGTCGTCACCGGGCCGGCAGCCGTCGTCGGGGTCGCCGGCCGGGTCCGGCCGGGGCTGCTCGCCGGCTTGGCCACCCCGGTGGGTTTCCGGGGGCGGGACGGCGTCGGCAGGATGCTGGCCGGGGCGGCGAGCGCCCGCAAGGCAACGGCAGTTGGCGCCCGCGAGGTAGCGATGTGGACCTGCTGCGCCACCAGCGCGGCAGCCGGGGTCGCGGTCACCCCTCGCTCGTAGGCGTGCGCCCAGCCGAGCACGGCGGCGACGTAGGCGTCGGAGTGGTTGTAGTTGAAGATCGCGCTGACCAGAGCGGGCGCTCTCGACAGGTCGACGCCGCCGGCGCACAGGTATCGGGCGGCGGCCAACGCTGCGTCGTCGACGTTCTGCGGGTTGCCGCCGGCGCCGTAGACCTCCCATGAGCCGGGCAGGAATTGCATCGGCCCGACCGCGCGGTCCCAGACCGGGTCGGCGTCGAGGTGCCCACCGTCGGTGTCTCGGACCGCAGCCATACCCGGCTGACCATTCAGGACCGGGCCGAAGATCGGCGGGACGGCGACGCCGTGCGCGTCGAGCCGGCCGTCCTCGGCGTGCGACGCCTCGATCCGGCCGATGCCGGCGAGCATCCACCACCGGAGGTGACAACCGGGTCCGATCCTGGTCATCGTGGACTCGCCGCGCTGATAGGCCGCCAGCACCCGGGCGGGGATGCCGAGGCGATCAGGACCGACCGCCGGCATCGGCGTACCGACCTTGGGTGGTGCCGTTGCCTTGGCGAGCACTCGGGCGCCCACGGTCGGGGCGGCAGCGCCGGCCGGCACGAACACGGTGGGGTCGGCCGGGGAGGCTTCGACGGGCAGGGCTCCGGTGGCACCGAGCAGGTCGGTATTGACGGGCAGGGTCGGCTGAACTGGGCTGCCGGCAGCCGGCGCGACCGACGAGGCGGTGAGGGCAGCGGTGAGCGCGCCGGCGGCCGTGAGGCCGAGCACACGCAGCCAGGACCGGCGGCGCAGGAGGTGCCAGAGCCCGCGAGGTGGAGACGGGGCAGGGGGTTCGGGCTGCATCGAGGGCCGCTCCTTCCCTGAGGGTTGACGCGCGCTCACGTCACCGACGTATCATGAACTCCTTGGACGCTAGGAAGCCAACCTCTGAGAAACCCTTGACTGGGCCGCTTGGCGGCGACCCCGAACGGTCAGCGGGAGGTGTCCAGGACCCGGTCGGCGGCCTCGAGTAGCCGGCGGGCGGCCAGCCGGGCGTCCGCAGGATCGAGGAACACCGTGATCGGCTCCGCCTGGAACATCAGGTCGTCGAGGTGCAGGATCACGCCGACCGGCGTTCGGACGACGCCGACGACCTCGACGGCGGTGGCGACGTAGACGAGCGGCCCCTCGTCGCCGCACCGCAGCACCGTCGGGTCGTCATGCTCGATGACGTACGCCACGCCCTGAAGATCAGCCCGCAGGTCCGGTTGCGCAAGTCCCACATCCGTCGTACTGCGTCAGACCAAGGTGGGTGTGCTCCCAGGTCGACCTGGTGGGTGGACGAGATGGTGCTCACTAGCCTGGGGTCGTCGCCCGGGGCGCGACCGGCCTGGCCGTCGCCGTCGCGGTTGCTGTCTCCGCTGCCGTGTTCACCACCACCTATGACCAACAGGCACGCGTCGACACGGCGCTGACCGTCGGTTCCGATGTCGCGGTCACCGTCGCACCGGACAGCACCGCGTCGCTGGACCCGGCGCTGGCCAACCAACCCGGCGTCCAAGCGGTGGAGCAGGTCGCGCACCGCCTTGCCTATGTCGGCCCCGACCTGCAGGACCTCTACGGCATCGACCCGGCCACCATCGGCCGGGCAGCGCCCCTGCAGGATGCGTTCACCCCCGGCAGTTCTGTGCGCAGCGTCCTGCGCCGGCTCGCGAGCACGCCCGACGGTGCCCTGTTGTCGCAGGAGACCCTCCACGACTATCAGTTGCACAGGGGCGATCTCGTCAGGCTCCGGCTGAAGGACACCACCGGCGGCTACCGGACCGTTTCGTTCCACGTCGTCGGGGTCGTCACCGAGTTCGCCACCGCGCCGCGAGACAGCTTCGTGCTCGCCAACCGCTCCTACCTCACCCGGATGACCGGCCTCGCCGCCGTCCAGACACTCCTGGTCCGCACGAACAGCCCGCGGCAGGTCGCGGCGAATATCCACGCTCCCGTCGGCGCGCTGGTCAACGACATCACGGCGCCCCGCGTCGCGGTGCCGTCCGCCTCGGGTCTGGCCGCGGGCAGCCTCTCCGGTCTGGCGAGCCTCCTGCTCGCCTTCGGGCTCCTGCTCGCCACGGCGAGTGCAGGCCTCGTGCTGATCGTCGGCGCGGCTCAGCGCCGTACCTCCCTCGCGGTCCTGGCCGTCCTCGGCGCAAGCACCCGGCAGCGCTCAGGCTTCCTGGCCACCGAGGCCCGCGCCATCGTCGTCGCCGGGGTCGCGGGTGGAGCCATCACCGGCACCGTCATCGCGTACGAGCTCATCAAGGTCCTGACCGGCATCTTCGACCCCGCTCCGCAGCACCCGGCCGTCCCGTGGACCTTCGTCGGCGGGCTGTTCGCCGCAGTCCTGGGCAGCGCCGCCGTCGCCACCTTCGCCGGCGGACGGTGGGCCGGACGGGTCGACGCCTCCCGGCTGCGCGACCTGTGAGGCGACTCAGCCGACGACCACGGTGCCGAGGTCGATGCGCTGGCCGCGCTTCACGACGAGACGGCGGCTGATCCCCACGCCCGTCGGCCCGGTGACGGTGAGCGTGTAGGCCTCGGTCTTCTTGGCGGCGAGCACGACCGGGCGCGTCGACGGGTTGACGTGCCACGTGAAGGTGCCGTCGGAGGCGGCCTGCATCGAGACCTCGATGCAGG
>JBKJOO010000448.1:0-2700 GCA_046595615.1 Mycobacteriales bacterium | reverse complement strand
CCACCCGGACGGGCCGGGATGGAGACACCGCTGAAGGTGTACTTGCGAGCACCGTTGCGCGTGATCAACGTTCGTGCGCAGGAGACCCTCACGGTCACGCGCAACGGTGCTCGCAAGTACACCTTCAGCGGTGTCTCCATCCCGGCCCGTCCGGGTGGTCTCATCATCGGTCTCTACCGCATCAGCGGTGGTACCGAGACGCTGATCGGTCAGGACCGCGCCGACGCTGGCACCAGCGACGGTGGCACCCCGGCTGCGTACTCCCTCACGCTGACCTTCCCGGCGAGCTACGGCTCCTCTGGTGTCTTCGTGGTCAAGACCGGCCAGGACGCGCAGAACGCGCCCGGCCGCAGCAACACCCGCACGCTGTCGATCTTCTAGTCAGCGCGCACGAGCACGACCTGCACTAACGCTGGGGCGGTTCCCTTCGGGGAGCCGCCCCAGCGGCATGTCCGGGGCCCGACAGCGACGCACGCCCCGGCGCAGCGTCCTTACCTGTACCGGCGGGCTTACCTCCCACGGCTGCACGTCACGCTGTGGTTACGTATCGCCCGAGATGGAGGGTTTCGCCGTCGCATGGCGAAGTCTGCGCTGACGTCACATCCCGCACGCACCCGGCTTAGGCCGCTGAGAGGATCCAGATGAAGAGCACCAGCCGCCTGCGTGCGGTCGTCGCGAGTTCTGCGGCCCTAGCCATCGTCGCCGGTTCTGCCGCGCTACTGACGGCCCCGCCCGCACAGGCAGGCAACGCCCAGCGCATCGCGGTCTCGACGACCACGCCGCGCTCCGCTGCCGGCACCTGCACCCCGGTGACGTTTACCCCGGTGGATCAGTTCGGTGTGGTCTCGGAAAAGCCCGACACGGTGACGGTCATCCTCACCGAGGCGCCGAACTCCGCGACGCAGGACGTCGACTTCTGCTTCACCGACGCTGCTTCGCCGGTGGTCCCGGTCCAATACGACGCCGGTGACGACGTGGAGAACCCGCCGTTCGGTGACACCTATACCTACACACCCGGGCCGGGCATCACCAACAGCGGCACCGGCGGAGGGGCGAACGACACGCCGGATAACGCGGATAACTCGCTTCAGTCCGATAACAACAGCGGCACGTGCTGCCGGCAAAACAACCCGGACGGCATCGACAAGACCCGCTACCGCTACCTCCCCGGCTCGGGCGGAGTCACGGTCGGTGTCGTCGGGCTGACCACAGGTGGCGCCAAGTTGCAGGCGTTCTTCGATGACGGCACGGACCCGGGGCCTCCCAACGGCAAGGCCGCGTTCCCCTACTCGGCGAACAACTACCGGCTGGACCCCAACGAGACGTCAGCGCCCCTCGTCACATTCACGTTCACCGCTGGGGGCCTGCCGGGCAGCGCCGAATCGGCCGCCGCAGTCAGCTCGATCGTGCTGTCCCCGCGCGACGGCATCGGGGCGCCGGGAAATCGCCAGGACTTCACGGCCACGCTGACCAATGTCAGCGGCGACACGGTACGAGGTGTGACCCCGAAGGTGTCCGTGGCTAAGGATGGCGCGAACCCGTCAGCGTTGCCGACGTGCGACCTCAGCGACAACAAGGGGGTCTCGCGCTGCAACTTCACCGGCATTCTGCCCGGGGTCGACGTCCTCACGGTTTTCGTCAACAAGGCCGGCGGGACGGCGGGGCTTGACGGCAACGAGATCTCGACGTCGTCCACGCGGACGACGACGAAGGCTCCCGTCACCGCTTCCAGTGGCCGCTACCTGAACATCTCGCCCAAGTCGAAGACGACCGTGGCCCCCGGCAGTGCCGTCTTCACCGCGACGGTCATCGACGTTAACGGCGCCCCGGCGCAGGGACTGCAAGTCACCTTCACCGAGACGGGACCGGGTCAGTTTTCCGGCGGCGTGAGCAGCGCGTCGGCGACGACCGATGCGACCGGACGGGCCAGCGTCACGGCGACGACCAACGTCGGCGAGCCGGGTGACCAGATCATCACGGCGTCGATCAGCGGTGCCGCCACCCAGTGCTCGCAGCAGGCCGGCGCCGGAACGGGCGCCACTGCCAGTACCCCCGCAGGCCAGTGCTCCGACACGGCGACGCACAAGATCACGTCCGGTTCGGCGAGCCCGTCGCCGAGCGCGTCGCCCACGAAGAGCCCGACGCCGTCCCCGAGCCCGACCACTCCGGCGTGCAAGATCACCAGCGTCACGGTCAACACGCCGACGGTCAACGCCACCGGGCTCGCCTCGGTGACCGCGTTCGGCGCCACCCCCGGCGCGCGGGTCGAGCTGCAGGGCTACAGCCAGGATCACTTTGGCGGTCAGAACTTCGACAACGACCCGACACCGGTGGACCGCGCCGGTACGGCCGACGCCAACGGGGCCATCACGTTCAACGACCTGCGGCCCTCGTCCAACACCCGGGTTCGGGCCCGCCAGGTGGGTTGCTCATACGGCGGTTCCGAGGTCGTCAACGTACGAACCACCATTTTCCTCAAGGTGACCCGCAACGGACCGCGCAACTACACCTTCGACATCGACTCGATCCCGGCTCGCCCGGGCGGGCTGATTGTCAGCATCTACCGGGTGATCGGACAGACCTGCCAAGCGGGTGTCGAGCCGCGCAATTGCCCCGGCGAGGCCTTCGTGAGCCAGACGCGGGTCAGCTCCATCGACGGAGCGGGTAGCCGCACGCTGCAGTTCGACTCCTCCTACCCCG
>JBKJOO010000379.1:0-26662 GCA_046595615.1 Mycobacteriales bacterium | reverse complement strand
GTCGACGAAGTGCTGGCCGACTGCGACCCCGCGGCCAAACTCGCCGCGATCGAGCACGAGTCGGCGCGCGGTGCAACGATCATGGTCGGCGACGGTGTCAACGACGCTCCGGCGCTCGCGGCGGCCGGGGTCGGCGTGGCGCTTGCCGCGCGTGGGGCGACCGCGTCGTCCGAGGCTGCGGACGTCGTGCTCACCGTCGACCGGGTCGACGTCCTTGCCGACGCGATCCTCATCGCCCGTCGCTCGAAGGGGATTGCCGTGCAGGCCGTCCTGGTCGGTATGGGGCTGTCGTTCGTCGCGATGGTTGCCGCCGCGGGCGGCTACCTCCCGCCCGCGGCTGGCGCGATCGTGCAGGAGGTCATCGACGTGCTGGCGATCGGGATCGCCTTACGGGCTGCCTTCCCCGGGGCCACCCACACGATCGCGATGCCACCCGCAGATGTTGCGACCGCACTTCGGCTGCGCGCCGAGCACGACGCCGTGCTGCCGCTGATCGAACAGATCCGGTCGGTGGCCAACGACGTGTCGATGCCCGACTGCGACCTCGACCCGGTGCGCACGTTGCTGGACCGGCTCGAGGGTGAACTGCTCCCGCACGAGCAGGCCGACGAGCAGCTGCTCGTCCCCCTGGTGGCCCGGGCGCTCGGTGGGACCAACGCGACGGCCGCGATGAGCCGCACGCACGCCGAGATCCAGCACCAGGTCGGCCGGTTGCGACGACTGCTGGTGGGGCTCGACAACGAGACCGTGCAGAGCGAGGACGTCATCGAGCTCCGGCGCCTGCTCTACGGCCTGTACGCCGTGGTCCGCTTGCACAACGCGCAGGAGGAGGAGGGCGCCTTCAGCCTGGTGCCGGACGGTGCCGCGAACCGCCAGGCCGCTGCGTCGTGGGCTGGGGCCGGCCCACCCTGAGCCCGGGGACCTTTGGCCCTCGCCGATGACCATGAATCAGGCGAGGATGGCTGTTGGGTGTTCCGCTGCGTCCCGGTGAACGACGTGCATTCGAACGCCGGAGACGGGAGCGGTGATGACGAGCGCGCACATCATCGGGCCGCTCACACCAGCGGGCGCGCCACCCGGACGCCGATCGCCGGCGCCCCGTGGGCTGACCGGTCCTGAGGTCGCGGCCCGCGTCGCGGCCGGCCAGACGAACCGGCCGCCGCCGCGGACCGGGCGGAGCGCGACGGGCATCCTCATCGCGAACGTGTGCACGCGCTTCAACGCGCTGCTCGGAGCGCTGCTCGTCGTCATCCTGATCGTCGGACCCGCGCAGGACGCGCTGTTCGGCCTGGTCATCGTGAGCAACACAGCGATCGGCCTGATCCAGGAGTTGCGGGCCAAGCGTGCGCTCGACCGGCTGGCGGTCATCACCGCCCCGACGGCTCAGGTCGTCCGAGACGGGGAACGTGCTGTCGTACCCGCGGCAGAGGTCGTCCTGGACGACCTGCTCGAGTTGCACGCCGGCGACCAGGTCGTGGTGGACGCGGTGGTCCTGCACAGCGACGGCCTGGAGCTGGACGAGGCCCTGCTGACCGGGGAGTCCGAACCACTGCCGAAGCACCCTGGTGACGAGGTCCTGTCGGGCAGCCTCGTGGTCGCGGGCGGTGGCCTGGTGACGGCGACGAGGGTTGGCGAAAAGGCCTACGGCGCAGGGCTTGTTGTCGAGGCACGACGGTTCACCCTAGCCCGCTCGGAGCTCCGGTCCGGCATCGACGGCATGCTGCGGACGATCACCTGGATCCTGATACCGACTGCGCTGCTGCTCGCGTGGAGCCAACTGACCCGCAACGGCAATCTGACGGACGCCATCCGGGGTTCGGTGGCCGGCACCGTGACGATGGTCCCGGAGGGGCTCGTCCTGCTCACCAGCATGGCCTTTGCGGTCGGTGCGCTGCGCCTGGCCCGGCGACAGGTGCTGGTCCGCGAGCTCCCGGCGCTGGAGGGACTGGCCCGCGTCGACACGCTCTGCATCGACAAGACCGGGACGCTGACGAGCGGTCAGCTGCGCTTCGAGACATTCCAGCCGCTCCGCGACGCACCCGTCGAGGCTGCGATCGCGGCCTTGGCAGCCGCGGACAACAGCCCGAACGCCACCACGCGGGCGCTCCAGGCGGCCTGGCCCAGTGCACCACCCGGGTGGCAGTCGGTCGCAGCCGTGCCGTTCTCGTCCACGCGCAAGTTCGCTGCGGTCGACTTCGGTCCGTACGGCGTCTGGCTGCTCGGGGCGCCGGACGTCCTTGCCCCCCAGTGGTGCGGCGGAACCGGGGCCGACGCCCTTCGGTCCGCAACCGACGCCGGCCGCCGGGTGCTGCTGCTGGGCCGCACCCAGACGCTGCCCGACCCCCTGACCGGTAGCGGCGCGGGCACCGTGGAACCCGTTGCCCTGCTGGAGTTCGCCGAACAGTTGCGGGCGGACGCCGCGCAGACGCTGGCCTATCTGGCCCGTGAGGGCGTCACGGTGAAGGTGTTGTCCGGGGACCATCAACAGACCGTCGGGACGCTCGCCGCCCAGCTCGGCGTGCGCGGTGCCGACGCGCCGGTCGACGCGCGGTCCCTGCCTGAGCCGGACGCGGCTGGTTTCGACGACGCCATCGCGGCCGGCACGGTCTTCGGTCGGGTGACGCCGGCGCAGAAGCGGGCGATGGTCATGTCGCTACAGCGGGCCGGCCATGTGGTGGCGATGGTTGGCGACGGGGTCAACGACGCGCTCGCCCTCAAGGAGGCCGATCTCGGGATCGCGATGGGATCTGGGACGGCAGCCACCCGCGGGCTGGCCCAGCTGGTGCTGCTCGATGATGCGTTCAGCGCGGTCCCGTACATCGTCTCGGAGGGTCGCCGGGTCATCGCGAACATCGAACGGGTGGCCAATCTGTTCCTCACCAAGACGGTCTACGCAGTCGCGCTGGCCCTGGCCGTCGGCGTGGCCGGCTGGCCGTTCCCGTTCCTGCCACGTCAGCTGACGTTGGTCAGCAGCCTCACCATCGGTATCCCGGGGTTCTTCCTCGCGCTCGCTTCGGGTGCGCCCAGGGCCGAGGCAGGCTTCGTCGGACGGGTCCTGCGCTTCGCTGTGCCTGCGGGCGTCGTCGCTGCGACGGCGACCTTCCTCGCCTTTTCCGTGGTCCGGGCAGCCGGTGGGACGTCACTTGCGGTGGCCAGAACGACCGCGACGCTGGTGCTGTGCTCGGTTGCCCTGTGGGTGCTGCACCTGCTCACCAGGCCGACCAACCCAGCCCGGCAGGCACTCATCGCCACGATGGGGGCCGGCTTGCTCGTGAGCCTTGCCGTCCCCCTGCTACGCCGTTTCTTTGCCCTCGAATTGCCTTCGCCGTTGATCTGGCTGGCCGGTGTCGGCGTCGCCGCGCTGGCTGGGGGCGGGCTCGAACTCGGCTGGCGGCTCGCCGGCTGGCTGCACCGCCGGCAGCTGTCCCGGCTCCCGGCCGCGCGAGCTCATTGAGCGCGGTCGTCCACCGGACGAGGGCACCAGCCCCCGTCATCGACCCCGCCGGGCACGACAGCTCCTGGGGCGTACGGCTCGCGGGTGAAGATGAACGTCGCGAGGTCGAAGGATCGCCCGTCCGCCGCCGGTCGCAGGATCTCGCCGGTGTAGTAGCCGTCGAGCCCGGTCCAGGTCCCGTCGCCTCGCGCGCCGAACCGTGCGGTGCGGGTCTGCCGGCCCAGCCCGTCCAGGTGCAGCAGACCATCGGCGCGCAGCGTGATGCTGACCGGCGCCGGCCCCCAGTACCAGGGACCGATCAGGGCCAGCGCTTGCTCGTCGTACGACGTCGCCGGCCGCCAGGCGTCGACGATGTGCGGCTCGGCCTCGCGCAGGAGTTGCAGCAGGTCGGGCAGCAGGGCCGGGTCGCCGCCGCTGGTGGTGTTGCACAGCGAGACGCCGCCGGTCTGCTCCAGCGGGTCGACCCAGACGCCGGCGAGAAAGCCCGGCATCGAGCCGCCGTGGCCGAGCAGGGTGCGGTCGCCGGCCGAAACGAGCATGACCCCCAGCCCGTACGCCGACCACGCAGCGCCCTCGACCGCCCCGCCGGACGGCTGACACATCTCCTCCAGCGTGCTGGTGGCCAGGACGTCCGCCGTGTCGCCGAGCAGGAACGCCGCGAATCGGCCGAGGTCGGTCAGGGTCGACCAGAGCTGGCCGGCGGCAGCCATCGAGACGGCGTCGTGCTCGGGCTCGACCAGCAGGAGGTCGGCCCACGGATGGACCGCGAAGCCTTGCGCGGCAGGCGGTGTCGGTCGAGGGGTGGTCCGCTGCATGCCGAGCGGAAGCAGCACCTCGTCCCGGACGACCTCGGCCCACGGCCGGCCTCGCAGTGCAGCCACGAGCTCGCCGAGCACCCCGAAGCCGAGGTTGGAGTAGTGGAACCGGCGGCCTGCGGCGTGCGGCCGGTCGGCGTCAGACAGCCCCAGGCCGTTGAGGGTCGTGCCTTGGGTGCGCTCCCACCACTGGCCGGGGCTCTCCGAGCCGGCGCCGGCCATGTGCGAGAGCAGCTGCCCGATGGTGCGCCGATCGAACGGTGTGCCCGGCAGATGCCGCTCGAGCGGGTCGTCGAGGTCGAGCCGACCCTCGTCGCGCAGCCGCAGAACGGTGACCGCGGTGACGGTCTTGGTGATCGAACCGAGTCGGTACTGCACGTCGGTGTGCGGTTCGGTGATGTCGCCCCGCCCGGTCGACCAGGCCAGCGCCCCGCCGCGCACGACGCCCGCGACCAGGGAGGGGGCGCGACCGTCACGTTGGGCTCGGGCGGTGCGGGCGAGCAGCTGGGCGGCGGTGGATGGCAGCACCCAGGAAACCTAGAGCCTTCCAGCGGCTTTGAGCTCGAGGTAGGCATCCGCCACGGCCGGGGCGAACCGGTCCGGTGGAGCGTCGACGACCTCGACGCCGCGTCGCCGCAGCAGCGCGGTGACCCGGCGGCGCTCGCGGTTGGCCTGCTCGGCCGCGGCTGCGTCGTACACCGACCCGACATCGCCGCCACCGGCCGCCATCTGTTCGACCCGGGGGTCGCCGACCGAGGCCAGGACGACCGTGTGCCGCCGGGTCAACGAGCCGAGCAGTGGCAGCAGGCCCGCTTCGAGGGGGGCCGCGTCGAGGGAGGTGAACAGCACGACGAGTGAGCGCCGGCGACTGCGTCGGAGCACCTCGGAGACCAAACGGCGAGCGTCGCTCTCGACCAATGCCGGTTCGAGACCGGCCATCGCGTCGACGATCCGCGGCAGCAGCTCGTCCCGCGACGCCCCCTCGACGGCCGCGCGCACGTCCCGATCGAGGGCGAGCAGGTCGACCCGGTCACCGGCCCTCGCCGCGAGCGCGGTCAGCAGCAGTGCGGCGTCGAGGGCGGCATCGAGGCGGGGAACATCGCCGACCCGACCGGCCGACGTCCGACCTGTGTCGAGCACCAGCAGGAGCCGCCGGTCGCGCTCGGGGCGCCACGTGCGCACCACCACCTCGGAGCGCCGGGCGGTGGCGCGCCAGTCGATCGAGCGGACGTCGTCGCCGTCGACATAGTCGCGCAGCGAGTCGAACTCGGTGCCCTGGCCGCGGACCCGCGCAGCAACGAGCCCTTCGAGTTGCCGCAGCCTGGTGAGGCGTTCGGGCAGGAAGCGGCGCGAGGTGAACGGCGGCTGCACGCGCACCCGCCAGGGGACCTCATGGCGCCCCTGGCGGCCGGCGACACCGAGCGGACCGACCGATCGCACCGTGACGCGATCCGGTCGCCGGTCCCCCCGCCGGGTCGGCAGCAGGGTGGTCGTGAGCACCCGCCGCTCACCGGCCGGCACGTCGAGCCGTTGGACGCGGGGACCCGCCCCGGCCGACGGGACCCAGGCGTCGCGGACCAGCCCCCGCACCCGTCGAGATCCCCTGTTGGTCAACGACAGTCGGACGTCGGCGGGTTCGCCGAGGCGGCATCCTGTCGCGCCGTCGCGGGCGACGTGCAGTGAGGAAACCGGTCCGGCCAGGGCGACATCGACAACAATGGCGATGAGCAGGAGCAGCAGCAGGACGGCAACCGTCGACCCGCCGAAGGGCAGCAGCGCGACCGGGACGACGCCGAGCAGGGCCAGCAACGCGGCCCGTCCGGTGAGGGTCACTAGCGGGGGACAGGCACCGTGGCGAGGACACCTTCGAGGACGCCGTCGGCGCTGGCACCCTCGAGCTCGGCCTCGGCGCGCAGCGAGATGCGGTGCCGCAGCGTCGGCCGGGCGAGGGCCTTGACGTCGTCAGGTGTGAGGTAGTCGCGGCCGGACAACCAGGCCCAGGCCTTCGCAGTCGACAGCAACGCGGTGGCTCCCCGTGGTGAGACGCCGAGTTGTAGCGAGGGGGAGCTGCGGGTGGCGCGGCAGACGTCGACGACGTAGCCGAGCACCTCGGGCGAGACGGTGACCGCCAGGACACCGAGCCGACCGGCGGCGAGCTCCTCGGCGCCGGCGACCGCGTCGAGCGCTGACAGGTCGCGGGGGTCGAAGCCCGCGTCGTGCGCGGCCAGGACCCGCAGTTCGTCCTCGCGGGCCGGCAGCGGCACGCTGAGCTTGAGCAGGAAACGGTCGAGCTGGGCCTCGGGCAGCGGGTAGGTCCCCTCGTACTCGACCGGGTTCTGCGTCGCGCACACGATGAACGGGTCGGGGAGCAGCTGCGGCCTGCCGGCGACCGAGACCTGCCGCTCCTCCATCGCCTCGAGCAGCGACGCCTGGGTTTTCGGTGGCGTCCGGTTGATCTCGTCGGCGAGCAGCAGATTGGTGAAGACCGGCCCTTGGCGGAACGAGAACTCCGCGGATCGTGCGTCGTAGACCAGCGACCCGGTGATGTCGCCCGGCATCAGGTCCGGGGTGAACTGCACCCGCTTGGTGTCGAGGGCGAGGGTGGCCGCGACCGCGCGCACCAACAGGGTCTTGGCGACCCCGGGTACGCCTTCGAGCAGGACGTGCCCGCGGCACAGCAGCGCAATGACCAGGCCGGTCACGGCGGCGTCCTGCCCGATGACCGCCTTCCCCACCTCCGCCCGCAGCGCGATCAGGGCCTGCCGGGCCTGGTCCGGCCCGACGTCGGAGGCGGTCCGGCGGTCATTGCTGGCGGGCCCCGTCACGGGTTGGTCTCCTTGTCGAGCGATGTGCTGAAGGTGCGCAGGTCGTCGGCGAGCCGCACCAGGGCGGCGTCGTCACCGGGTGCCGGACCGTACAGGAGGTTGTCGAGCTCGGCCGGGTTCGCGCCGGTGCGGGCCGCGGCCGCCTCGAGCAGGCCGCCGCGGGTCGCGGAGCCGCCGAGGGCGAGCCGGCGCACCGCCCGGTCGCGGGCAGCGCCACGCAGCTCGTCGGCGGCCCGGTCGCGTGCCCGCGCGGCCCGGTACAGCCGGCCGCGCCCCTCGACCGACTCGGCGGCCCGGACCACCACAGGCAGCGGTTCGACGACGACCCGGCCCAGCCGGCGGGCCCGCCACAGGGCGAGCAGGACGACGGCGGCGGCGAGCTCCAGCAGGCCGTCCTTCAGGCCGCGCGGCAGCAGCTGCCGCAGGGTGCGGCGATCGCTCCTGGCTCCGGCCCGGTCGATCCTTGGCAGCAGCCACTGGATGCCCGGGCGGTCGGCCAGCAGGCCCAGGGCGAGCGAGGCGTCCCCCTGGTCGTCGAGCGCATCGTTGGTCAGCAGGGTCCCGGAGCCGAGCAGTAGGTGCCGCCGGCTCGGAAGCACCAGCAGGCCGGCCCGGCCGCCGGTGGCGTAGCAGCCGGTGCTCGCCACCGCGCCGATCGTCGTGTAACCCGGCCCGCCGAGCCGCACCCGGCCCGCGCGGGCGGCGGCGGGGAGGTCGCAGGCCGGTTCGCGGACCTCGTCCAGGCTGTCGCCCTGCGCCTCGACGGGGTCGCCGAGCGCCCTGAGCGCGGCGCTGTCGGCGCCGGCGACCAGCAGCGGGGAGGACGCCAGCCGCCGGAGCTCGGCGGTGGTCAGCTGTTCTGGGAACGGCACGACCACGGTGCTCCCGGGGTGGACCTGCTCGACGGTCGTGATCACCGTGACCGGCGCGCCACGGTTGCCGAGCAGGGCCGCCAGGGCGTGCGCCCCGTCGGGGTCGTAGGCCCGCGGGTCGAGCCGCCCGGACCGTTGTGTCGTCGCTACCAGGCTCACCAGCACCGCGACCGCCACCACGCCGATGGCGATGAGCACCGGTGCGCGCACCGACCGACCCACCGACCGTGCGGTCGGTCCGGTCGCGGTGGGATCGAGCTGGGCCGTGCCGGCGTCCATGGTCACGCCAGGACCAACCGCGTCGAGATGACCGTGCGGTCCAACTCGACCAGGACGGCGTACGACGCGGCGTCGGCGGTGCGGCCGCCGTACCAGATCTCGTCGAAGGTGGTCGCGCCACGGCGCAGGGCCGCTGCCAGCGACGGCACGAGGGCCCCCGCCTCGCGGGCGACCTCGAGCGCGGTCCGCCCCGGTCGTCGGTCGAGCACCCCCCGGTCCTCCAGCTCGCGGACGACGGCGCGCAGTCGCTCGCGGACCGCCTCGGCCCACCCGCCGCGGGCCGCCGCCGCCTCCGCGAGCGCCCGGTGGGCGGCTGCTGACAAGGCCCCCTCGTTGCCGAAGAGCTCGCCGCGGCTGGCCGCGCTCCGGGACGGGCGGAGGCGCACGACGACCAGCGTCACCGCGCCGGCGAGCAGCAGCAGCAGCAGGACGACCCCGGTGTTGCCGCCGGGCACCTGGGCGCTCGAGGCGCGCAACAGCCGGCCGAGCTCGTCGAGCAGGCGACCGACCAGCCGGATCAGCAGCGGGGGCCGGGCGTCGGCGTACTCGCGCCGGGACAACTCGGCCTGCGCGGCCCGACGGGCGGCCTCCCGGCCGAGTTCAGCGGCGGCAGCCAGCATCATCGGCGCGCCTGGGCGGCGAGGGTGATGTCGAGGCCCTCGGCGCGCATCCGGCGGTCGATGTAGAGCAGCGCGCGGACCCCGGCCGTGAAGGGGGCGACCACGGTGCCGGCGAGTGCCCCGGCAGCCGCGCCGACCAGGGCAGCGCCGGTGGACAGGTGTTGCGGCGTGCCGCCGAGGCCTGCGAACGGGTTGTAGCCGAACAGCAGGAACGGCAGCTGCAGGATCTGGCTGACGAAACCGGCGATGACGATCGCCAGCAGGAGCACCCCGAAGACCCGGAAGAACGAGCGGCTGACAAGGACCGTCGACCGGCCGAGGGCCCGGCGGATTGGTTGCCGCTCCAACACGACGACGGCCGTCGCCAGCGACCAGCGGATGTACAGCAGGAAGCCCCCGGCAACACCGGTCAGGACGACCGGGACAGCGGCGAAGGCCCCGGCGGTCCCGGTGCTGGCGAGCAGCGCCCCGAGCGCGATGCCGGCGAAGACGCTGCCGTAGCTCGCGAACCCCACCAAGACCGCGGTCGCGACGAGCGCCCGGAGCCTCGGCCGCGCCTGCTCCCATGCCTGGCCGAGGGTGATGGCATCGCCGAGCACCGCCCGGCTCGCCACGACCGTGACGACACCGGCCAGCACCGCGCCGGTCACCGCGGCGATGAGCAGCGTCAGTCCGGTCCCGACCGCGGCCGTCCCCAGGTAGGCCTGGAAGGCCCCGCCGGACGTGCCCAGGGTGGCGGTGTCGGTGTTGGTCAGCGGGCCCAGCAGCGTCAGGGTCACGACGAGCTGCAGCAACGCCGATCCGACAGCCACCGCCGAGGACATCGCCAGCACCGGCCGCGGGTAGGCGCGGATCACCGCGACGGAACCGTCGAGCAACTCGCCGAGGCCGAGCGGCCGCATCGGCACCGCACCCCTGGCCACCGCGCCGACCGCCGGCGTCGGACGGCTGCCCGGCGGCGGCAGCGCTGCCCCGGCGTACGACGTGGCCGGTGCCGTCCCCGGTGCGCCGCCGAGGCTGTCCGGGGCGCGCCACACCGTGGTCGGCTCGGTCATGCGGCTCCTGCCTGGAGGGGACGGGCGCGGCGGGCGTCGCGCCGCCAGCACTGTGACACGCGGGCGCGCGGAAGGCCGCTCCGCGCGGGCGCGCAGGTGCGACGATGGGGTCGTGGACACCACCAAGGCGGGGCGGGTGCTCGTGGTCGACGACGACCCCGCGCTGGCCGAGATGCTCGGCATCGTGCTGCGGGGGGAGGGGTTCGAGACCTCGTTCGTGGCCGATGGGGACGCGGCGCTGGGGGCGTTCCGGCGGGAGAAGCCCGACGTGGTGCTGCTCGACCTGATGCTGCCGGGCACCGACGGCGTCGAGGTGTGCCGCCAGATCCGGGCCGAGAGCGGCGTGCCGATCGTGATGCTCACCGCGCGGGGTGACACGACCGACGTCGTGCTCGGGCTCGAGTCGGGGGCGGATGACTACGTCATCAAGCCGTTCAAGCCCAAGGAGCTGGTGGCCAGGGTTCGGGCCCGGATGCGCTCGCACGCCGATGGCGCGCCCGAGACGCTGACCATCGGGCCGCTGGCGGACCCGGTGGTGATCGACGTGCAGGGCCATCAGGTCTCCCGCGGCGGTACCTCGATCTCGCTGACACCGCTCGAGTTCGACCTGTTGCTGGCGCTGGCCCGCCGGCCCCGCACCGTGTTCACCCGCGAGGTGCTGCTCGAGCAGGTCTGGAACTACCGGCACGCCGCCGACACCCGGCTGGTCAATGTGCATGTCCAGCGGCTGCGCGCCAAGGTCGAGCGCGACCCGGAGCACCCCGAGGTGGTGCTCACCGTCCGCGGTGTCGGCTACAAGGCCGGTCCCAGCTGACCGTCCCGCCGCTGCTGCGCACGGCGGCCGCGCAGCTCTCGGCGCGGTGGCGCCGAAACCTGCAGTTCCGGGTGGTGGTGACGACCCTGCTCGTCAGCGGGGTCGTCGTGGCTCTGCTCGCCTCGCTGCTGCTCGACCAGGTCGGTCGGGGGCTGGTCGGCGCAAAGACGCGGGCGGCGCTGTCCGAGGCGCAGTCCGGACAGTTGCAGGCGCAGGCCCAGACCGTGGGCGGCGACGCCCGGCCCGGGGTCGTCGAGTCGCAGCTGCAGAGCATCGCGCAGACCTTGACCGACCGCGGCGCCGCTGGTGGGCAGTACGCCATCGTGCTGGAGAGCACCAGTGGCCAGACCAAGGCCTTCGCCTCGCCCGGGGTAGGGCCGGCCGATCTGCCACGGGGCCTGGTGGCCCGCCTCGCCGACCAACCGCTCGCCTACGTCTTCGCTCCCGTCCCCACCGCGGCCGGCCGGCGGGCCGGCCTCGTCGTCGGCTCCGTCCTCGACACCCAGCTGGGCAGCTACTCGCTGTTCTACCTGTTCCCGCTCACCGCCGAGGAGCAGACGCTCGCCCTCGTCCGCCGGACCGCCGCCGCCGCCGGCGTGCTGCTGGTGCTGCTCCTGGTGCTCATCGCGGGGCTGGTCACCCGGCAGGTCGTCCTGCCGGTGCGGCTCGCGGCGCAGACCGCAGAGCGACTCGCCGCCGGCCGACTCGAGGAGCGGATGGCGGTGCGCGGCGAGGACGAGATCGCCAGACTGGCAACGACGTTCAACTCGATGGCCGAGGCGCTGCAAGCACAGATCCGCCAGCTGGAGAACCTTTCCCGGGTGCAGCAGCGCTTCGTGTCGGACGTCAGTCACGAGCTGCGCACCCCGCTCACGACGGTCCGGATGGCGGCCGACGTCCTGCACGAGGCGCGGACCGGCTTTCCGCCGGCGACGGCGCGGGCGGCGGAGCTGCTGCAGGCCCAGCTCGGCCGGTTCGAGGAATTGCTCGCCGAGCTGCTCGAGATCAGCCGGTACGACGCGGGAGCGGCCTCCCTCGACGCCGAGCGGCTCGACATCGTGCCGGTCGTCGAGCGGGTCGTCGATGGGGCCCGGCCGCTGGCCGAACGGCGGGGCAGCACCGTGGTCGTGCTGGCCGTCGGCCGGGTCGTCGCCGAGGTCGACCACGTGCGGCTCGAACGGGTGCTGCGCAACCTGGTCATCAACGCCGTCGAGCACGGTGAGGGCCGCCCGATCGAGGTGACTGTCGCCAGCGGCACCGACTGCGTGGCGGTGCTCGTCCGCGACCACGGGGTCGGGCTGCGGCCGGGTGACTCGGCGCGGGTCTTCACCCGCTTCTGGCGGGGTGACCCCTCGCGGGCCCGGACGACCGGCGGCACGGGCCTGGGCCTCGCGATCGCCCTCGAGGACGCGCGGCTGCACGGCGGGCAGCTCCAGGCCTGGGGGATGCCCGGCCAGGGCGCGGCCTTCCTGCTGACCCTGCCGCACGTCGTCGGCGGCCCGATGGGCCAGAGCCCGCTCGCGCTGCGGCCGGGGCCAGCTGCCCGCGGCCCGGCCATGAAGGCCCGGTCATGAAAGCACGGTCGTGAGATCCGGTCACGGCGGCTCGGTCGTGAGGCGCCGCGCCCTCGTCCTCGCGGTCGCGGTGCTCGCCGCCGGGTGCTCGCTGCCGCTGCCGCGCGGGGTGCAGGTGCCCGGCAAGGTCGCCGCCGGCCAGCGGCAGCCCCGCGACATCCAGGTCCTGCCCCCCGGGCCGCGGGCCGATGCCAGGCCCATCGACGTCGTCATGGGCTTTCTCGGCGCACAGAGCAACCCCGACCGGCAGCACGCGATCGCCCGCCAGTTCCTCACCCCGTCCCTGCGTACGTCGTGGCGGGACGCCGGTGAGGTGCGGGTCTACGACCCGAGGACCCTGCAGGTGAAGGAGAAGGCGCAGCTCGGCGACCAGAGCACGGTCGAGGTCTCGGCCGACGTCACCGGCGTGATCCACCCCGACGGCAGCTATGAGGCGATGGCGCCGGCCCAGCTCACCGAGGCATACGGCCTGCGCAAGGTCGACCGCGGACCGTGGCAGCTGTCCGATGTGCCCGCCGGTCTGCGGCTGTCGCCGGCCGACCGGGACCGATCCTTTCGGGTCCGGCGCACCTATTTTCTCGCGCCGTCCTACGCCGCGGGCCAGCCGGACCACCTGGTCGCCGACCAGGTGCTTCTGCCGGTGCAGCCCGATCCGGCGCCCTCGCTGGTGGCCCGGCTGCTCGGCGGCCCGTCCCGTCTGCTCGAAGGCAGCGTGCTGACCGATGCGCCGGCCGGGACCTCGGTGCGCTCGGTGACCACCACGGCGCAGGGGCTGGTCACGGTCGACCTCTCGGCGCAGGTGCAGCCCCTGCCCGGCGCGGCCCGGCAGGGGCTGTCGGCCCAGCTGGTGTGGACGCTCCGGCAACTGGGGCCGTCCTTCACCGGCCTGCGGCTGCTCGCCGACGGACGACCGTTCCGGGTCCCCGATACGGGGGCGGTGCAGCCCAGCGGGGAGTGGGAGGCCTACGACCCGGACGGGCTGGGTTCGGAACCACCGCTCGCCTTCCTCGCTGATCACCGACTGCGGGCCGTGGGCACCTCGCTGCCACCCGGGCCGGCGACCGCAGGGTCGTCGACCGATGCGGGGTCGGTGCCGGTCGACGCCGTGGCCGTCACCCCGGACGGGCTCGGTGTGGCGCTGCTCACCGGCGGGTCCGCGTCCGTCGTCCAGGTCCGGACCGGGCCGCTGCGAGCCCCGTCGTACGCCGCGCCGCGGCTGCGCCAGCGTGGCCTGACGTCGCCCTCCTGGGGCAGCGGTGAGGCCGGGCTGTGGCTGCTGCGGGGTGGCGAGGACGTCCTGCTGCTCCCCGCCACCGGGCCGGCCCGATCGGTGCCGCTGGGCCGTGGCCTGCCGGCGCCGCTGACGTCGCTGGCGGTTTCCCGGGACGGTGCCCGGCTGGCCCTGGTCGCGGGTGGCCGGCTGTTCGTGGGTCGCGTCGAGCACAGCGGGGCCGGCGGGGTTCGGGTGGCCGGGCTGCTCGCGATCGCTCCGCGACTGGCCGGCGTCACGTCCGTCGCCTGGGAGACCGGCACCTCCCTGGTCGTGCTCGGTCGGGTGCAGGACGTGCTGCTGCCGGTGCGCGTCGCGGTCGACGGTGCGTCGGTCGAAGCCTTCGACGGCCCCGGGCTGCCCTCCCCGCCAACCTCGGTCGCCGCCTCGCCGGCCGGGATCTGGGTGACGGCCGGCGCCGGCCGGGCCAGCCGGCTCTACCGCGTGCGGGGGCGGGGTTTCGACGCCGGCCCGTTCGGCTCGGATCCGGTCTACCCGGGCTGATCCACAGATTGCGGCCAAGCCGGCACCGGGCCGGCCGGCAGGCGACCCTGGGCTGGTGCTCGCCGATCTGCTCGACCTGGTGCTGCCCCGTCGCTGCGCCGGGTGCGACGCGCCCGGTTCCTCGTTGTGTCCGGACTGCCGGTTGCTGCTCGCCGGCCGGCCGCTCGGGCTGGTCCGCCCCGAGCCGTGTCCCGCCGGCCTGCCGCCGCTCGCCGCCGGGACGGCGTACGACGGTGGGGTCAGGCGCCTCCTGGTCGCCCACAAGGAGCGCGGACAGACCCGGTTGGCGCGGCCCCTCGGGGCGGCGCTGGCCGGCGCGGTCCAGGTGCTCGGCGTCCGCGGTCCTGTTGTGCTCTGCCCGGCACCATCCGCGCGCTCGGCGGTTCGTGCTCGTGGTCACGACCACGCACTGCAACTGGCCCGCGCGGCAGCGCGCACCCTGACGGCCGGCGGATGCCCGGCCACGGCGCTCGCGCTGCTCGTCCCAGCGCGGGTCGTCGCCGACCAGTCGGGACTCGATGCGGCCGCCCGGGCCGCGAATCTGGCGGGTGCCCTGCGGGTCCGGCGGCTCATCGACGGGCCGGTCGTGGTCGTCGACGACGTCGTCACGACAGGCGCCACGCTGGTCGAGGCGACGCGCGCGTTGACGGCGGCCGGGATGGCTGTCCGGGGCGCGGCCGTGGTCGCGGCGACGGCCCGGCGACACCGCTCACCCGAACGAGCGTGAGCGCTGTCCAGGGCAGCCGCCGAGGTCTACGGTCAATGTCCGAGACGCCCCGGACGGGCGTCCGCGGCGTCGCCGGAAGGAGGGGACCGCTCGCCGGCCAGGGCGCAGCGAGCACGCCGACACCACACCTGCACACCCCGAGGGAGAGCGCGTGGACATCGTCGTCAAGGGCAGGAACGTCGAGGTACCGGAGCACTTCCGGCAGCACGTCGCCGAGAAGATGGCCCCCTCGGAACGGCTGGACTCCCGTGTCTTTCGCCTCGACGTCGAGCTCAGCCACGAGCGAAACCCACGACAGTCCGAACGCTGCCAACGGGTCGAGATCACCTGCCTGTCCAAGGGACCCGTGATCCGGGCCGAGGCCTGCGCCGCCGACTACTACGCCGCGCTCGACGCCGCGACGCTCAAGCTCGAGGCCCGCCTGCGCAAGGCGCATGACCGCCGCCGGGTGCATCACGGCCTCCGCACGCCGCCGTCCGTCGGCGAGGCCACCTCCGGCCTTGTCCCTCCGCCGCCCGCCGACGACCCGACCGTGGTCGCCCCCGACGACGGCGACGACACCTCCGATCTCATCGTCCGCGACAAGACCCATGAGGCGATCCCCATGACGACCCCCCAGGCACTGCACGAGATGGAGTTGGTCGGCCACGACTTCTTCCTGTTCGCCGACGCCGGGACGGGGTTGCCGAGCGTCGTCTACCGCCGCCACGGCTACAACTACGGCGTCATCCGGCTCGAGGCTGGCTGAGCCGTCGCAGGAGCGTGCCTGGCGGCCCGCCATGTCATCATCTGCCCGCGGACGCCCGTTGCGTTCCGATGCCCGCAGCCGATGGAGGCCCGCGATGACCGACAAGCCCGACGCCGTTCCCGGCACGCTGACGGTCGACCCCATCCGCGTCCTGGTCGTCGACGACCACGCGCTGTTCCGGCGGGGCCTGCAGATGGTCCTCGAGCAGGAGCCCGACATCGAGGTCGTCGGTGAGGCCAGTGACGGGAGCGAGGCGGTCGTGCAGGCCGCCGACACGCTGCCCGACATCGTGCTGATGGACGTCCGGATGCCCAAGCGCGGCGGCATCGACGCCTGCACGGCGATCCACGAAACGGTGCCATCGGCAAAGATCATCATGCTGACGATCTCGGATGAGGAGGCCGACCTCTATGACGCCATCAAGGCCGGCGCCATGGGTTACCTGCTCAAGGAGATCTCGATCGAAGAGGTCGCCTCGGCCATCCGGGCGGTGCACGGCGGCCAGTCGCTGATCAGTCCGTCGATGGCCAGCAAGCTGCTGACCGAGTTCGCGTCGATGATCAAGCGGTCGGACGACCGCCAGCAGGTCCCCACCCCCCGGCTGACCGATCGCGAGATGGAGGTGCTCAAGCTCGTCGCGAGGGGGCTGAACAACCGCGACATCGCCAAGGAGCTGTTCATCAGCGAGAACACCGTCAAGAACCACATCCGCAACATCTTGGAGAAGCTGCAGCTGCACTCCCGGATGGAGGCGGTCGTCTACGCCGTCCGCGAGAAGCTGCTCGAGATCACCTGATCCCGAGGCGAACATTCAGGCCCGGAGCCGGCCGCTCGGCCGATCCCCGTCCCGGTACCCGGTTCCGCCGCACCCGTGACCCGGCCTGCCGGCTTCCGCCCCCTGACCCGGCGTACCGGCTCCCGCCGACTGGGCTCCCTCGGCTCGGTTCCCGCCCCCTGACCCGGCGTACCGGTGCGCACGCGGCGGCCCAGGTCCTGCCGCTGACCCGGCGTACCGGCCCGTACCGTCTCGTGTCGTGATTTCCGAGGCCCAAAACGGACGGAAATCACCACATGAGACGGGAGGCCGCGCGGGGGCGGTCTGGCCGCAGTGCGGCTCGGCCTCCCCGGCGGCGATCTTGACGAAATTGTCGGCGACACGCCGGTGGGGGCGGTCAGATCGTCAAGATCGCCCGCGAACCGGGGGTCGCCCGCGAACCGGGGGTCGCCCCGGGAGCCGCGAAACCGCGGGTCAGGTGATCCGGCTGAAGACCACCATGTCGCGGGGGCTGCCGGCCCGGTCCCGGACCCGCCGCCGGGCGATGCCCTCGCGCGCGAACCCGCCCTTCTCCGCCACCCGGTGCGAGGCCGGGTTGTCGACGTCGGCCAGCAGCTCGATCCGGATGAGCCCCAGCTCGCCCAGCCCCCAGCCGGCGAGCAGCGCCGCGGCGCGGCCCGCTGTCCCCCGACCGCGGGCCCACGGGGCCGTCCAGGAGCCGACCTCTGCCACCCCGGCACTGCGCTGCGGCAGCGAGAGCCAGGCAGCGCCGAGCAATTCGCCGGTGCGAGCGTCGGTCACGGCCAGCTCGGCCGCCCGGCCACTCGCCCAGTTCGCCGCCGTGAGCTGGTCGACGAAGGCCACGCCGTCCGCCACCGTGTACGGCGTGGGCACCGGCAACCAGCGCGCGGTCAGCGGGTCCTGGCAGGCACGGGCCACGGCTGCGGCGTCGGCGGACCGCCACCGGCGCAGCGTGACCACCCCGTCGGTCAGCTCGACCCGGGACGGCAGGGGCCGGCGGTCGAGCAGCTCGTCGCCCGCCAGCAGCGAGCCGGTCCAGCCGTCGCGCCACACCCCCCGCTGCAGCATCGCCCGACGGGCGATGCCCTCGATGGTGAACCCGCACCGCTCGGCGACCGCCCGCGACCCCCAGTTGCCCAGGTAGGCCTGCCAGGTCACCCGCTCGACCCCGAGCGCGCCGAAAGCCCAGCGGCAGGCTGCCGAGACCGACTCGGCGGCGACCCCCCGCCCCCGCGCCTCGCCGGCGGTCCAGTAGCCCACTTCGGGGCCGCCGGGCCGGAACGCCAGGCCCACCGCGCCGAGGAGCGCGCCGCTCGTCGCATCCAGCACCGCGAAGGACGCTGCGGCCCCCTCCGCCCAGCCGGTTGGTGACATCTCCGACACCCACCGCCGAGCGTCGGTGAGCGTGTACGGCGACGGCACGGTCGTCCAGCGCTGCACCTCGGCGTCCTGGCAGGCGGCATGGACAGCCGGGGCGTCGGCCGGCTCCCAGGGCCGCAGGACGAGATGGCCGGTGGTGATGACGGTGGGGTCCACCCGTCGACGGTCCCAGGGCACGTCGTACCGACGCCAGCCGTTTCTGTCGTGCGCGCCGCCTACGATGCGCGTACGGCGGGGTCGTCCCGCCGCCGGTTGAGGGAGTCGCACGCGTGGTCCTGTCGAAGCTCCTCCGCGCCGGCGAAGGCAAGATCCTGCGCCGGCTCAAGTCGATTGCCGACGCGGTCAACGACCTCGAGGACGAGATCAAGGCGCTGAGCGACGCCGAGCTCCGGGGCGAGACCGACATCTTCCGGGCCCGACTGGCCGACGGCGAGACGGTCGACAACCTCCTCGTCGAGGCCTTCGCGGTCGCCCGCGAGGCCGCCTGGCGCACCCTCGGGCAGCGGCACTTCGACGTCCAGGTGATGGGCGGCGCGGCGCTGCACCTGGGCAACATCGCCGAGATGAAGACCGGTGAGGGCAAGACCCTGACGTGTGTGCTCCCGGCCTACCTCAACGCGCTCGACGGCAAAGGCGTGCACATCGTCACGGTCAACGACTACCTCGTGCAGGTCGGGGCCGAGACGATGGGGCGGGTGCACCGCTTCCTTGGTCTCACCGTCGGCGTCATCCTGGCCAACGAGCGCCCCGAGCAGCGTCGCCCGTCGTACGCGTGCGACATCACCTACGGGACCAACAACGAGTTCGGCTTCGATTACCTGCGCGACAACATGGCCTGGAGCAACGCCGAACTGGTGCAGCGCGGGCACCATTTCGCGGTCGTCGACGAGGTCGACTCGATCCTGATCGACGAGGCCCGCACGCCGCTGATCATCAGCGGCCCGGCCGACATGGCGACCAAGTGGTATCAGGAGTTCGCCCGGATCGTGCCTCGACTGGTGCGCGAGGTCGACTACGAGGTCGACGAGAAAAAGCGCACCGTCGGCGTGACCGAGACCGGGGTGGAGAAGGTCGAGGACCAGCTCGGCATCGACAATCTCTACGAGGCGGTCAACACCCCGCTGGTCGGCTACCTCAACAACGCCCTCAAGGCGCAGACGCTCTACAAAAAGGACAAGGACTACGTCGTCCAGGCCGGCGAGGTGCTCATCGTCGACGAGTTCACTGGCCGGATCCTGGCCGGCCGCCGCTACAACGAGGGGATGCACCAGTCGATCGAGGCGAAGGAAGGCGTCGCGATCAAGGACGAGAACCAGACCCTCGCCACGATCACGCTGCAGAACTATTTCCGGCTCTACAAGCGGCTGTCCGGGATGACCGGGACGGCCGCGACCGAGGCGGCCGAGTTCGACCAGACCTACAAGCTCGGCGTCGTCCCGATCCCGACCAACATGCCGATGGTTCGGCTCGACGAGGCCGACGTCGTCTACAAGACCGAGGCGGCGAAGTACGACGCGGTCGTCGAGGACATCGCCGACAAGCACCAGGCGGGGCAACCGGTCCTGGTCGGCACCGTGTCGGTGGAGAAGAGCGAGCACCTGTCGCAGCTGCTGCGCAAGCGCGGGATCCCGCACGAGGTGCTCAACGCCAAGCAGCACGACCGGGAGGCCGTGATCGTCGCGCAGGCCGGGCGCAAGGGGGCCGTGACGGTCGCGACCAACATGGCCGGCCGGGGCACCGACATCATGCTCGGCGGCAACCCTGAGTTCATCGCGGCGGCCGAGCTGCGAAGGCGCGGGCTGTCCCCGGTCGACACCCCGGACGACTACGAAGCGGGCTGGAGCGACGCGCTCACCGCGGCCAAGGCAGGCACCGTCGCCGAGCACGAGGAGGTCGTCGCCGCCGGCGGGCTCTACGTCCTTGGCACCGAGCGGCACGAGTCGCGGCGCATCGACAACCAGCTACGCGGGCGCTCCGGCCGCCAGGGCGACCCCGGACTGTCGCGGTTCTACCTCTCGCTCGGCGACGATCTGATGCGCCTGTTCAACGCCGGCGCGGTCGAGTCGATCATGGACCGGCTCAACATCCCCGAGGACGTGCCGATCGAGTCCAAGATGGTCTCGCGGGCCATCCGCTCGGCGCAGAGCCAGGTCGAGGGCCAGAACTTCGAGATCCGCAAGAACGTCCTGAAGTACGACGAGGTGCTCAACCGCCAGCGCACCGTCATCTATGACGAGCGGCGCAAGGTGCTCGAGGGCGCCGACCTGCACGAGCAGATCCGCAACATGGTCGATGACGTCCTTGAGCTCTATGTCCTCGCCGCGACGGCCGAGGGCTATCCCGAGGAGTGGGATCTCGAGCAGCTCTGGACTGCGCTCGGCACCCTCTACCCGGTGGGTATCTCACTGGAGCAGATCGAGCAGGACCGCTCGATCCTGTCGACGGACTACCTCGTCGAGGAGCTCAAAGCCGACGCCCAGCGTGCGTACGACGCGCGCGAGGCCGCCCTCGGCGTCAGCCCGACCGACGAGCCCGTCATGCGCGAGCTCGAGCGGCGGGTGCTGCTGTCGGTGATGGACCGCAAGTGGCGCGAGCACCTGTATGAGATGGACTACCTGCAGGAGGGCATCGGCCTGCGGGCGATGGGCCAGCGCGACCCACTCGTGGAATACCAGCGCGAGGGCTTCGACATGTTCGGAGCGATGATGGAGGCGATCAAGGAGGAGTCGGTCGGCTTCCTGTTCAACGTCGAGGTCGAGGTGGAGCCGGCCGAGCACCCCCCGGCGCAGGACCTCATCGCGACCGGTCCCGGCGAGCAGGGTGGCGAGCTCATGGTCGAGCACCTGTCGCTCGGCGATGTCGCGGCCGGCCTGGCTGGCGCACTGCCGACTCCGCCGGCTGCCCCGGATGGCCTGGCTGGCTCCCCGGTGCCCTCGGCCGCCCCGGTCGCCTTCGCCGAGGAGCAGACGCTGGCCGTCGAGCAACCAGCGCTGCCCAGCTCGGTCGAGGGTCCCGACGCCGGGAGCGTCCCCGCCGAGGCGGTCCTGCCGCCGGCGGAGCCCGCCGACGCCGCCGACGCCGCGCCGCCGGCCCGGCCGGCCCTGCCCGACAGTTTCGGCCGGCCCGAGCGGCCGGCCTCGCTGCAGTACTCCGCGCCGAGCATCGACACCGGCGGGGTCCAGACCTCGACCGGCTCGGTCGACCCGCTCACCGGGCAGGTCAGCGGCGGCGGTGAGCAGTCCCGCAATGCGCTCTGCCACTGCGGGTCAGGCAAGAAGTTCAAGCGCTGCCATGGCGACCCGCGCACGCGCTGAGGGTCGCTTGGACGGGACCGGGAGGGCGCGCGCGAGCGACGAACAGTCGGTGACCGGGTAGCCGAAGCGGTGCTGCCGCTGCCCGCCGCAGCCCGGCCGCGTCAGAGGCCCGCCAGCTGGGTGCAGCGCCAGCGGCCGTCGAGGCCCTCCAGGCGCAGCGCCAGCGCGCCTGCTCGTGGCCCGCGCTGCACCGTTGCACAGACCTCGACCACACCCTCGGGTCGCTCCTGAACGTGCACGCTGCGAACGGCCCGGCCGCCGGGGCGCGGCCCAGCCGGCGCGCACTGCCGGGCCACGGCGCGCTCCAGGACGGCGTACAGCTCAGGAGTCGTGTCGCGCTGGAGTTGTCGCAGGGGGCGCACCCCGGCGAGCACTTCGAGCAACCCCTGCACGAGTGCTCGGGCGAACGGCATCGGGGCCGGGAGTTCCGCGGTCGGCGTCCGGCGGGCAGCAAGCCACAGCTCGACGTCGAGATCGCCTGGCTCGCTCGCCGGGGCGGGCACGACGCGCAAGGTCGGCGTGGCGACCAGGGGCGGCGCGACCAGTCGCAGGACGGGCGCGACGGGGAGTTCGTCGTCGTACGGCGGCTGGTGCGACGGCGCCGGCAGCAGGCGCAGCGTCGGCAGCGGCGGCAGGGCTGGCAGCTCGGTCGACAGGGCGGTCATGGCGCGCTCCGGGCTCAGGTGGTGGGCGGCACGAGGTGCATGCCTGGCTGCAGGAGGTCTGGGTTGTTGCCGATCAGCCCGCGGTTTGCCGACCACCAGGACGGCCAGGCCGCGGCGACCTGCCGGTCCGATGCCGCCGGCCCCAGCGAGGCACGGGCGAGGTCCCAGAGGCAGTCGCCCGGCTGCACGACCACCTCCGGGGCGGTACGGCGTACCGGCACGACGGCGATGGGCGCCCGGGCGTCGAAGCGGGTGGCCGCCGGCGACATCGGTGCCGACCTGGCGGCAGCGTCCGTCACCATGGACGGTGCGGCCGGCCAGTCGAGGTCCATCGGTGGCGCGAGCTGCGGTGCGGGCACCGGGGTGGTGTCCGACAGCGCCACCCGGGCGGCGCCGGCCGCTGACCGCAGGCCCTCGGCGGCGAAGGCCCCGGTCCCGCCCAGGACCGCGGTGGCAACGGTGACCCCGGCCGCCAATTCGGCCACCCGGCGCACGGCTCGCGGCGCGCAGCGGATGGCCATCGCCCGGGCGGTCCGGCCACCCACGCCCGGGAGCAGGCGACCAGCGGCGGTGAGCGCGGTACAGGTCAACAGCCAGCAGGCGCATCCCCAGGCGCAGAGACCGACGGCAGCCACGAGCGGGCGCGTCGGGTCGGTGGAGGCGCGCAGCAAGGCCGTGAGCGCCGTTGCCGGCGAGGGCGCGACGAGGACCAGGGTCGCTGCGGCCAGGACGAACAGCAGGGCGGGGCCGCGCCGGGGGGTCGCCAGGCTGGTGTTCGAAGCAATCATGTGATGAGCCTCCTTGACCTGCGTTTGCTTGTGTTTGCCTTTGTACGACGGCAGCAGCGATCGGTCAAGTGGGTTGCCCACCAAGCCAACCTTCCGGCAGATTGCCCAGATGCGATGGGAGGAGCTGTTCGCCGACCTGGAGGCGCAGCTGCTGGCGGCCGATGCAGCGGAGCTGGCTGGTGAGGTGGCTGACCGGACCCGCCGGGAGGTCGGCCTGCTGCGGCTCGTCGATCGGCTCCGGCCCGGCGTTGGCCACCAGATCGCGGTCCTGGTCGTCGGCGCCGGGAGTCTGCAGGGGCGCCTGCTCGACCTCGGTGAGGGGTGGCTCCTGCTCGAAGAGGGCGGCCAGCGGCAGGTGCTCGTCCCGACGGCCGGCGTGCTCGGGATCACCGGCCTGGGCTCGCGCAGTGCGGTGCCGGGCAGCGAGGGGGAGGTCGGGCGACGGCTCGACCTGCGCTGGGCACTGCGCGGTCTGGCCCGCAGTCGGACCGGCGTCCAGCTCGTCCTTCGGGACGCCAGCGTGCTCGGCGGGACGCTCGACCGGGTCGGCGCCGACCACCTCGAGCTCGCCGAGCACCCACCCGGGGAGGCACGGCGGGCGGCTGCGGTGCGCCAGGTCAGGCTCGTCCCGCTGCCGGCGGTGGTGCTGGTGCGCAGCAGCTAGACGCTGCGGCCTACGCCGGTCAGGCGAGCATCGGCGTACCGGCCCATCTCGCGTCGGCGCTGGCTGTCGCCCCGGCAGCCCGGGCCATGTTCGACATCCTCACCCGAGCGAACCGCTCTGCCGTGCTCCACCGCAGCGAGAGCGTCCAACGCCCCGAGACCCGAGCCCGCCACATCGCGGCGTTCGTGGAGATGCTGGGCCGCGCGAGACCGTGCACCCGCAGCGGCGAAGCCGAAAGCAACGACGCCGGTCACGGCTCCGGGAGCGGCTCGCCGTCGCGACCGAGCGGATGGGCGCTGACGAACGCCTTCGTCTGTTCGTAGCACCGGCTGATGTAGGTCTCCAACGCGCTGCGCTCGACCCGCCACTGCCCGCGCCCGCCGATCTTGATGGCGGGGAGCTCGCCGCTGCGCACGAGGGCGTAGGTCTGCGAGGCCGAGATGTTCAGCACCTCGGCAACATCGGCGAGCTGCAGAAACCGCTCCGCGGCCATTGCCGTCTCCTTGCTGCTTGGGTTGCCTGCTGCCCGGTGAGTCTGGCACCGCCGGTCGGCGGGTGATCGCAGTTGTCCACAGGTTGACCGATGTCGCGTGCCGACTCCTACGTCGTACGCGACGATGCGCACCGTCCGGTCGTCGGGGCCGGTTCGCGAGGGAGGTCGGGTGAGTGACACGCCGGGCTCGCCGCGGGCTGCCCGGCTGGCGTCGCCGAGCTGGTTCGACGGCCGACTGGTGCTGGGGGTGCTGCTGGTGCTCGTGAGCGTGCTGGTCGGCGCCAAAGTGCTGTCGTCGGCGGACCGGTCCCAGCAGGTGTGGGTGGCGTCGCACGATCTCGCTGCCGGCACGGTGCTCACCGCGGGCGACCTCGAGGTGGGCCGGGTCCGGCTCTTCGGCAGCAGCGGGCGCTATGCCGCGTCGACCAGCGGGTTGTCCGGCTACGTCCTGCGTCGGTCGCTCGGCGCGCACGAGTTGCTACCGGTCGCGGCCCTGTCGAGACCGGAGGACCAGGTGGCCTCGCGCGACGTGAGCGTCCCGGTGACATCGGGGCATGCCCCGAGCGACCTGCGGCACGGTGACCAGGTGGACGTCTACGTCACGCCAAGCGAGAAGGGTGCGCAGCGCGCCGCCAAGGGCGCCCCCGACACCCTCGCCCCGCGGCTTGTCCTGGCCGGGATCTCGGTCCGGGCGGTGCGTGCCGGGGGAGGGCTCAGCGCCGGCGCCCAGGATCAGCCGGTCGTGCTCACCGTTGCGCCGCCCCAGGTCCTGACGCTGGTGCAAGCGATGGCGCAGGGCCAGATCGACCTCGTCCGGGTGCCGCTGAAACAGCAGCAGGTGCCCGATCCGGTCGGCGCCAGCCCGTCCGCGGGTCCGTCGCCGTGATCCAGGTGCCCGTCCTGACGGCCGTGTCGGACGCTGTCTGGGAGTCACGGCTGGTGGCCGCCCTGGAGCGCGGCGATCTCGGCGTCACCGTCGTCCGGCGCTGCGTCGACCTGGCTGACCTGTTGGCGACCGCCGCGACCGGACAGGCCCGGGCGGCGCTGCTCTCGGCCGATCTGCGCCGGCTCGACCGCGATGCGCTCACCCGGCTCAGGGTCACCGGCGTCGCGGTGGTCGGCCTCGTCCCACCGGGGGACGAGGACGCCGAGCGACGGCTGCGCCAGCTCGGCGTCGATCACGTGCTGCCCTCCGATGCCACCCCCGACGTGATCTCCGCGGCCGTGATCGAGGCGGTCGTCGCCCTCAGCCCGGCGCCCGCCGACGCGACGGGCCTGGCCGACCCGCGCGCTGCGCTGCCGAATCTGCCGCCGGCCGGCGACCCCGAGCTGCCGGACCTCGGCGGCGGGAGCGGTCGTCTCATCGCGGTCTGGGGCCCGACCGGCGCCCCCGGCCGGACCACGGTGGCGATCGGCCTGGCCAGCGAGCTCGCCGCGATCGGCTGGCCGAGCCTACTCATCGACGCCGACGTGTACGGCGGGGTCGTGGCCCAGGCGATGGGGCTGCTGGACGAGTCGCCAGGCCTGGCCGCAGCCTGTCGTCAGGCCAATGCCGGCACCCTGGATCTGCCGGCGCTGGCCGGCTTGGCCCGGCAGGTTTCGCCCAACCTGCGGGTGCTCTCCGGGATTGCCCGGCCGGACCGCTGGCCCGAGCTGCGGCCGGCCGGGCTGGACGTCGTGCTCGCCATCTCCGCGTCGCTGGCAGCCGTGACGGTGGTCGACTGTGGCTTCTGCCTCGAGCAGGACGAGGAGCTGGCGTACGACACGATGGCCCCGCGCAGGAACGGCGCCACGCTGGCCGTGCTCGATGCCGCCGAGACCGTTGTCGTGGTCGGGAGCGCCGACCCCGTCGGGCTGCAGCGCCTCGTCCGTGGGCTGAGCGAGCTCAAGGAGGCCGTGCCCGGGATTCGGCCCACCGTTGTGGTCAACCGGCTGCGTAGCAGTGCGATCCCGGGCGATGCCGCGCAGGAGATCCGCGGCGCCCTGTCGCGGTACGCCGGGATCGACGAGGTTTGCCTCATCCCGCTGGACGTGACCGGGGTCGACGGGGCGCTCGCGTCGGGCCGGGCCCTGGTCGAATCGGCGCCGTCGTCGCCGGCGCGGCAGGCGATCGCAGCGCTGGCCGGCCACCTCGTGGGTGTCCCGGTCGGCGGTCGCCGCCGTCGCTTCGGCCGCCGCTGAGCCCAGCGGCTGGCTGCGCCGGCCCGGTCCGCACGGCCGAAGCCGTCACGGGCCCTGGTCCGCGCCGCCACCTGCTCGGCCCCCGCGCCGCGTGATTGCCCCCGCCCATCACCTGCTCGGCCCCCGCGCCGCGTGATTGCCCCCCATCACCTGCCTACCCCGCCCAACGACCACAACAGCAGGGAAGCGGAGGGTCGCCCGGCCGATGCTGAGCGTGCCGGCCCCTTGCGAAGCCCTTGTGGGTCACCCTTCCCTGCTGCTGTGGTCGCTTCCCGGCCGACATCAGCCGGACCGACCCCGGCCGGGCCACCACCTGCCGGGCCGGCCGCACGACGACCCCAGCAGGCAAGCGGCGTGTCGCCCGGCCGATGCTGAGCGTGCCGGCCGGTTGCGCCGGCCAGAAAGCGCACCCTTCCCGTCGTCCGCGCTGCCGGCAGCCACCGCCCGCCGCCCACCTGGGTGCCACCGGCCGCGGTCCTGGCCCCCGCCGCCTGGCAGGCAGGGCGCCCACCGCCCGCTGCCAGATCGGGAGCGGGCCGCCGGCGGGGTCGGGCCCGGCGGGGCCAAGACCTGCCCGGCCAAGACCTGCCCGGCAAGCACGCGTCCCCGGGTCAGCCGCGGACGCCGTACTTGCCGAGCTCCTGCCTCGCGACGGTGCGCACGTGCACCTCGTCCGGCCCGTCGGCGAGGCGCAGGGTGCGCATCCCGGCCCACATCTGGGCAAGCGGGAAGTCGTCGGAGACGCCACCCCCGCCGTGCACCTGGATGGCCCGGTCGAGCACCGCCAGCGCGACCCGCGGAGCCATCACCTTGATCGCCGCGAT
>JBKJOO010000372.1:0-2714 GCA_046595615.1 Mycobacteriales bacterium | reverse complement strand
TGGAACCCCTGGTCGGCCCTGTCAACGCGTACCCCATCCACCCCAACGCCACCGGTGAAGCCGCCATGGCGCGCGAGACACTGGCCACGATCGGACCTTAATCACCGTCGCGCCGCCAACACGAGCGACAGCTAACCGCCCCATAGCTGATCCAAGCGAGCAACAACCCCACCCAACTCCAACGGGTGGGGTTGTTGTCGTTCTTCTCGCTGCCAGGATCCGTCACAACTCCTTGAAGACGGGCCGGGGGTGCGGAACCGCCCACCTCCGAGGGAGAACTCCCAGGCGGACCTGGTGGCAGCAACACTCCCCAGACTGCGCTTGGACGTCCGCTTCTGCCGCGATGCGTGCGCCTGGCAGCTACCACACATAGGCTATTGACGTGGAGAACGGCACCTACCCTCACCGGGTGCCGCGGGCAGGTAGCGGCACTGGTATGGAACGGCCTTGTCAACTGATGCCACGGGTTTTTCTTGAATGCGGCGGAGGCGGAGCCTTCGCCTTTCCAGCCGGGAGCAGGCGTCGGGGCCCCGGGGTCAAGACGGAGCGCCCGGAGCGAAGCGAGGACGAACGGTCTTGACGCTGGGGTGGCGCCTGCTACCTCGACCAACGTCAGGGTGGCGGTCTTGCGCTGTGGTCACGACGTGCCGGGAGGGCGTGGATCAGTGCGCCGCCAGACTGGTATGCGCGGGTCGGAACCGCAAGTAGGGAATCCGCAGGTAGTTGCCCCAGACTTTTCGCGCCCGTCCCGATCAGGTCGGTGGGCGAAGTGCCGGCGGGGATCGGTCCTGCGACGGCGGTCTCCCGGCACGTCGTGGTCCTTGTCGGGCAGCGGTCACTGATGAGCTGCTGCCCGAAGATCGGGTTCATCTCCTTCTGCTCAGGCGATCAGGCGGGTGAGGTCATCTCGGCCCACAGGAACCCGGCAAGCTCCCGGGCGACCGCGACGTTGATGACGTTTGGTGCCAGCCCGCGAGGAGCCAGCCTGCGGTAGCGACCGCACAGTCGCTTGTGCGCAATGGTGGCCCGGGCGACGGTGGCGGGTCCGACGTGGCCCTGTCGCTCTTGCAGGGTCTTGCCCGGGACAGGTCGGCCGCGGAAGTCCCAGGCGGACTCAATGAGCTGGGTGCGGATCACAACGTTTCCGCTCTTGGTGATGCCGCCTTGGTGTCGCCGGTTTCCGCTGGAGTGCTCGGAGGGGACCAGCCCGGTGAACCCCATGAACGACCGGGCCTGCGGGAACCGGGTCCACTCTTCCGCGACCTCCGCGGCGATCGTGAGTCCACCTAGATAGCCGACGGCGTGATAGGCGGCCAGCCGATGCGCCGTCTGCCCGACCGGTGGCTTGTCGAGCCACGCCCGTAGGTCGTTGCTGATCGCCGCGAGCTCTTGCTCCCGGATCGCCATCACCGATCGGTAGTACTCGAAAGTCTGCCGTGCCGCGACCTCGTCGAACCGCAGCGCATCCAGCCATTGATGGTGTGCTTGGGTCCAGTTCGTCCCGGCGCGGTAGACATGCCCGTGCCGGAGCAGCAACGCCAGCAGCCGCCGGCGCACCCGCTTGAGGTCATCGTCGAGGTCATGCCGAGCCCGAGCCAGATCCCGGACGGCCTCGATCTCCGCTGCCGGGATGTGGATGGCGGTGAGCAACCCTGCCCGATGCAGCAGCGCGAGCTGGGCCGCGTCGCGCTTGTCGGTCTTGACCCGATCACCTGAGTCCTTGGGAATCCGGGACGGCGCGACCACATCACACGCCACGCCCCACGACTCGAGCGTCCGGGCCAACGTGAACCCAGTAGGGCCCGCCTCGTAACAGACCTTCAGCCGGCCCGGGTCGCCGCACTTGCTGATCAGCTGCCGCACCGCCGCGTCATCAGAACCGATGCGCTGCAACACCGGCGTCGACGCGGCAGCCTCCAAGATCCCGGCAGTGATCGATAACTTGTGAACGTCCAACCCAAGATGGATCGGACCGCGAGATTGCACGAAACTCTTCATGAACGGTCGGCTCCTTCCTCCGCTGTGGCTCCGTCCCCCCTCAGGGTGAACGACCCACGACAAGACGCAAGTCGCGGACCGGAGCCGGCCGTTCCATGCCTACTTCTCAGGGGGGGCCGAGGTCTGAAAGATGATGCTGAAGCCGCCCGATGCTCGTGCCACCGAGGAGCACATCTAACCTCAACCCGGTGTTGACATCGGTGCTCGGCGGCAGCGTGATGGCCGAACGCCACGGCAGCGGGGACCCACAGGTTCTGGCTCTCCACGGCTGGGCGCGTTCACGCACCGACTTCGCAGCCGTGCTCGCAGGCTTCGACGCACTCGCACTCGACCTGCACGGCTTTGGCACCACGCCGCCGCCGCCGTTCGCTTGGACAACGTCGGACTACGCCGATGCTCTAGTGCCGCTGCTCGATTACCTCGACCGGCCCGTGCTGCTCGGGCACAGTTTCGGGGCGCGAGTAGCCGTGCACCTGGCAGGTTCCCACCCCGGCAAGATCGGCGGGATGGTGCTCACTGGAGCACCCCTGATCCCACTCAAATCATCTGGTTCCAGAGTCGTCCCCGGCTACCGGGTCGTACGAAGGCTGCATCGGGTCGGTCTGCTTTCAGATGAGCGGATGGAGACCGCGCGACGACGTTACGGATCGTCGGACTACCGGGCCGCCGAAGGCGTCATGCGTGACGTTCTCGTCAAGTCCGTCACCGAGACACAC
>JBKJOO010000361.1:0-7047 GCA_046595615.1 Mycobacteriales bacterium | reverse complement strand
GCAGCCCCGAGTTGAACGTCTTGTCGACGACCTTGCCGGACAGCACGCTCTTGAGCTTGGTGCGCACGAACGCACCGCCCTTGCCGGGCTTGACGTGCTGGAACTCGATCACCGACCACAGCCCGTTGTCGAGGCTCAGCACCATGCCGTTCTTCAGGTCGTTCGTGGAGGCCATAGGCCGGAAGCCTACCGACCGGGTTGCCCACCTTCGGTCACCAGCGCGCGGATCGCGGCCCGGTAGCCCTCGACGCCGAGCCCGGTGATCGTGCCCCGGACCACCGCACTCACGACGCTGTGGTGCCGGAACTCCTCCCGGGCGGCCGTCTGCGACAGGTGCACCTCGATGACGCTCGCCACCAGACTCACCGCGTCGCGCAGGGCGTAGGAGTAATGACTCCAGGCCCCCGGATTGAGCACGACCTTTGCGCCCGTGTCGGCCGCATCGTGCAGCCAGCCGAGCATCACCGCCTCGTCGTCGGTCTGCCGCACCTCGACGTCGGGGGCGGTGGCCTCGCACAGGGCCACCAGCTCGGCGTACGTCGTGGTGCCGTAGACGTCGGGCTCGCGGGTGCCGAGGCGACCCAGGTTGGGGCCGTTCAGAACCAGGATCACAGGAACACCTCCGGGCCGCGATCCTTGCGGACCTCTTCGTACGCCGCGACCAGCAGCCCCGGGTCTGGATTGTCGAGGATCCGCGGCGCGGCCAGGGCGTCGAGCACGACGAACCGCAGCCGGTCGGCGCGGGATTTCTTGTCGATCCGCATGGCGGCGAGCAGGCTGGACCAGTCGCCGGCGTACGACGTCGGCAGACCCAGCGACGTCAGGATCTCGCGGTGTCGCCCCGCGGTGGCGTCGTCGAGCCGGCCCGCGAGCCGACCCAGTTCGGCGATGAAGACGAGCCCGACACTGACCGCCGCGCCGTGCCGCCAGCGGTAGTCCTCGACCTTCTCGATCGCGTGGCCGAGGGTATGACCGTAGTTGAGGAACTCGCGGGAGCCCTGCTCGGTCAGGTCGTCCGAGACGACAGCGGCCTTGACCGCGATGGCCCGCTCGACGAGCTCGCGGGTGTGCGGGCCGGCTGGGGTCGTTGCGGCTTTCGGGTCACGCTCGATCAGCCGCAGGATCTCGGGGTCGTGGGTGAAGCCGACCTTGACGACCTCGGCGAGGCCCGAGACGTAGTCGTGGCGAGGCAGGGTCTCGAGCGCGGTCAGGTCGCAGAGCACACCGGCGGGTGGATGAAAGGCGCCGACAAGATTCTTGCCAGCAGCGGTGTTGACGCCGGTCTTGCCGCCGACGGCAGCGTCGACCATGCCGAGCAGCGTTGTCGGCACGTGCACCACGGGGACACCCCGCAACCAGGTCGCCGCGACGAAACCGGCGAGGTCGGTGGTCGCTCCCCCACCGACGCTCACGACCGCGTCGGCGCGGGTGAAGCCGACCTGGCCGAGCACGTCCCACAGGTAGGCCGCAACCTTCAGGTCCTTGCTCGCCTCGCCGTCGGGCACCTCGATGCTGTGCGCCTCGAAACCCTGCTCCCGCAGGTCATCTCGAACCGCCTCGGCGGTGGCCACCAGCGCAGCGGGGTGCACGACGGCGACCCGCTGGGCCCCCTGCAGCATCGCTGCCAGTTCACCGAGCAGCCCATGACCCACCACCACGTCGTACGGCGCAGTGCCCCTGACCGGGATGCGGGTGCTGCTCATGCGAGCACCTCGTCGGCGACCTGCTGCGGCGTCTTGGCGTCGGTGTCGACGGTGCGACCGGCCACCTCGAGGTAGAACGGGAGCCGCTCGGCGAGCAATTGGTGGAGCGTGGCCCGGGGGTTGAGCGCGAGCACCGGCCGGTCGCGGGACAGCCCGACCCGGCGGGCGGCGTCGGCCAGACCGACCTGCAGCAGGACGACCTCGTGCTGCTGCAGCAGCTGCCGGGTGCCGGGGTCGAGCACCGCTCCCCCACCCAGGCTGAGGACACCCTCGTGGGTCTCGAGCGCGCTGCGCACCGCCTCGCACTCCAGGGCGCGGAAGCGTTGTTCCCCGTCGTCGTAGAAGATCTCGGCGACGGGCTTGCCGGCCACCGTCTCGATGTCGGCGTCGGTGTCGCGGAACTCCACCCCGAGCCGATCGGCGACCAGCCGGCCGACGGTGGTCTTGCCTGCACCGGGCGGACCGACCAGGACGAGGCGGGGCCTGCTCACCGGATCGTGAGGGCCTTGAGGTAGGCCTCACAATTGCGTCGCGTCTCCTCGACGGAGTCGCCCCCGAACTTCTCCACGCAGGCCTCCGCGACGACCAGCGCGACCATCGCCTCCGCAACGACACCGGCTGCTGGAACGGCACACACGTCACTGCGCTGGTTGATCGCGACCGCCGCCTCGCCGGTGCTGGTGTCGATGGTCTGCAGGGCACGCGGCACCGTGCTGATCGGCTTCATGGCGGCCCGCACCCGCAGGACGTCGCCGGTGCTCATGCCGCCCTCGGTGCCTCCCGCCCGGCCGGTCGTGCGGGTCAACGCGCCGTCGCCACCGCGGACGATCTCGTCGTGGGCGACACTGCCGCGCCGGCCGGCGGTCTCGAACCCGTCGCCGATCTCCACGCCCTTCATGGCCTGGATGCCCATCAGGGCGTAGGCCAGCTTCGCGTCAAGCCGCCGGTCCCAGTGCACGTGGCTGCCGAGCCCCGGTGGGAGGCCGTAGGCGAGTACTTCGACCACCCCGCCGAGGGTGTCGCCCTCCTTCTTGGCCAGGTCGACCTCGGCCACCATCCGGGCGCTGCTGTCGGCGTCGAACGCCCGGGCCGGGCTGGCGTCGATGGCCGCGAGGTCGTCCGGGGTGGGCAGCGGCGTGCCCTCGGGGACCTGCTCGCTGCCGATGCTGACGACGTGGCTCAGCACCTGCACGCCGTAGGACTGCAGCAGGAACGCCTTGGCAACGGCGCCGAGCGCGACCCGCGCCGCGGTCTCCCGGGCGCTGGCCCGCTCCAGCACCGGGCGGGCGTCGTCAAAGCCGTACTTCTGCATGCCGACGAGGTCGGCGTGGCCGGGTCGCGGCCGGGTCAACGGTGCGTTGCGGGCCAGCCCCTCGAGTTGCTCGGCGGTGACCGGATCCGGCGCCATCACGACGTCCCACTTGGGCCATTCGGTGTTGCCGACCATCACCGCGAGCGGACCGCCTTGCGACACGCCGTGCCGGACGCCGCCCAGGAAGGACACCTGGTCCTGCTCGAACGCCATCCGGGCACCCCGGCCGTAGCCGAGCCGCCGGCGGGCCAACTCGTCGGCGACGACCCCGGTCGTCACGACAACGCCGGCGGGGAGCCCCTCGAGCACCGCCACGAGGGCGGGGCCGTGGGACTCCCCTGCGGTGAGCCAACGAAGCATGCGACCAGTGTGTCAGAGGACCGTGACCTTCTCGCCGATGGCGACGCCCATCGGGCTGTCGTCACCGACCTGGATGATCGCGCCGGTGACCGTGCCGCTGGCGGTCTTGGTGTAGGCGAGCACGATCAGCTCGCCGTACTTGCCGAACCGCTGGGCCGGGATGACGGTCTTGTTGACCCCGGCGACCTTGAAGACGTAGAACCGCGCCTCGGGACTCGGCTTGCTGATCGAGACGAGCTGCAGCGCGTACGACGTACTCGCGGCAGGGGTGGTACCGGTCGTGGTCGTCGGGCCCGTCATACCAGTGGTGGTGCCGGTGACCACGGGGGCCGTGGCGGGGGTCGTCCCGGTCGTCGTCCCCGGCACCGCCGCCGGGGCGAGTGGCGCAGCGGCGGCGACCGGCTGGACGTAGAGCGCCTTGAAGGGGTCGTGCCCCAGGTGCTCGGTCGACTTGGCCGGCACCTTCGTCGCGACTGCCGGCTTGGCCTTGGTCACCGGCTTCACCGCAGTCTTGGCGGCTGGGGCACCGGCATGCACCGGGCGCGGCGTGAAGGCGACGGCTGAATCGTCGGCCGAGTTGCTGCCGAACAGGTAGTAGCCACCCCCACCGACGAGGAGCACCGCGGCGAGACCACCTGCCAGAAGCAGGTTCCGTCGGTTGGGCGCAGGGGCTTCGGACTCCTCGGGGGCGTCGTTGAAGGGGAATGCCGTCTCGGTCATGGTCATGTCCGGGCCCTACTTCTTCGGCGTAACGGTCGGGGTCTTGGCGGTCTGGCCGGGCACGCTGACGGCAACGGCCGGTGGTCTGCCGGTGGCCATGTAGACCTGCGCGGTGATGGTCGTGGTGAGGGTCTTGCCGTCGTCGGCCGTCGCCCCTGCGGCGGCGGCTTTGACCGGGTTGGGTCCCGGGACGAGGGAAAATCCGGTCACCTTTGTCGCCCGGCTGAGGTGCTCCAGGCCGTTGAAGAACTGCTCGATCTGGAAGTAGCTGCCGACGACGTTGATCGCGACGCTGATCGACTGCAACGAGCCGGCGCCCGCCGCCGCGACCGGTGCGCCGACCTTGGGAACGGCCTTGGTCGCACCCGGGGCGACCGGGACAGTTGCCGCTGCCGGCGCCGCGGCCGCAGCCGGCAGGGACGGCGAGATCGAGACGAGCTCGACACCGGCGGCGGTGGCCGCCGAGTCCAGCGCCCGGATCAGCGCCGGCTCAGCCGGGTTGTCCGGGATCTTGGCGGCAACCTTGGCGAGTTGCGCCTGCTGCTGGGGCAGGTTCTTGGCCTGACTCTTCAGGACCGCGAGCTGGGTTTGCAGCATGCTGTTGGCCGTGACCTGGGTGGCGGCCTGCTGCCCGAGCGCGTCGGCGTCGGCGCGTTTCGGGGAGACCAGGAGGAACCAGCCTGCGGCCAGCACGGCGAAGACGCCGAGCACCGTGAAGGCGATCCACTGCTTGAGCTTGTCCACGTCAGCCTCCGGCCGGCTTGGTGTAGATGTTGGACAGCGCGGCGCTGGTGATGCTGGCGGTCGAGGTGAAGTTCACGACCTTGCGGGTGCCGAGCAGTGCTTCGGTCGAGTTGCTGAAATAGGGATTCGTGTAGGTCTTCTGGCCGGCGATCGACTCGAGCCAGACGGCCACATCATCGTGGGAGAAGCCGACGCCGGTGGCCGTAAAGGTCCCGATGCCGGCGGGCGCAGCCGTCCCTGCGGCGGCGCCGGCTGCCGGCGCGCCGACGACGGTCTGGGCGAAGGCGATGTTCTTGACCCAGACCTTGGCAGGCACCGACAGGCTCAGGTCGTTGAGCAGCTGCGAGTAGCGCACCTCGTCGCCCATCGCCTGGGTGAGCATCGCTTGCGCGGCAGCCGCCTGGGCGTAGACCCCGGTGACTGCTGCGTACTTGTTGGTCTCGGTCTGCAGTTGGCTGTGCGTGCTGCTGGCGCTGTCGAGTTGGCCCTGGGCGCTGTCGACGCTGCTGGCCGCCGACAGGTAGAGCACCCCGACGACGCCGATGGCTGCGAGCACCGCCGAACCGAGGCCGATCTGCACCTTGCGGAAGGCCGCCTTCTCGGCGATCTCCGGTGGGAGCAGGTTGACCCTCGGGAGCAACGACAGGCTCGTGCCGACCAGTCTGGTCTCGCTCATCGCGGTCATGATGCGACCCCCATCGCGAGGCCGACCGGCACGGTCACCATCGGCTCGACGTACGCCAGTTGCTCGTCGGTGAGGCCGGTCTTGCCCAGCTTGAGCGATGCCATCGGACGGGCCATCTGGACGGGCAGTCGGGTGGCGGAGGAAAGTCGCTCGACCAAACCGACGAGGCGAGACCCGCCGCCGGACAACACGACCCGGCCGATCCGTGGCGCGCCTGACTGGGCCATGAAGTAGTCGAGCGAGCCCCGGACCTCTTCGACGAAGGCACTCCCGGTCGACTCGATGGCCCGGTTGGCCGGGTGCGCCTCGGCGCTGCCGGCGACGAGCGCGAGGCCGGTCCTCTGCTTGACCGACTCGGCCTGGTCGAGGGGGACGCCGAGGCGTTCGGCGACCGCGTCGGTGATGTCGGCGCCACCCATCAGCAGGATGCGCACGAAGCGCGGCACCCCACCCTGGTGCACCACGATGTTGGTGACGCTGGCGCCGACGTCGACCAGTGCTTCGGCGTCGAGAGAATCAAGGCCCGTGTGGTCCATCGAGACCAACGACCGCAGCACCGCGAAGGACGTGAGATCCACCATCGAGGGGGTCAGACCGGCTTGCTCGACGGCGAGCAGGGCGCTGTCGATCATGTCCCGGGCCGCGGCGACGAGCAGGACGCGCAGCATCCGGCCGCCGGACTCGTTGGTGAACTCCTCCAGCGGGTGGAAGTCCAGGATCGCCTGCTCAACCGGCATCGGGATGAAGTCCTGCACCTGGAAGGCGAGCGACTTGCGCAGCTCACCTGCTGGCAGCCAGGGAAGGTCGACCTGGCGGACGACGACCTTCTGGTTCGCCACCCCCACGACGACCTTCTTGGTGGTGAACTTCGCCTGCGCCCACAGCTGCTTGATGGCGACGGCAACGGCGTCGGTGTCGACGACCTCGCCATCGCGCACCGCACCCGGAGGGAGGGCGACCTGACCGAACCGTTCGAGCGTTGCTCCGCCCTTGCCGAGCGTCAACTCGGCTGCGCGCACGCCCGAGGTCCCGATGTCGAGACCCACGACTTTGCCTGCCACTACTCATCCCTCCTGCAGCGGCGCGGTGGCCGCGAGGTCCGATCGTGTGTCCGATCGGTGTCAGATGACGCATCGGACGAGGGAGGCAACGCCTTAAGCCATCAGGCCCAGTGGGACTCAGCCAATCGTGAGCGAGAGATAGCCGTCGAACAGATCCTGGCCGGCCAGCACGCCAAGGAGCGCACCCGCCAACATGAAGGGCCCGAACGGCACCTTGCTCTTGCGGCCACCCCGTTTTGCCAGGATGAGGACGATTCCCCAGAGACCACCGAACAGGAATCCACCGAACAGGCCAACCGCCCAGGCTCCCCAGCCGACCCAGGCCGTTGCGAGCCCGAGTACACCTGACAGCTTGACGTCGCCGAAGCCCATGCCGGCCGGATAGGCGAAGCACAAGGCGAAGTAGAAGGCGAACATCGCGGCGCCACCGAGTAGGGCCCGGACGAAGTCAAGCTGTCAGGT
>JBKJOO010000322.1:0-5669 GCA_046595615.1 Mycobacteriales bacterium | reverse complement strand
CCGTCCAGGTGGGCGATCTCGCCTACAGCAAAGCCGCCCTCGAGCTGGTACGACGGCTCGCACCCCACGACGGCCCGTGGGGCACGATCAACGTCCTGGCCCTGGACGCGAGCGGCGAGATGTGTGTCGGGGTGAGTACCAGCGGCTATCCGTACAAGTACCCGGGTCGGGTAGGGGACTCGGCGGTACCGGGCGCGGGGAACTACTGCGACCTGCGGTACGGCGGAGCCGCCTGCACCGGTCGCGGGGAGCTCTCCATGCGGGCCGGTACCGCCCGCCGGATCGTGGATCTGGTCGGCGCCGGCGAGGACCCGTCCACGGCCTGCCAGCAGGCGCTGGACGACGCGGCCTTGCTCCCCGACGCGTTCCGCGCTGAACTGCGCGCCCTCGCGCTGACCCCGGACGGGCGGCACGGCGGGGCCGCCGGTCTGCCCGGCGCGACGTACAGCGTCATCACCGCGGATGAGTCCGAAATCCGGACAGAGAGCAGGACCTGCGCATGAAGGTGTTCGTCTCCAGCGACATGGAGGGTACGACCGGCGTCGTCGACTGGTCCCAGGCGATCGGCGCGAATCCGGAGTACGAGTACTACCGGGGCCTGCTGCAGGCCGAGGTCAACGCCGCTATCGACGGGGCCCTGGCCGCCGGCGCGAAAGAATTTCTCGTCAACGACTCGCACTCGAGCATGCAGAACCTGCGGCCCGACGAGTTGCACGGGCAGGCGAGCTACCTGTCGGGCAAGCACAAGCCGATGTACATGGTGCAGGGGCTCGACGCGTCGTTCGATGCTGTGTTCTTCATCAGTTACCACGGCTCGATGAGCTCATCGGCAGTGCTGTCACACACCTACAACCCGCGGGCCATCGCCGATGTCACGCTCAACGGCACGGTGGTGGGGGAGTCCGGCATCAACGCCCTGGTCGCCCAGTCATACGGCGTGCCGGTCGTGCTCATCACCGGCGACCAGACGACGGCTGACGAGGCGGCCCCGTTCTGCCCGGGCATCGAGGCCGTCGTCGTGAAGCAGTCCTGGACGCGGTTCGCCTCCACCGGCCTGCACCCGGTCCAGGCCCGGGAGCTGATCCGGGTCGGCGCCCGGACCGCGCTGGAGCGGCTGTCGTCGTTCACTCCGCCTCAGATTCCGATGCCGGCCACCCTTGAGGTCCGCTTTCACACCGGTGATTTCGCCGAGATGGCCACCTGGCTGCATCGGGTGGAGCGCATTGACGAAAAGACCGTCGCCATGGTCGACGAGGACCCGCTGCGGTTGTTCCGTACCTTCATCACCGCCGTGTCGCTGACCCGCTCGATCGTGGAGTGGTGAGCATGCGTGGCGTTGCGGTCGTGACAGGTGCGGCCGGCGGGATCGGCGCGGCTGTCGCGCGGCGGCTGGCTTCCGACGGGTATTCGGTTGGCTGCCTGGACCTCGACGGCGATGGGGCCGCGAAGGTGGCGGCGGACCTCGCAGGCGCGCTGGCGGTGACCTGCGACGTTGCGGACGAGGAGTCGGTGGCCTCAGCTGTGGGCGCGGTGCGTTCCGGTCTCGGCCAGGTCGCGGTGCTCGTCAACGCCGCCGGCTACTTCGATCGCCATGACGTGCCGGAGCTGTCGGTCCAGGAATGGCGGCGCTTCATGGATGTCAACGCGATGGGGCCGTTCCTGACCTGCCGGGAGGTCCTGCCAGCCATGGTTGCGGCGGGAAGTGGCGCCATCGTCAACGTCGTCTCGACTGCCGGTGTGCGGGGTGGCCGTCAGCGGGCGGCGTACTGCGCCTCCAAGGGTGCGCTGCTGCAGTTGACCCGCAGCTTGTCGGTCGACCACGGGCGGCAGGGGATCCGCGTGAATGCGGTCTGCCCAGGGCTGATCGACACCCCCATGGCCGATTGGATCCGGCACGACGCCTCGGCGATGGCGGACTTCGATGCGAGCCTGCCGGCCGGGCGCATCGGTACGCCGGAGGAGGTCGCCGATGTGGTGTCTTTCCTGGTCGGCCCGTCCTCGACGTACATGCACGGCGCAACGGTGATGGTCGACGGCGGCATCTCCGCGTGATGATCGGGCGGGCACGGCGCCCTCAGCGAAAGGACGGATCGACGTGAACCTTCAACGGGGTGCTCTGGCGATGAGGCTGTCAGGACGCGTCGCCGTCGTCACCGGAGCGGCGGGCGGGATCGGCGCTGCCACGGCGCGGGCGATGGCAACCGAGGGCGCCCGCGTCGTCGTCGCCGATGTGCAATCCGGCGAGGCGACCCTCGAGTCGTTGCGGAGCGCGGGCGCGGAAGCCATCTTCGTCCCCTGCGACGTGTCGGAGGCCGATCAGGTTGCCGCCATGGTCGCTACCACCGTGGCGCGGTTCGGGGCCTTGGACGTGCTGGTCAACAACGCCGGCATCAGCGGCGGGACGGGCCTGCTGCACGAGCTCGACGTGGCTGTCTGGAACCGGGCACTCGCCGTGAACCTCACCGGTCCGTTCCTGTGTACCCGCGCCGCGATGCCGCACCTGCTCGCCTCCGGCCGCGGCCGGATCGTCAACATCGCCTCGACGTACGGTCTCATCGGCGCGCCGCTCGCACCTGCGTACTGCGCCTCGAAGGCAGGCGTGGTCAACCTCACCAGGCAGCTCGCCGTGGACTACAGCGGGCAGGGCATCCGCGTCAACGCGATCTGCCCGGGCTACATCGACACCGACATGGGGGGCCACCGGGCCGGACTCGACCCCGAGGCTGCTGCTGCCGCCAACGCGCGTCGCGAGGCAGCGGCTGCGCGGCAGCCGATCGGCCGGCAGGCGCACGCCGACGAGGTGGCCCGCGTCGCCGTCTTTCTCACCAGTGACGAGAGTTCGTTCATGACCGGCTCGATCGTGACCGTCGACGGCGGGTGCACCACGACGTTCAACCACGGCTGATCCGTACGCAGCGCGACGACCGCGCGGTCATTACCAGGGCGGCACTAGCTCCCGGGTGTTCGGTAGGTGCTCTTGGCCGTATCGGCTTTGCCCAACAGCGCCGTCAGCTGGTCCTGGGTGAACAGCTCGTGCGTCTCTGCCACCCGGAACGACCCGCTGCGCACAATCGTGGTGCTGGTCGTCGTCGACCTCGACGAGGTCCGCGGCGTCCTGTCCCTGGTAGGCCTGCTCGGTGAGCACCACGGCAACCGGGTCGCCGACGAAGCGGACGACTTCGGTGGTCAGCGGCGGGCTCAGCATGGCCGGGTTGTACATCGGCAACATCGCGGGCAGCGGGCCCAGCCCTAGGTCGGCCGCCGTCAGGACCGCGACAACGCCCGGTGCGGTCCGGGCCCGCGCGCTGTCGACGGACAGGATCCGGGCGTGCGCGAGCGGGGACCGGACGAGGTGAGGTGCAGCGCGCCCTGGAGGCGGGGATCGACCAGGTCGTCGGTGTAGGCGCCCGCTGTGGTCAGCAGCAGCGGGTCCTCGATCCGGACGACCCGAGTTCCCAAGATGCCCATGGCGACCCCAGCCGGACGATCGTCGGATCCGTCCCGGTGATCGCAATGTAGCCACGGCGCGGGGCGACGTCCATGGGTGGCGAGCAGCCCGTCGTACGGCGCGCTCGTGACGCTGCCGATGGGCGGCCGGGGAGCTTGCCCAGCGCCTGGCCACGGCCGGTATGTAGCGCCACCGTGTGCTCAGCTCCGGCCACCACGTTGGGCAACTCCACCGTGCAGGTGCCTTCGCTGGCCGAACCCTAGGTTGCGAGGAGTTCGAGAAGGGCGTCGTTGATGAACTTCGTGTCGACGGGGTTCACGCCGCCGCCAGCGAAGTGCCCCCACACCCCGGGGATCACCCGCAGTCGGGCATCCGGGATGTGGGACACGGCGTACTCCTCATCCTCGGGAGGGAAGTAGAGGTCCTTCTGCGCCGGCATCACGAGCGTCTTGGCCTTGATCGAGCCGAGGGCGCGCACATGGTCCCCGTCGAAGCCAGGGGTCTGACCGACGTCGCCGTTCTGCCAGGTCCACGCCATCGCCAGCAGGTTATTGGCGTCCTTGGCGAGGAAGAACCCCTCCCAGAAGCCAACGAGGAAGTCCTCGAGCGTGGCGTAGTCGAACGGGCTCTCCTTGTACAACTGCTGCCAATAGAAGGCCTGTGAAAATCCCCACCCGGCGTAGACCCGGCCCACCGCACGCAGACCCTTGACGGGCTGGCTTGCGTACATGCCGTCCTGCCAAGCCGCATCAGTCATGATCGCGTACTTGACCGCCTCAAGAAACACGATGTTGTGTTCGGCGGTCTTCGACGAGCCACAGAATGGCAGCGCCCGCTGCACCATGTCCGGGTAGCTGACCGCCCACTGGTAGGTCTGCCCGGCGCCCATTGACCATCCGGTCACCAGCACAAGCGTTTCGATGCCGAACTGCTCGGTGACCAGCCGGTGCTGCTGTTCGACCTGGTCGTAGAACGTGACGTTGGGGAACCGCGCGCCGTTATGGGGCGCAGCGGTGTTGCTCGGCGAAGACGACAACCCATTGCCCAACATGTTCGGGACAATAATGAAGTACTTCGACGGGTCGAGGGCCATGCCCTCGCCGATGAGCCACTCGTTGTCGTAGTGCTGCCCCGAATACCAGGTTGGGTAGACGATCGCATTCGACTTGTCTTTGTTCAGTGAACCGTAGGTCTTGTACGCGAGCTTCGCTGCGCGCAGCGTCTGCCCGGTGCTGAGTCGGACGTCGCCCAACTCGAAGATTTCGTAGTCCACCATCAGCAATCCTCCTGGGACTGGTCGAGAGCGGAATGTCAGGCTCGGACGAGTCTGGCGCGAACGTGCCGTCGCTCGGTGACAAGGACGTCACATCAGCAGCAACGAACGCCAGTACGGCCCTTGCAACCCCGAGAAGACAGGTCGTCCATCTCAGCGAGGCACCAAGGCGGACGAGGCGCTCACAGCCTGCCTCGAGTTGATCACCGTCTCCTCGTCGGTGTCAATGCTCGGGGGTGGCCACTCGTCCGGCGTCACCCCCCTCGGGCGCTGGCCGAAGAGCTGGTCCCTGGCCCACGAGACGGCAACTCCTGGGCCCCGATCGACTCACCCGGGGATGGCGTCACCCTGAGCCGTCCCGAGTTTGCTGCCGCTTCCTTCTTGCGAAGGCTGCGAGGCATGCGAGGAAGTACCCGAGTGATCAGCGGGATGGGTCCTGTGGATGGTCCTGGAACGACTGGACGACTACGCCTCACCGTGGGCCGCAGCCCAGGCCCTTGGACCGAAGGTCGGAGTCGGGCCGGAGACGCTGCGGAAGTGGATCGGGCAGGCCCAGATCGACGGTGGGGACCGAACCGGTCCCTCGAATGAGGAGCTGGTAGCGATCAAGGCCCTGAAGTCGCAAGTCCGGGACCTCACCGAGGCGAATGAGATGCGCCTTCGCCGGCTGCCGCAGCGGCTGTCGCGACGTCGCCCGCGGCGGTGGCCTGCTCGGGGCCCCGCACCGCGCTCGGTGGCGGCCTGCTCGGCTGCGGCTCGGGCCTTCGCGCGGTGCTCCGCCTCCAGGGCGCCCTTCGAATGCCTGATCGCCGCCAGCCGTCCTCCACGAACGGCCAGTTCCGCGGGAAGCTCAACGCGGCGCCGGTCGACGCCGTAGGTGTCGGCGTCCTCGGCGGCGTCCAGGTTCTCCTCGTTAGCGAGCAACGCCTCGACCTCGGCGGCGAGCTC
>JBKJOO010000153.1:0-3007 GCA_046595615.1 Mycobacteriales bacterium | reverse complement strand
TCCACGAGCGCGACCCGCCGGCCGGCCCTCCGCGCCGTCCGAGCAGCTCCCAGGCCGGTCGCGCCGGCACCCAGCACGACGAGGTCGTAGTCGCTCATCGGGTGGAGCATGCCAGGTCGGTGCGCTGAGCGGTCTGGGCGATGCTGTCGCCATGACCTGGAGACTGCTGGCTCTGGCCCCGCTGCCCGCCGAGCTGATCGAGGACCTGTTCGGTGACCCGCGGCTGGAGATCGTGCTCCCCGCGGAGCGCACCCAGGCTGCCGTCGACGCGCTGCTGCCGACGGTCGACCTGGTGCTCGGCGACTGGAGCCACGGCCTGCGGGTCGACCTGCCGGGGCCCCGGGTCTGTTTCGTGCAGCAGCCCAGCGTGGGGGTCGACGACATCGACCTGGACGCGTGTACGGCGGCGGGGATCCCGGTGGCGAACACCGCCGGCGCCAACGGGGTCAGCGTCATGGAGTGGTGCCTGTCGGCCACCCTGGCGCTGCTTCGGCGGACCGTCGAGGCGGACGCCGCGGTCCGCCGGGGTGAGTGGCCGCAGACCGGCCTCGGTGGCCGTGAGCTGGCCGGGCTGTCGATCGGGGTGGTCGGCATGGGGGCGATCGGCCGACGTGTCGCGACGGTATTCGGTGCACTCGACTGCCAGGTGTCGTACTGGTCGCGCCGGGTCCACGACGACGCGCCGGCCCGGCGGCGCGAGCTCGCCGATCTCGTCGCCACCAGCGACGTGCTGATCGTCGTGATCGCCCTCACCGCGCAGACCAGGCACCTGCTCGATGGCGCGTTGCTCGCCGCGGCCAAGCCGGGGATGCTGCTGGTCAACGCCGCCCGCGGGCAGGTGATCGACGAGCCAGCCCTCATCGACGCGCTGCGCGACGGGCGGCTCGGCGGCGCTGCGCTCGACGTCTTCGCCGCCGAGCCACTGCCGCCCGGCTCAGCCCTGCGCGAGCTGCCGGGTGTCCTGCTCAGCCCGCACATGGCCGGTGCGACCGGCGAAGCGGCCATGCGCGTCGTGGCCAGGTCGCAGGCCAACCTGCAGCGGGCGCTCGCCGGTGCGGCCCTGCAGGACGTGGTCAACGACGCGCCCGAGCTGGTCCGCCGCAGGGCTCCGGCCGGGTAGGCAAGGATGCTCGCGTGGTGCTCGTGGTCGCACACCGAGGCTCCTCCGACGTGCACCCCGAGCACACGCTCACGGCGTACAAGTCGGCGATCGACGAGGGTGCCGACGCGCTCGAATGCGACGTCCGGCTGACCCGCGACGGCGTGCTGGTGTGCGTGCACGACCGGCGGGTGGACCGCACCTCGAACGGCCACGGGGTCGTCTCGACGCTCGAGTTGGCCGAGCTCGCCGAGCTCGACTTCGCCAGCTGGAAGGCCGACCCGTCGTCTGAGGAGCCGGACCGCGACCGCAACCGGGTGCTCACCTTCGAGCGGCTCCTGCAGCTTGCCCTGGACCACGAACACCCGGTCCAGCTGCACGTCGAGACCAAGCACCCGACCAGGTACGGCGGGCTGGTGGAGAAGGCCCTGGTCGACCTGCTGGACCGCTTCGGCCTGGCCACGCCGGCGACCCGGGAGGCGTCCCGGGTGACGGTGATGAGCTTCGCGCCGACCTCGCTGCGGCGGGTGCACGCGATGGCCCCGGCGGTGCCTACCGTGCTGCTGCTGGACCGGGTGCCGATGCGCTACCGGGACGGCAGCCTGCCGCCGCAGGTGTCGGTCGCCGGCCCGTCCCTCGAGGTGCTGACCGCCCATCCCGGTTATGTCCGGCGGGTGCACGAGCAGGGACATCGGCTGCACGTGTGGACCGTCGACGAACCGGCGGACGTCGACCTGGTGCTCGGTCTGGGGGTCGACGCGGTCATCACCAACCGGCCGCGTCAGGTGTTGCGCGCCCTGGGCCGGAGCTAGGCCCCGGCGTAGCCAGGACCGGGCCGGAGCTAGGTCAGGGCCCGACCCAGCTCGGTGCCGGACAGCCAGGCGGCCTCGACTTTGGCGGCGCCCCAACCGTCGCCGCACAGACCGATCCCGGCCTCGCCGAGCCAGTGCGACTGCTCGCGGGTGCCCACCGGCTTGGCGAACGTCCAGCGCTGCACGCTCGACCAGGTCGGCTCGCCGAGGCCCAGCATCCCGCGCAGGGCCGCGATCAGTTCTGGTCCTGCGGCGGGGGGGTCCACCAGCCGGCTCGCTGCGAAGCCAGGGGACGAGTGGGCGACCAGCACGGGCGCACCATCGCCCCGGCGGGCCCCGTCGTCGGCCACCCAGGCAAGGACCGCCGAGTCGTTGACGAACAGCCCATCGAAGTCCCAGGCCCGCGACGGCCAGCCGGCGGCGAGGGCCAGTACCGGCACCCACGCCCGCCCCTCGATCGCTGCGCGCTCGGCGATCAGGGATGGGTCAAGCAGCCGCAGTGCCTGCGGATCGGGCATGGCCAGCACCACCGCGTCGTACGCCGCGCCGTCGATGCTCGGACCGGGCCCGACAGCGGCGACCTCGACCTGCTGCCGTACGTCGAGACCGGCTGCCAGGTCGGTCACGAGCGAGCGCAGACCGCCCGGTGCGGCGTACCGGATCGGGCCCGGCTTGCGCTCGCCGGGGCCGGCCGGTGACGCCACCTGGAAGGTGTCGGTCCAGGGCCGGGCGATCCCGCGGGCCACCAGGTCGTCCACGACGGCGACAAAGGCCGGGTCGCGGGCGGTCAGATAACTCGCCCCGAGGTCGACGTAGCGTCCCTCGACGCGGCGTGAGGCCATCCGTCCACCCGGCACCCGGCCGCGGTCGAGCACGACCACGTCGTGACCTGCGTCGGTCAGGACGCGTGCGCAGGCCACCCCGGAGATGCCCGCACCCACGACCGCGACCCGCATGACGCGCATTCTGGGCCATCGGGCCGGTCGCGGCAGCCGGGGCCTACGCTGGCCGCTCGCTTCCCGGGAGCCCATCATCAGCAGCCGTCGCCGCCCACCTGCCCGCCCGACGGGTGCGCCGCCCCCGACCGCGGCCACCG
>JBKJOO010000468.1:0-6157 GCA_046595615.1 Mycobacteriales bacterium | reverse complement strand
GGTCTACCGACGGCTGATGGACGCCGTCGACGAGGGCCTCGTCGCAACGGTCGAAGGTGTCCTTTCGGCCACCCCCGGGGTCGTCGGGACCGGCGATGTCCGGCTGCGCTGGATCGGCCACGCCCTGCGCGCCGAGGCCGAGGTCGTTGTCGGGCACGAGCTGTCGCTCGTCGATGGGCACCGCATCGCCGAGTTGGCCGAGCATCGGCTCGTGCACGAGGTGCCCCGGTTGACCGCGGCGCTCGTCCACGCCGACCCACAGGGCGACGGACACCACTCACTGACGGCCCACCACCGGGCCGGCTGAACAGGCGGGCTGCACCGCTACCGGTGAGTAAGCGGTTTGATGGGGGGGTGACGACCCCGAGCGAGCGGTTCAGTGTCATCAGCGACGGGCTGCCGAGCCAGTTGCCCGACGTCGATCCCAGCGAGACAGCCGAGTGGCTCGATTCGCTCGACGCGGTCGTGGATCGCGCCGGCCGGGGGCGGGCCCGCTTTTTGATGCTCAAGCTGCTCGAACGCGCGCGGGAGAAGCAGGTCGGCGTCCCCGCGCTGCGCAGCACCGACTACATCAACACGATCTCCCCGGAACGCGAGCCGTGGTTCCCCGGCGACGAGCACGTCGAGCGGCGCATCCGCGCCTACGTGCGGTGGAACGCCGCCATGCTGGTCAGCCGGGCCAACCGTCCGGAGATCGGCGTCGGCGGGCACATCGCGACCTACGCCAGTGCCGCCTCGCTCTACGAAGTCGGCTTCAACCACTTCTTCCAGGGCCGCGACGGCGGCAACGACCAGGTCTACTTCCAGGGGCACGCCTCCCCGGGCATCTACGCCCGGGCCTTCCTCGAGGGTCGGCTCACCCAGGAGCAGCTCGACGGCTTCCGACAGGAGTCGCTGCCGGCGAGCCTGCCGTCCTACCCGCACCCGCGGCTCATGCCGGACTTCTGGGAGTTCCCGACCGTGTCGATGGGCCTGAGCCCGCTCGCCGCGATCTACCAGGCGCGCTTCAACCGCTATCTGCTGCACCGCGGCATCAAGGACACCTCGTCCAGCCACGTCTGGTGCTTCCTCGGCGACGGGGAGATGGACGAGCCCGAGTCGCTCGGCGCCATCGGGCTCGCGGCCCGCGAGGAACTCGACAACCTGACCTTCGTGGTCAACTGCAACCTGCAGCGGCTCGACGGTCCGGTTCGCGGCAATGGCAAGATCATGCAGGAGCTCGAGTCGGCATTCCGCGGCCAGGGCTGGAACGTCATCAAGGTCGTCTGGGGCCGGGAGTGGGACGAGCTGCTCGCCCGCGACGTCGACGGCGTCCTGGTCAACGCGATGAACACGACCCCTGACGGGCAGTTCCAGACCTATTCGGTCGAGGACGGCGCCTACACCCGCGAGAAGTTCTTCGGGACCGACCCGCGGCTGCGCAAGATGGTCGAGCACCTCACCGACGACCAGATCCGTCGCGGTCTGCCGCGCGGCGGCCACGACTACCGCAAGGTCTATGCCGCGTTCAAGCACGCCGCGGAGCACGTCGGCCAGCCGACGGTGATCCTGGCCCACACCGTCAAGGGCTGGACCCTCGGCAAGGACTTCGAGGGCCGCAATGCCACCCACCAGATGAAAAAGCTGACCAAGGACGAGCTGAAGGAACTGCGCGACCGGCTGCACATCGACATCTCCGACAAGGCCCTCGACAGCGGCCTGCCGCCCTACTTCCATCCTGGTCCGCACAGCGCCGAGATCGAGTACATGAAGGAGCGCCGGGCCGCCCTCGGTGGCTCCATCCCCAAGCGCACCGTGGTCACCGCCGGCCTCACGCTGCCCGCCACCGAGGTCTACGACGAGCTCAAGCGGGGCTCCGGCAAGCAGGCCGTCGCGACCACGATGGCCTTCGTCCGGCTGCTCAAGGACCTGATGAAGGACAAGGACATCGGGGCCCGCTTCGTCCCGATCGTGCCGGACGAGGCACGCACCTTCGGGATCGACGCGATGTTCCCGACGGCCAAGATCTACTCACCGGCCGGGCAGCGCTACGAAGCGGTCGACCGCGCACTGCTGCTGTCCTACAAGGAGTCGGTGAACGGTCAGATCTTGCACGAGGGGATCACCGAGGCGGGTTCGATGGCCAGCGCGATCGCCGCCGGGACGTCGTACGCCACCCACGGCGAGCCGATGATCCCGATCTACATCTTCTACTCGATGTTCGGTTTCCAGCGGACCGCCGACCAGATGTGGGCGATGGCCGACCAGCTCGGTCGGGGCTTCCTGCTCGGTGCGACCGCCGGCCGCACGACCCTCAACGGCGAGGGCCTGCAGCACCAGGATGGTCACTCGCTGCTGCTGGCCAGCACCAACCCGGCCGTCGTCGCCTACGACCCGGCGTACAGCTATGAGTTGGCCTTTGTCGTCGAGGACGGGCTGCGCCGGATGTACGGCGAGACGCCGGAGGACGTCTTCTACTACCTCACCGTCTACAACGAGCCCTTCCCCCAGCCGGCGATGCCCGACCTGCCGCAGCTGCGCGAGGGGGTGCTGCGTGGGATGTACCGGTTGCAGGTCGCCGACGGCGACGGCCCCCGGGCGCAGTTGCTGTCCAGCGGCATCACGGTGCCGCACGCGTTGGATGCCGCCGCGCTGCTGCGCGACGACTGGGGGGTGGCCGCCGACGTGTGGTCGGTGACCAGCTGGAACGAGCTGCGCCGCGACGCGCTGGCCTGCGACGAACACTCGCTCCTGCACCCCGAGGAGCCCGCGCGTACGCCGTACGTGACGCAGGCCCTGATGGACACCACCGGTCCGGTCGTTGCGGTCAGCGACTGGATGCGGGCCGTCCCGGACCAGATCAGCCGCTGGGTGCCCGGGACGTGGGCCTGCCTGGGTACCGACGGCTTCGGCCGGTCCGACACCAGGGCGGCGCTGCGCCGGCACTTCCACATCGACGCCGAGTCGATGGTGACCGCCGTGCTGGCCGAGTTGGCCCGGCGCGGCGACGTGGCCGCCGACCTGCCGGCGAAGGCGATCGAGCGCTATGCGCTGCTGAGCGGGCGGGTCGACCCGGCCAAGGACAACGAGGCCGGCAGCAGCGAGGTCAGCGGCTAGATCTGCTGATCCATCTCCCAGACGAGCACCTCGGCGCGGCCACCGACGGCGGTCAGCGCCGGGCCGCCGGCGGCCGTCAGTCGGACCGCGTCGCCCTCGACCAGCGCACCAGCGCCTGCCAACTCGACGGCCCCCACCGCGACGAACAGGTGCACGTACGCCGCGTCCGGCAGCTGAACCGACTCGCCGTCGGCCAGCCGCGCGGCGAGCAGGACCGCGCCTTCCTGCCGGATCGAGATCGCCGCGTCGTGGCCGCGACCGCTGGCGACCGGGACGAGCCCGCCGCGCTCGAGGGCCCTGTTGATGTCGAGCTGCTCGTAGCTTGGCGCGACGTGTTCGGTGTCGGGGACCACCCACATCTGGACGAAGTGCACCGGGGCATCGGCGGTGGCGTTCATCTCCGAGTGCAGCATCCCGGTGCCGGCGCTCATCCGTTGCGCGAGACCGGGCACGATCAGGCCGTTGTGGCCGTGCGAGTCCTCGTGCACGAGCTCACCGCTGAGCACCCAGGTGATGATCTCCATGTCACGGTGCGGGTGTGTCGAGAACCCCGAGCCCGGCGCGACGACGTCGTCGTTGTTGACCAGCAACAGCCCGAACGAGGTATTCGCTGCGTCGTAGTGCCGTCCGAACGAGAACGAGTGCTTCGAGTCGAGCCAGGAGATCCGGGTGCTTGCTCGCTCACCGGCCCGGCGTACATCGGTCGTCATTGCGCAATCATGACAACTGACCGCACCTGGGCTATGGCGCCGTGGCCCATCGGGGTCATCTGCGCGGAAACGGTCAAGTTCGGCCACCTGGATGCCGGAGAGTCAAGGACACGGCAGGAGGCACCGGATGGCCAGGCGCAGCAGCACGGTAGGGCAGCTCGCGGAGCACCCCAATCTCACCGAGGTGCTGGGCGTGCTCGCCCATCTCGCCCACATCGACGATGCCGACGTCCCCAAGCTGGCCCTGGCCTGGACCAACAGCCCGGCACTGGCCGAGGCACGCGACCGGGCGCTGTCGCCGGACAGCCCGCTGGTCCTGGAGGTCCTCTCGGCGTTCGAGGCCCTGACGGCGCTGTTCGACGACGACCTGCGCGGCGAGGCCGCCTACATCACCAACGACCCGACGATCACCATCACCGCCCTCAAGGCCGTCCGGGACGCCATCGCGGCCACCTACGCCCGACCGGTCCTGCGCCCCACGCAGTACGCCGCACTGATGCGACCGTGGCGGACGGTGTTCCCGACCTCGCCGGTGGACGAGCCCGACCTCGGCCCGCAAGGCGATGTCGTCAAGGCGCTGCTGGCGGCGCTCCCCCAGCTGGCGGCGCGCTGCCACGACCCGGCCGGCCAGGCCGCCTACGACGCGTTGGTCGACCAGTCGTTCCTGGACGAGTCCGATCGGGCCGAAGCCCGCGAGTCGGCCTTCCAGGCCGCGGTACTGACCCGCCGCCGGCGGCTGTGGGCCCTGATCCGCCGCAGCACCGGCGAGGTCCTGCTGCGCGGCTGCCCCAGCTGCGGCGCCGGCGCGGGCGACGACCGGGAGACCCGCCGGGTCCTGCAGCTCTGCCGGGACGCGGCGTGCGCGCTGCTGGTTGCCGACGCCCTGCCGGACCGGCTGACCGAGTTGCTCACCGCCCCGGTCGCCCGCCTCGTCCCGACCCAGCGCGGCCCGTCCAGGTGAGCAGTGCCTCGACGTCCCAGGCGTTGACGATCCGATCCGGCGTGACGCCGCAGAGGTAGGCCCGCTCGCAGCCGGCGGCCTGCCAGTCGAGCTGGCCGGGCGCGTGCGCATCAGTGTCGATCGCCACCAGGCAGCCGGCCTCCAGCGCCAGCTTGAGCAGCCGCTTGGGCGGGTCGAGCCGCTCGGGTCGGCTGTTGACCTCGACCGCCACCCCGAAGCGCGCGCACGCCGCGAAGACCACCTCGGCGTCGAACGTCGACTCGGGCCGACCCTTGCCGGTCACCAGCCGCCCGGTGCAGTGCCCCAGCACATCGGTGTGCGGGTTGCTCACCGCAGCCACCAGCCGGGCGGTCATCTCCTCCCGCGGCATCCGTAGGGCGCTGTGCACGCTCGCGACGACGAGGTCGAGCTCGGCCAGCAAGGCAGGTTCCTGGTCGAGTGAGCCGTCGAGGTTGATGTCGCACTCGATGCCGGTCAGCAGCCGGAACCCGTCCAGCCGCTGGTCGAGCTCGCGGACGACGCCGAGCTGCTCCCGCAACCGCTGCGGCGACAGGCCGCGGGCCACCTTGAGCCGCGGTGAGTGATCCGTCAGCACCAGGTAGTCGTGGCCGAGATCCTTTGCGGCCAGGGCCATCTCATCAATCGACGAGCCACCGTCGCTCCAGTCCGAGTGCGCGTGGCAGTCACCCTTGAGCGCGGCCCGCAACGCCGCCGCCCCCACCCCGACCGGGGTGTCGCCGAGGGTCTGCACCCGCCGCAGGTAGACCGGCTCCTCACCCGCCAGCGACTCCACGACGACCTGCGCGGTCACCTTGCCGATGCCGGCCAGCTCGACGAGCGTGCCGGCCCGCACCCGAGCCTGCAGCTCGTCAGCCGGGGTGCGGTCCACGACCCCGGCCGCCGTCCGGAACGCCTTCACCCGGTACGACGGCTCGGCGGCCCGCTCCAGGCAGAAGGCGATCGCCCGCAGGTCGGCCGCCGGGTCCCGCGCTGCCCGGTCCGGGGCACTCACCCGGAGGCCGGCCGGTAGACCACCAGGGGGCGCTCGGCGGCCCGCAGCAGCAGGTGGGCCGGACCGTCACCCACCTCCCCGTCCCGGGCGGTCCGCAGGCCACCCTGCCGCGAACGGATGGGCAGCCGGCCGACGACCCGCTGCTCGTAGACCCGGCTGCGGCCGAGCCGACCGGTCATGACGGCCAGGACCAGCCGTAGGCGGGCGAACGGCACGTCCGCGTCGATCAGCCGGACGTCGATGCAGCCGTCGTCGAGCCGCTCGCGCCAGCTCGGCGCGAAGCCGGCCGGGTGGTAGTGGCCGTTGCCGGCGAACAGGGTCCACAGGCGGCGGTCCTGGCCGTCGACCTCGACCCGGACGGACTCGGCGCGGCGGAGC
>JBKJOO010000438.1:0-8563 GCA_046595615.1 Mycobacteriales bacterium | reverse complement strand
CGTCACGCCGGAGGAGCTCGACCAGGTCGTGACCGAGTCCGTCGGGGTGCGCTGGGCCACGGCCGGGCCGTTCGAGAGCTACCACCTGGGTGGCGGCCCCGGTGGCCTGCGGCACCTGCTGGAGCACCTCGGTCCCGGGATGGCCCGCCGGTGGAAGGACCTCGGCGAGCCCGAGCTCACCCCGGCGACGATCGACCTGCTCAGCACCGCCACCGAGGCGCGCTTCGGGGACCAGAGCTACGAACAGCGGATGGAGCTGCGCGACCGCAAACAACTGGCCGTACTGGCCGCCCGGGACGGCTACGACGTCACCGGCAGCGGTCCGGCCGACCCGCCGCCCGCGAACGGGACGCGCGCCGCGCAAGGGTCAACCACCATCCCGCGGCTGCTCGGGGATTTCTACGGTTACGAGCAATTGCTGCCGGCCAGCGACCAGCAGGTGCTCCTGCGGGTGCGCGAGTTCGCCCAGCGCGAGATCGCACCCATTGCCAACGACTTCTGGTCGCGGTCGGAGTTCCCGCACCACCTGGTGCCGAAGATCGCCGAGCTGGGGATCGTCGGGATCGGCTACCCCCGGCCGGACCGCCCGGCCGCCAGCAGGCTGCTGACGTCATTCATCAGCCTGGAGTTCTCCCGCGTCGACACGTCGATGGCGACCTTCTTCGGTGTCCACAACGGCCTGGCCATGGGCAGCATCGTGTTCTGCGGTTCGCCGGAGCAGCAGGAGCGCTGGCTGCCGAAGATGTCCACCCTGGAGTCGATCGGCGCGTTCGCGTTGACCGAACCGAACGGTGGCTCCGATGTCGCCGGCGGCCTGGAGACCACCGCCCGGCGCGACGGCGACACCTGGGTGCTCGATGGTGCCAAGCGCTGGATCGGCAACGGAACCTTCGCCGATCTGGTGGTCGTCTGGGCCCGCGACACCGCCGACGACCAGGTGAAGGGTTTCGTCGTCGAAAAGGGTACGCCGGGATTCACCGCGACCAAGATGGAGGGCAAGCTGGCCCTGCGTACCGTCCAGAACGCCGACATCACCTTGACCGGCTGCCGGGTCCCCGAGGCCAATCGACTGCAGCGGGCCGACTCCTTCCGCGACACGGGCAAGGTGCTGCGGCACACCCGCGGCGGGGTGGCCTGGAATGCCGTCGGCTGCATGATGGGGGCCTACGAGGCGGCCGTCGACTACGCGAGGACCCGCGAGCAATTCGGCCGGCCGATCGGCAAGTTCCAATTGGTCCAGGACCACCTGGCCAAGATGCTGGGCAACATCACCGCCTCGCTCGCCATGGCGGTACGCGTGGCGCACCTCCAGGATGCGGATCTGTGCACCGACGAGCAGGCCGCGTTGGCGAAGTTGTTCGTCACCACCCGGATGCGCGAGACCGTGGCCTCCGGTCGCGAGGTCTTCGGCGGCAACGGCGTCCTGCTCGAGTACAACGTCGCCCGCTTCTTCAACGACGCCGAAGCGCTCTACTCCTACGAAGGCACCCGGGAGATCAACACGCTGCTGGTCGGTCGCGCCATCACCGGCCTCGGCGCTTTCGTCTAAGGCCGTGGGTCGTCGCTCGGCGGCGGACCGATGACCCCCTCGGCCTGCAGCGAAGCAATCTCGTCCTGGCTGAGCCCGGCCTCGGTCAGGACCTCGGTGGTGTGCTGCCCGAGGTCGGGAGCGACCCCGCGGGGACCGATGTCGGCGCCCTTGATCCGAATCGGCATGGCGACCGTACGAAACCGCCCCGACGTCGGGTGCTCGATCTCGGGAAACAACCCGACCGCCGCAGCGTGCGGATCGGTCGCCAACTCGGCGACGGTGGCGGCCGGGCCCCAGACGAAGCCGGCCTGGTCGAACAGCACACCCCACTCGGCGAGCGTCCGGGTCGCGAACAACGCATCCATCAGGTCGGTGATCTCCGACATGTGCTCGACCCGAGCGGCGACCGTCTCGAACCGGGGGTCGGCCGCCCACTCGGGTCGACCCACCACCTCGCTGAACCGCGGCCACCAGTGCGCCTCCGGCATGAACAGCAGGACCCACCGCTCATCGGCGGTGAGGAAGCTCTCCTGCAGGGCATGCAAGCGCTCGCGGCGCCCCGTCGTACGCGGATTCTGCCCGTCGATGAGGGTGGCGGACAGGTCGGTCGCCATCGTCCAGGCGGCGGTGGCGAACAGGTTGACGTCGATCACCTGACCCTCGCCGGTGCGGTCGACCAGGCGGAGCGCGGTGAGGACAGCGGCGAGCAGGGCCAGCGCCGCGCTGTGGTCACCCTGCGCCGGCCGGGCCCGCGGCGCCTGGGTGCCCGGCACGGTGATCGAATGGGTGATCCCACCGCGGCCGAAGAACGCGGTGATGTCGTAGCCGGGCCGGGCGGTGTCTGGGCCGTCGAGCCCGTAGCCGGTCAGGGTCGCGTGCACCAGCCGAGGGTTCAGCCCATGCAGGGTCCCAGCGTCCAGACCGAACTTCTGCTGCCGCTTGGGCAGCAGGTTGTTGACGAAGACGTCGGCCCCGGCTGCCAGGGTCCGCACCAGCGCGCTGCCCTCCGGCCGGTCAAGGGCGACGGCGACCCCCCGCTTGCCCCGGTTGTCCAGCTGGAAGCTGGCGTCGATCGCCGGCCTGCCCTCGGGCATCGTGGGCTGTCGGGTGATGCCGCGCAGGGCGTCACCCCGCAGCGGTTCCACCTTCACCACATCGGCGCCGAGGTCGGCCAGCATCGCCGCCGCCCCCGGGGCCGCCATCCAGTTGGCCACCTCGACGACGCGGATCCCGGAAAGGGGTGCGACCACGACGATCTCCCTCCAACTACCGGCCGGTCCACCGCGGTGGCCGCTTCTCGGCGAAGGCACGGGGGCCCTCCTTGGCGTCCTCAGTCTGCTTGATCCGCGCGGACGTCGCCTCGCTGCGCGACCAGCCCTCGTCCTCGTCGATCTCGAGCGCGGCCCGGGCGATGGCGAGGCTCTCCCGGACGGCCAGCGGCGCGTTCGCACAGATCCGCTCGCCGAGCCGGCGGGCGGTCGGCATGACCTCGGCAGCATCGACCACGTGGTTGACCAGACCCAGCTGGTGGGCCTCCTCGGCCCCGAATCGGTCCCCGGTCATGATCAGCTCGCGGGCCCGCGCCGCACCGATGGCGCGGGGCAGCCGGAACACCCCGCCGCCGACCGCGACGATGCCCCGGGTCACCTCGGGGAGCCCGAAGGCTGCATCCCGGGCCGCGACGACCAGGTCGCAGGCGAGCACCAACTCGGTCCCACCGGCAAGTGCGAAGCCATTCACAGCCGCGATGACCGGCTTGCTGCGCGGGTAGCGGACGAACCCCGCGAACCCGCCTTTGCCCACGGCCAACTCGCTGCTCCGACCGGCCGCGATGACCTTGAGATCGGCGCCCGCGGAGAAGGTCGAGCCGGCGCCGGTCAGGATCGCCAGCCACACCTCCGGATCGGCCTCGAACCGCTCCATGACCGCATGGAGGGCGATGGCGAGCTCCGGGTTGATGGCGTTGCGCTGCTCCGGGCGGTTCAGCGTGATCGTCGCGATCCGGCCGTCTACCTCGTAACGAACCTCGTCAGTCATCTGCGCTCCGTCCCAGCCAGGTAGTCGTGCACCATCTCGGGTCGCCCCAGGGTGAGGTCGGTGAGGATGTGGGTGGCCGAGAGCACCTCGAGCACGGGGAGATCGGCCAGCGGCGCCAGCGCGTGCTCGAACAACTGGAGCCGGGCCGGCCCACTCCAGGCACCTTTGATCGTAATGTCGATGATTTGACTGCGGACCAGTTCAAGGATCCGCGGCCGGCGGTCGTAGCCGGGCAAGATCTTGAGCCCGTACGTCGGCTGCCCGATCTCCTCGCGGGCCGCGGCCTCCTCGACCGGGACGTGTTTGTAGCCCATCGTGGCGGTGGCCACCCGCAGTGATCCGTAGTCGAGCGTGCCGACCAGGGTGTCTGTGTCGACGTACAGCGCCGGCGCACCCATCTTCTTCGGGAACGCGCTGATCTCCCGCCCGCTGGCGATCGAACTGAGGCTGTCGACGTACATCGCGTGCAGGTAGTCGGCGGGCTCCCCGTCGTACTCGACCCGCAACACCTGGCCGGATTCACAGAACGCACCCAGGCCGGTCACGTCGGGCATCTTCATGACCTCGAAGCGGACCAGCGGCTCAGCGACGACGAGCGGCTCGGGGACCACTCGCCGCATGGCCTCCGGGTCCGTGCGGTAGGTGATGTTGAGGTACTCCCGGTCGGTGAACCGGTAGGGACCGCCCGGCGGATAGGCAGGCGCTCCCAGCGGCGTCGTGAGCTGGCGGCGGACGTCTTCGACCCGCATGTCGTCTCCCTGGCTCGGCGTCGCCAGAGATTAGCCGCCCCGCGTGCCGAGGGCAGACTCAGGACTGCGGACCCTGTAAACGGCGATGCTGGCTCACCAGGGCGTGGGCAGCAGCGGCCCCTGTCCGTTCGAGCCGCCTTCGCCGTTGCTGAGGAAACCGAGGTCCCACAGGTTGTTCGGGACCACCGGGTCGCCCTTCTGGACATTCTCCGGGAAGATGTAGTTGAAGGTTGGTGCCTGGTAGCGGCCGGACGCGAGGCCGTTGGCGACGATCTTGCTGGTCAGGCACTCGGGATTGGTCTGAATGTTGTTGACGACTGAAGTGACGCCGCCGGAAGAGGGTGTGCCTGCGGTGTCGGGATTGCACAGCGTCCGGTTGACGACCAGCATGTTGCGCGGTGGCGAGTTCAGCAGACCCAGCGGCGCCCTCGTGGCCCGCAACCGGATCCGCTGCGGCTGCACGCCGCTGAACTGCGTGGTGATACCGCCGCCGATGAATGCCCCTGGCGTCGTCGTGCCGGTGACCTCGGCGTGGGACTCCCCGGTCATCTCGAACGGCGTGATCCAGCGGTAGGACACCGCACCGGTGACGGGGTCGACGTCCGGCAGGTAGATGTCCACCGGGCTCGTGACGTCGGTGGTCCCGGCCTCCAGGAAAATCCTGTTCGCGGCCTCCTGCTTCGCACCATTCACCGCGAGCGCGTTCGGGTCCGCAGAGCCGATGCCGAACGCGCCGATGGCCAGATAGCTCGGCTTGGTGCCGTGGCTGGTGAAGATGCCGACATCGGCTTCGATCGCGTACGCCGAGATCAGGCTCGGCGCCGTCCCGATCTGGCCGAGCAGCGTGCCTGCCCAGGTGATGTAGTCACCCACCTCGAACGGCGCCTGCTTGGTCGGGTCCGGCGCGCCAGCCAGCCCCAACGCCGGCGGCATCACGAAGTGTCCACAGAACGCTGGGTTGCCGATCGGTGCCGACAGGTTTCCGCCCTTGGGCAGGAAGCCGCCCATGCCGTCGTCGACGAAGTCGCGGCAGTGACCACCCACCGGTGCGGGCCGGTTGCCTTGCGGGCACAACGGGTCCTCAGCTGTGACGGCGCCGCCGCTCGAACGCGTCGGCTCGCTCCGGGGCACGCACATCGGGTAGCCCGTGATTGCGTGCACCGTCGGGTTCTCCTCATCGATCGAGAACCGAGGATCAGGGCTGTGCTTTTGGCCGAAGCGGCCGATCGGGTCGTTCAGCTCGACAACGGCCTGGTCAGGCGCGCCCACCGCGGAACCGACATGCACTTGCCCCGCGGCGTAATCGATGCTGGTGATGATGCCCTGTCCCTGGTTCAGCGACTGCTGCGAAATGGTGATCAGCCCGGCGATGTGCCGATTGACGACGGTGTTGCCAACCACATTGACCTCGAACGACGGGAACGTGCCCGGGGTCTTCTCGGTCAGCTGCTTCAACGAGGTCGCGACTGCCGGGGTGGAGGACGGGTTGACGAACTCGCTCCAGGTCAGCGTGTTCGCCGGCATCTGAATGACGGAGTTGCATGGGACAACGATCGTCAGGTTGTTCACGACGACGGTGCCACCCCAGTGGGCCGGCGCGAGGTCCTTGCATTCCGTGTTGCTGACCTGAGCGTCCTGGATGAAGCCGATCACGTTGAATTGGTGCAGCGCAAGATGCGTCGGATCGCCAGTGAACGTGGGCGGCGCCACCGGCGGAAACGTCCGGAACACCGGACCGGTACGCGGCGCCGGCCGCGGTGGCGGCGGCGGCGGCTTGGCGGTCCCACCATTGCCCACCGCGCTGGCGACGCCGCCGCCGATCACCACGACGAGCAGGCTCAAGATGGCGAGCAGGCTGATGGCATGCAGCCGCCTGAGGCGGTAGCTCGTCTTGTGCCACCCGCGACGCCGCCCGGGGCGCGCATCGTCGCTGGGGGTGGCTGCTCGTCCGACCGGCACCGGGGACTCCTTCGTCAGGCGGGCACGTGCGGCCCGTGACCTCAGTAGAGGGGACCGACCTTTGCCCGACCTTTGCCCGACCTAAGTCGTACGACCAACAGCCGGCAGCGGCGCTCCCTGGCTTGCCTCCCTGGCGATGTCGTCTGGCGCCCGGGTCGCATCGCAGCGGCTGGCTGGTCCGCGGACACCGATGCCAACGATCGAGATCCGCCCAGCCAAGGCCGCCCGCACCGGTGACCTACGGGCTGTTCTTGCCACGCAACGACCGGATGTACCGGCGGGCTGATGCGGGGCCTCTCGCGTGACGTCCGCGGCATTCGATGCGCGAGGAACCCGGGCCGGCAGTGGCGGCTTCACGCGGTGGCTGGTCCCGCGCGACCTGCCGTGCGGAAGACGTCACCAACCGGCGAGCGGCCGCGACCGCTACCTGCCGCGCTTGCGCGACCGGGTCGGAGTCGGGGTGGCCGTCGGCGACGTGGACGGTTGAGGGGTCGCTGTCGCTGTCGGCGTGGGTGTCGGCGTGGGCGTGGGCGTGACTGTCCCGCCGACGACACTGACCAGGCACCGCGGACCCCCGGCTGGGAGCGCGGCGCAGTCACCCGGCGCGGGGAGGACCCGTTGGACACCCCACGCACCGACCTGTGTGAACGGCCTGCGGACGTCGCCGTACCAGTAGTCGCCGGTGGTCTTGCTCCAGCCACCTGACGAGCCCGAGATCCACGCGTCATAGGACTCACCGGGGCCGATCGCCTGGTTGGCCGAGTATTCACTGCCGGGCACGAGCACGTCCCGAGGCGAGTCGAGGCCGCCGAGGCTGAAGACGTGTCCCTGTTCGCTGCCGGGCGCCACGATCTCGTGCACCACGGTCTCGTCCCCGACGTAGGACCATAGGACCGGCGTCGCCGGGTCGATGGTGCCCGTGGCATACGTGGCGTTGCTGTCCCCGGCTGGCGCGACCTGATAGTTGATGTTGGTCTTGCCGCTCACCGCATTGGTCGGGTAGGGCATGAAGTCCTGTGACATCTCCGGGTCGTCGTCGGCGAGGATCAAGCTGAAGTCACGGTAGTCACGCCGCGGGGTCGTTGCCGTCGCCGGGATGTGTACGTCTACCCGCGCCCCAACGTCGGAGCTGAACGCGGCGCCCTTCGGAGCAACCACAACCGCGCCGTACAAGCCGAGCTTCTGGCTGTCGTGGCTGGCGTCGCCAGCCATGCTGGCGATGGTGGCGCTTCCGACCCGATCGGTGTCGGCGTAGTACAGGTAATCGCGCGCGCCACCAGCCGGAGTGGTGTTTTCGGGGCTGTAGCCGACATTCACGCCGGACGAGTCGGCGTTGCGATCCAACTTGCCGACGGCGAAGGACTCGCGGGTGGATCGGGTGTTCCTGAGATGGACCTTGAGGCACTCGCCGGCGGCGACGTGCAGGACCAGGGGCTCGACCGCCGTTGTCCCGGCGCGAACTGCAGCCACCTGGCTTGTCGCGACGAAGACCGCTCGCGCTGAGTTGATATCGACCGCGCTGATGTCGAAGGCGTGTACGGGCGCGCCGGTCGGACAGGGATTACTCGGCGTCTGGACCGCCGGTGGGCTCCCGCCGCTCGGCCGGCTCCACAAGCCGCCCGGGGCGGCGTTGTCCGGCAGTGCGAGCAGGTCGGGGCTGAAGCTGGGCAGCACCCGAACGATGCCCCAGGCGCCCTGAGCGGTCCGGCGCGCATCACCGTTGTAGTAGAGGTAGTCGCCCGGCTTGCTACGTCCGGCCGTGCCCCCACCACCGAGGGCGAGGGTGTACTTCTCGCTCATCCCGTAGTGGACGGTGTCCACCAGAGTGCCGATGGCGGTCGGGCTGTCCTTGCCCGGGTCTCCCCGAACCTTGCCGTCCGCGCCGATCGTCATCCGGTTGTCGATGGCGAACCGTTGGCCGGTGAAGCGCAACGTGTCCAGCGTCGGACTCACATTGATGGTGCGTACGACGATCGGGTCGCCTGGATAGGCCCGTGGCAGCGGTGTCAGCGGATCGCCGTAGGCGTATGAGGAGAACCTGTTTGCAGCGCTCGACCGGTCGCTGAAGGGAGCCGCCTTGAGGTTCAGCGTGGAGTAGTTCCCCTGGTCGTTGTCGTTGATCGTCCACAGCGCCATTTCGCGGAAGCTTCCATTGACGGTACCGGGTAGCAGTGGCTGGTAGTTCTGCTTCGTGGGATCAACCACGATGTCGGCGATGGTGCCGGACGCGATCTCCTGGCTGTGGTTGTTCGGCGCGAAGAACTTCGAGCCGGCCGGTTCCACGATG
>JBKJOO010000217.1:0-9231 GCA_046595615.1 Mycobacteriales bacterium | reverse complement strand
TAGCCCGCTTCAAGGAATCCGCTGGTGAACAGTACAAAGCGCGGCGGCCGGGTACCCGCCTGCGTCGCGAACAGGATCTTTGGCTGCTTGCCGCCCCGCACCGGCGGTGGTGTCGCCTGCGTCAGCTCGGCGCACCAGCTGTTCAGCCGGGACGTCGGGATGCGGGTCTCCCAGCCCGCGAGGGAGGTCCGCAGGGCCGGGGCAAGCTTGTCGACGGCGCGCCCGGTCAGCGCACTGACATTGAGCCGCGGCGCCCACTGCACCCGCGCAAGCTCGCGGTCGATCTCCTTGGCCAACGTCGGCCGGCGATCCTCATCGACCAGATCCCATTTGTTGAACGCGAGTACCAGCGCCCGGCCGGAGTCGGTCACCATCGCGATGACCCGCTGGTCCTGCTCACTGATCGGTTCACTGGCATCGAGCAGCACAACCGCGACCTCGGCAGCGTCCAGCGCCGCCTGGGTGCGCAGCGAGGAGTAGTACTCCGCGCCACTCGCGTGCGACACCCGCTTCCGCAGCCCCGCGGTGTCGACGAACCGCCAGACCTCCCCGCCGACCTCGACGAGTGAGTCGACCGGGTCGCGGGTCGTGCCGGCGACACTGTCGACCAGAACCCGCTCCTCCCCGGTGAGTCGGTTCAACAGTGAGCTCTTGCCGACGTTGGGCCGGCCGAGCAGCGCCACCCGCCGCGGACCGGCCTGTTCGTCGAACCGCTCCGCCGGCGTCTCGGGCAGGGCCGCAAGGATCGCGTCGAGCAGGTCACCGCTTCCCCGGCCGTGCAGGGCGGAGACGACGTAGGGCTCGCCCAGCCCCAGCGACCACAGCGCGGCAGCGTCCGGCTCGCCCCGCTCGTCGTCGACCTTGTTGGCGGCGAGCACGACGGGCTTTCCGGCGCGGCGCAGCACCTTCACGACGGCCTCGTCGCTGTCCGTGGCCCCGACGACGTTGTCGACGACAAACAGCACGGCATCGGCAGCGGCGACGGCGATCTCAGCCTGAGCACTGACTGCGACGGCGAGGCCGACCGCATCAGGATCCCAGCCACCGGTGTCGACGACGGTGAACCGGCGGCCGCGCCACTGAGCGTCGTACGTCACGCGATCGCGGGTGACCCCCGGGACGTCCTCGACGACGGCTTCACGGCGTCCAAGAATGCGGTTGACGAGCGTCGACTTCCCAACATTAGGCCGGCCGACGACAGCCAACACCGGCTGGGCGGCGTCCTCGTTCATGGTTTCCTCTCCTGTTCGGCCGCGCGCAGGTGGGCGACAAGGGACAGCCGCAGCTGCTCGGCCGCAGCCCCCACCGTACGTCGGGACCGCGGGTCACCCTCGACAGCGAGCGCCACCGGCGGCCCGAAGACGATCGTGACCGGAGCCCGCCAGGCCGGCCGCCAACTGCCCTTCGGAAGGGCCGCAGACGTCCCGAGCACCGCGATCGGAACGACGGGGGCGCCACTGCGCAGGGCCAGATAGGCCAACCCGTCAGTCGTCTCGTCCAGTTGGCCGGTGCTGCGGGTGCCTTCCGGGAAGACCCCCAGCGCCCCTCCCCCGGCCAGCACCGCCAGCCCCTGCTTGAGGGCGGTCCGGTCCGGTTGACCGCGATGGACGGCGATCTGCCCGAGCCAGCCAAGTGCCCGTGCGAGCGGCCCGACGAACAACTCGGCCTTGGTGAGGAACACCGCCGGTCGGGGGCTGAGCAGGAACACCAGTGGGCCGTCGAGGAAGCCGCTGTGATTGCCGGCAAGCAACACGGCCCCTTGCCGCGGAACGAGGTCGGCGCCGCGGACCTCGAGTGCAAAGACCACCCGGGCGAGCGCGCCGCCGAACCCGCGGCACGCTCCGACGAGCCAGGGCTGGACGGCGCCCGTCGCACGGCGCCGGACGGCCCGCGGCTCGATCCCAGCCGGCGTCACCCGGGTCCGAGGCCGGCCTCGGCGACCAAGGACAGCACGCGGGCGACCACCTCGTCGATATCGAGCGCGGTCGAGTCAAGGTGGATGGCGTCATCGGCGGCCCGCAGCGGGCTCGCCGCCCGGCCGCTGTCGAGCGCGTCACGCCGGGCGAGGTCCTGGGCCACCGCCTGGTGCCGGCCAGCTTCGTCGGCGGGAGCGGCGACGCCGGCATCGACCTCGCCGGCGCGGCGGCTGGCGCGGACGGCCGGGTCGGCGTCCAGGTAGACCTTGACGGGGGCGTCCGGCGCGACCACCGTCGCGACGTCCCGACCCTCAGCCACCGCCCCGCCGTGCCCGATTGCCTCCCGCTGCAGGGTGACCAGGAGCGCCCGAAGAGCCGGCACCGAGCTGACCGCGCTGACCGCGGCAGTCACGTCGGCGCCCCGGACTGCGTCGCTGACGTCGACGCCGTCAAGGCGTACGCCCGGTCTGCCCGGATCGTGCAGCAACTCAACGCGCGCCGCCTGCGCGGTGTGCACGACCGCCTCGGCATCGGCCGGGTCGACGCCCGCGCGGAGCACCGCCAGCGTCATCGCCCGGTACGTCGCACCGGTGTCGACGTAGCGCCAGCCGAGGGCAGCCGCGACCCGCCGGGCGACGGTGCTCTTGCCGGAACCGGCGGGACCGTCCAGCGCGACGACCATCGGCGGCCGGTTGCTCGCCCCCACGTCGTCCACCAGGCCCCCTGTGCCACGCGCCCGACCCGTGTCGATGCGCCGCCTGGGCAGGCTAGTGGGGTCACCGACGCTACGGCGCCGGCAGCACGTCCCAGCCCTGTGCTGCGAGCGCCGCCGCGAGGGCGCCGCTGGCGTCGCGGTCGACGAGCAACTCGATCACGCCGCGCGGGCGCCCAGGGACGTGCTCGACGCGCACATCCTCGACGTTGACGTCGGCGCCGGCCGCGGCGACCAGCAGGCCGGCCAACTGCCCGGGCTGATCGGGGACGGCGACCGGCACGCGGGCGAAGCGCTCCTCGAGCACACCACGTTTGATCGGGATCAGCGCGCGGCCGGCCTGACCACGCTCGAGGGCGGCCCGGACCACCGCGAGTGCCTCGCTGCGGGAGGTCGCCGCATCCGGTCCCGCCAGCTCGGCAAGGGCGCCTGACACCGACAGCAACTCACCCGCCAGGGCGTGCAGGAGCGGCGCCACATGGGCCGCGTTGGCAGTCAGCAGATCGACCCAGAGGTCAGGGTTGCTCGCGGCGATGCGGGTCGTGTCGGCGAGCCCCGGTCCGGCCAGGGTGGCCGCTGATGCCTCGGCGCTCAGGAGGGCACCGGCGAGCAGGCTCGCGGTGACCTGCGGCAGGTGGCTGACCAACGCAACCGCTGCATCGTGGGCCGTGGACGTCATCTCCACCGGGATGCCCCCGCAGTCCGTCACCAGTCTCGACACGGCCTGCCGGGCCACCACGCCGCTGGCCGGTGATGGGCAGAGCACCCAGGGACGACCCGCGAACAAGCCTGCGTCGGCGGCAGCCGGGCCGGAACGCTCGTTGCCGCTCATCGGGTGTCCGCCCACGAGCGAGGTGGCCTGTCCAAGCTTCTCAACCTCAGCCTGAACTCCAGCCTGCACCGAAGACACGTGCGTATACGTCACCCCGAGGTTTTGGCGCTGGGCAGCCAGCAGGACGGCTGCGGTGGCGAACGTCGGCGCCGCAACCAGCACGACGACGGCAGTTTCCTGCCCGTCCCAGCGCCGCCCGGCCCCCCGGTTGCTCGCCAGATCGACCCGGCCTGCGTCACGATCGGTGATGGTGACGTCCCAACCGCCGGCGTCCCGCAGGGCCAGCCCGATCGAGGTCCCGATGAGTCCGCTGCCGATGATCAGCAGATCGCTCATGACCCGGCCGGCGGGGGGCCATCCCAGCTGCTGCGGCACACCGCCAGGCAGGGACCGTGACCACCGCCCGCCGCCCGGCGCGCTGGTCGCGTCACTGCGGCAGGTCGGTACGCAGTGCGGCCGCGCCCCGCAGGTAGACGTGCCGGAGGTCGGCCCTGGTGAGGGACGTCTCCACATGCGCCAGCAGCCGCAGCACGCGTGGCATCGCCCCGGGGACGTCGATCTCCGTCGTACACAGCAGTGGGACGTCGGTGATCCCCATCTTGCGCGCCGCGTAAGCGGGGAACTCCGACCGCAGATCCGGGGTCGCCGTGAAGATCACGCTGATCAGGTCCTCCGGCTGGAGGTGGTTGCGCTCGAGGACGGCCGCGAGCAGCTCCGTCGTGGCGTCGAGCACCTCGAGCCGGTCGTCGCGATCGACCTGGGTGGCGCCGCGCACCGCGCGTACAGACATGTTCACCTCATCGTGGAGGTCGCGAGCGTAGCGAGCCCACCGCGGCCAACGATCGGTTGGCCGATGCGGGGGCCCACTGGGATCGCTGCTGACCCGGCGTACCGGTCCCTCTCGTCTCGCGCGGTGATGGTGGGGCGGTCAGCACGACACGAGTCGGAGGCGGCGTTGGGGCCTTGCGGCGGGACGACAGCGCCCAACGCGACAATCTTGACGATCTGGTCCGCTCGTCCGGCGTGTTGACGACCAGATCGTCAAGATCGGCGGAGGGCTTGCCGGCTAGAGGCCGACCAGCCCGTAGAGGGCGGCGACCTCGTCGCGGGTCAGCGGACGCAGCCGGCCGGGCTTCTGGGCACCGAGCCGGACCGGGCCGATGGCGGTGCGCACCAGGTGCTGCACCGGGTGGCCGACCTCGGCCAGGGCCCGGCGGACGACATGCTTGCGCCCCTCGTGCAGGACCACCTCGACCAGCACTTTGTTGGCAGCGCTGTCGATCAGCTTGAAGCTGTCCACGGTGACCGGCCCGTCGTCCAGCAGGACACCGGCCCGGAGCCGCTTGCCGACGTCGCGGTGCACCGGGCCGATGATCTCTGCGAGATAGGTCTTGGGCACCTCGTACGACGGGTGGGACAGCCGGTGGGCCAGCTCCCCGTCGTTGGTCAGCAGCAGGAGCCCCTCGGTGTCGGCGTCGAGCCGTCCAACGTGAAACAGCCGCTCCTTACGGTCCGAGACGAGGTCGCCCACGCTCGGGCGACCCTCTGGGTCCGACATCGACGACACCATGCCCTTGGGCTTGTTCAGCGCCAGGTAGACCTGCTTGCTGGAGGTGGTCACCCGCAGGCCGTCGACCCGGACGACCGCGGTCTCCGGGTCCACCCGACGACCCTGCTCGGTGATGAGCTCTCCGTCCACGGAGACCCGGCCAGCATCGATGAGTTGTTCACAGGCTCGTCGGGAACCGACACCTGCCGCTGCCAGCACCTTCTGCAGGCGGATTCCGTCGTCTTGCATGTCACGACCTCAGGTCGAGGATGAGTCCTGGTCGAGCTCGGAGAGCTCAGGAAGCAGCGGGGCCAGCGACGGCAGCTCGTCGAGCGACCGCAACCCCAGCCGTTCGAGAAGATAGTTGGTCGTGCCGTAGAGGACGGCTCCGGTCTCGGCGTCGTGACCGGCCTCGGTGAGCAGTCCGCGGCTCACCAGGGTTCGCACGACCCCATCGACATTGACCCCGCGGACGGCGCTGACGCGCTGACGGGTCACCGGCTGGCGATAGGCGACCACGGCCAGCGTCTCGAGCGCCGCTTGCGTCAGGCGGGCCTGCTGACCGTCGAGCACGAAGCGTTCGACGTACGCCGCGCAGTCCTCCCGGGTGGACAGCCGCCATCCGCCGGCCACCTCCCGCAGCACGAAACCGCGCTCGTGTTCGACGTACCCCTGGGCGAGCGCCGCAAGGACGCCGAGCACCTCATCGGGCGAGCATTCCGCCACCTGGGCGAGGGTGGCAGCCGGCACCGGCTCGTCGGTGACGAGCAGCACCGCTTCGACGATGGCCCGGAGCGGCGGCGGGTCACTGGGCTGCGCGGCGCCGGTGACACCGGTTTCCCCGGCCTCGGCAGCCGGCTCAGCCATCGTCGGGTGGTCGTCGGGGTTGGTCACGGCTGCGGCTCCTGTTCCTCGGTCGCGGACTCGATGGCCGGCCACGGGCCGCTGCCCGGCTGCCTGGACTCGACGTCGATGGACACGGCGTCGATGGGCTCGGCGTCGATGGGCTCGGCGTCGATGGGCTCGTCCTCGGCGTCCCATTCGGCGCCCGCGACACGACCCGGTGGCGAGTCCGCAGCGGACCCCGGTCCTGCTCCGCCGGCCTCATCGGGCAGCCCGGTCCAGCGCACCCGGAGCTCCCCCAGTGCCTCTGCTTGATCGAAGGACACCAGCCCCTCCCGGTAGAGCTCGAGCAGACCGAGGAACCGGGCCACCACCTCGAGCGTGCTGACGCAATCGGCGGTCAAGCCTCGGAACGAGCCCCCGCCGGCCCGACGTAGGCGTTCGTGCATCACGGCGGTCTGCTCACGCACGCTGACCGTGCCGCCGTGCGCGTGGTCGACCGCGACCTGCTGCTCGGGACGGGGCTGCAGGACCTTGGCGGCGAGGACCGCGAACTCCTGCGGGCCGAGGCCCAGCAGGACCTCTGGGAGCAGCCCGGCGAAGCGGGGCTCGAGGGACACCCGGCGCGGATAGCGGCGCGCCTCGGTTCGGAGGAGGTCGGCCAGGTACGCCGCGGCCTGCTTGTACGCGCGGTACTGCAGCAATCGGGCGAACAGCAGGTCGCGGGCCTCGAGCAGCGCTAGGTCCTCCTCGTCCTCGACGTCCGCTCCCGGCAACAGCCGAGCCGCCTTGAGATCGAGCAGGGTGGCGCCGACGACCAGGAACTCCGTGGCCTGTCCCAGGTCCCAGGCCGCGCCCAGGGCGCGCAGGTGCGCGATGAAGTCGTCGGTCACCTTGGACAGGGCCACCTCGGTGACATCGAGCTGGTGCTTGCCGATGAGGGCCAGCAGCAGGTCGAACGGACCCTCGAACACGTCCAGCTGGACGAGGAAGGTCTCCGGTGGCCGGTTGCCCGCGTCCGCCGAAGCGGCGGGGGGGACCACGGACGGGCCCGCCTCAGCCACCGGTCACGAGGCGCACGACCGGAGCCAACACGGTGTCGAGGAGCTGCGGCAGGAGCGGCTGCGGTCCGCCGAGCGGGATCAGCAGCAAGGCGAGCAGGACGCCGACCCCGATGTTCTGCTCGACCAGCCGGAACTCCGCACGCTGCCAGCCAGGGGTGCTTCGGGCCAGCGCGAACAGCAGGCGACCGCCGTCGAGCGGCGGGAGTGGCACCAGGCTCAGCGCACCCAGATAGAGCTGCGACAGGCCCACCAGCAGCAGGGCCAACTCGACCGGGTGGCCGTCGGTACTGGTGCCTCGCTGGAGCAGCAGCGCGGGCGCACCGATCCCCACCGGGCCGTACGCGATGCGGAACGCGACGAGCAATCCCAGCCCAAGCACGAGATTCACCGCCGGCCCGACCAGCGCCACGGTGATGACCTGCAGGCGTCTTCGCCGGTCGGGATAGGTGACCGGGAGCGTCCAACCCAGGCCCGCGATCGCGGCCGCGACAGCACCGAACGGATCGATGTGCCGTCGAGGGTCAGGCGCTGTCCGATGTTCCAAGCTGATCCGCGCATCCCCGAACCGACTGGCTGTCAGGGCTTGCACCCACCCGTGCAGGGCCACGCCCGCGACGTACGAGCCGAGCAGGACGGCGAAGGCCAGCGGATGGGCCAGCGCGTAGAGCACCTCAGTGCCCGCGCAGGCGCCGGACGAGGATGCTCGCGTCGCCCCTGACCTCGAAGTCGGCGATCACCACCGCAAGCGCCTCCCGGACCATCCGCCCCCGGTCGACAGCCAGGCCATGCTCGCCGCGGAGGGCCAGACGGGCATGTTCGAGGTCCATCAACTCCGCCGCCGAGACGTACACGGTGATCTTCTCGTCATGGCGTTCGCGGCCACTGGGACGTCGCTCTCCGGCGCTGCGTGGTCGTGGTCGGACCGCCGTCTGCCGAACCCCTGCGCTGACGAAGCTCACGCCGTCGTCAGCGGATTCCAGGGCCGGCAGCGGCGGTGGCTTCCCGGCCAACAGCGCAGGCGCCACCGCGGGTCCGGGCTCGACGCCGGCGGGAGCAGGCCCCCGCGTTGCTCCCTCCCCCGTCGCCCGGAAGAGCTCATCAGCTCCGGGCAGGGTGCTGCGACGACTCATCGGGCGAGGACCTCGATGGCCAGATCGCGGTAGGCCTGGGCACCGGCCGACGTCGGCGCATAGGACGTGATCGGCTCGCCGGCGACCGTCGTCTCGGGGAAGCGCACGGTGCGGTTGATGACGGTGTGGAAGACCCGGTCGCCGAACGCCTCGACCACCCGCGCGAGCACCTCACGACCATGCAGCGTGCGGGCGTCGTACATGGTCGCCAGGATTCCCTCAAGCTCAAGTTGAGGGTTGAGGCGCTCACGCACCTTGTCGATCGTCTGGATCAGCAGGGCGACCCCCCGGAGCGCGAAGAACTCGCATTCGAGCGGGACGATGACCCCGTGCGCGGCGGTGAGCGCGTTCACCGTCAACAGTCCGAGTGATGGCTGGCAGTCGATCAGGACGATGTCGTAGTCCTCGAGCACCGGGCCGAGGATCCGCAGGAGGGACTGCTCGCGGGCCACCTCGTTGACCAGTTGCACCTCGGCGGCGGACAGGTCGATGTTGCTGGGCAGCAGGTCCATCCCGGGCACCCCGGTCCGGAGCAGCACGTCGTCGACGACGACGTTGCGCTCCATCAGCAGGTTGTAGATCGTCCGGTCCAGTTGGAGCGGATTGACACCAAGCCCGACCGACAGCGCCCCCTGCGGGTCGAAGTCGACGAGCAGCACCCGCCGGCCCTGTTCGGCCAGCGCCGCTCCGAGGTTGATCGTCGAGGTGGTCTTGCCGACCCCACCCTTCTGGTTGCACATCGCCAGGATCCGGGCGGGGCCGTGTCGCTCGAGGGCGGTCGGCGCCGCGAACACCGGTCTCGGTCGCCCGGTGGGTCCGACACCGTCAGCGTCCCCCATCGCCAGTGAGCTGGGGATGACGACGGTGTGCGACCCCACCAACCCGTCATCTGTCGACATACTCACAAGTCAACGTGCCTTCCTGGCAATAGAGCGCTGATGTGACTTCTCGCCGTAGGTTCTTGCCGACGGGCGCAGGGACTGTACGTCGCGCCGCAGTCCCCGGACAATGTCGCAGGCGATCTTGGGGAGCTGCCGCAGCCGGTCAGCGGGCTTGCGCGCGAACTCCTCAGCCCGTCGAGTCGAGGTTGTTCGCGCTCCGATCAACGACTGGGGATCGGTGGGTGAACAGGCACGCCTCTTGCTTCGCCGCTGATGCGAAAGTCACTGCAAGACTCACCAGATG
>JBKJOO010000337.1:0-2687 GCA_046595615.1 Mycobacteriales bacterium | reverse complement strand
GGCCAGTTCCCTTTCAAGGTCCAGGCCGATGTTGACCGGATCAGAGAAGGGCTCGCCAAGGCCGGCCTGCCATGAGGTCGTGGCCGGACATACCGATTGCGTAGTAACTTCGAACCTTAAGCACTTGCCAAATGACGTGTTGGGAAAATATTCCGCTGGGCCGCGACGTGGGGCGGCTTCTGGCTGGGCTACAACGATCCTGCGTCTGTCCGCACGCGAGGGACAGGGGATACGTATACGAACCGTACGCGCGTGAGAGCAGTTAGATCGCCGCGAGACGTCCCGGAGTGGCACGATCGTGATGTCCAGTTTTCCGCCATGCGCTTCGTCTTCTTCACGCAGAACATCATTTTCCGCAGTCTGGATAAATGCAGGCGTTAAGTCATTCACAAACCGACACTGTGCGCGATTTCGCCAGTGAGATTCCGTTGGTCAACCTGACCAGCGTGCTCGCAGTCGCACGAACGTCTATGCCCCCTGGATGCACTGGGCGCTGGAAATCGCGAGGGACTCGTCGTCACTTTGTGATGGCAGCACGAAAGTTGACGTCGAAGTCGTAGACATTGCCGAAAAACTTGTGCGGCTTCGCCCCCTTGTAGCCGGCATCCACTGTCTGACGGTCGCATGTCTTGCAACGAATACATCATCGGAAGCAAGCCCGCTGGGCGAAGCCTCCTTGAAACGGTCCGACAAACACCCGCGCTGCTCAGGACCGGTTCTCAGTCGTCACCATCCCGTCATTAGTAGCTTCTGCCGTAGTAGCCGTGGCCATCATGGGAGTGGTGGCCATAGTAAGACGGACGGTCGGAGTAGGAGGGACGGCCATAGTAAGAAGGACGGCCGTAGTAAGACGGGCGACCATAGTCGTAGACCACGCGGTTGTAGACCGGGTACGCAGGCCGATACACCGGGGCGGCGCGATATACCACCGTTGGAGGAGCGTAGTAAACCGGTGCCGGCGCGTAATAGGGTGTGGCGTCGTAGTAGGCAGGAGCCGACGACGGATAAGGAGCAGCCTGCGGATAATACGTAGAGGTAGAGCCGTAGTATCCGCGATCGTAATCACCGCGATCATAATCACCGCGATCGTAGTAGTCGTTGGAGCCGATCGCGGCGCCGGTGATGCCGCCAATCGCGCCACCGACCCAAGCCCCGTCGCGTCCGCTGATGTTATGGCCGATTGCGGCACCGACGCCGGCGCCTAGCAGCGCGCCCAAAACGGGATCCGCCGCCGCCGGGGTGGCGATCGTAACGGTGGCAGCTGTAACGGCCAGCGCGGCAATTACCAATGGTTTCTTAAACATGTTCAATCTCCTTTGGCTTTCGGGTAAGTCGGGCATACCCAAAGAACGTTGGATGGCAAGCGCGCGTTGACACAGGTGCTGTCAACGGGCATGCGTCACGAAGGTTGTTCGCGGTGTGGCGAGAATCGTCGCCGTGCCCCGACAGTCCGGCAAGCGAGCCGGTCGAAAGTCGGGGCGAGCGGCCTACCGCCAATTAGGATTGGCTGAGTACGGGTACTCGTTCGAGATTCTGCGGCCAGACGAAATGCGACCATCGAGCTCTGGTGGAAGAAACTGGTACTCACCGGGACCGAAGGTGCGGCACTCGCCCCTGAAGTTGGCGTCGCTGCAGAAAATCCAGTAACCGCGCTCAACCCGTAATGACGAAGCACGATCATTGAAGACCCCGTCCAGATTGCTGGATCCTTCCCCTCCGAGTTGGAACGCCCGACCCGTCAGGTTAGGTCCGGAAAATAGCGTCGCATTCGCTCGTGGCGCTAGTCGCTCCCTGGGCAATTCTCGGGGTGGGGACGACGGACGCGCTGAACTGACTTGGCCGCCAAGATCCGCCAGATACGGATATCGACCAGGCGGAAGCTTACGGCAGTCTCGGTATCCGGCATCAACACAGATTTCCCAAGCGGTCCCTTCAACGATTGCAGACAGTACTTGCCCGTCGAAACCTGCCGCGCTGAGATCAGGAAACTGTTGATCGATGGTCAAACGACGTCCGCCGAAATTTCCGTCTTCAAAAAACGTGATGGTGCTTATCGCCGCTACAGCCGGCGGCATCGGTAATGGACTTGCCCCGATCGGCGACGAAACGGGACGCGCCGAGCTAATGAGGTTGGACCATTGGCCCAGCGTCGGATACCGACCTGGCTCCAGAATCGAGCACCCGCCGCGAAAGTTGGAATCAACGCAAATCTCCCAACTCTCTCCGCGAACTATTGCCGAGTTCGCCTGGTCGTTAAATGCCGCATCGCGAAAATTTGCCACGGGTCCCTCGAAAGAGACTCGTCGACCGTTGAATTCCGGGGATTGAAAGAAGGTAATGTCGGCCAAGGCGGTGCCCGACGCGAACAACACAGCCGAAACAGCCAGACACCGAATTCGATTGGTCACCAACCTACTCCTCGAGTTACCCTGCATGGCGCGTGCGAACGCCCAATGGCGTTACAGACCACGCACTAGGCCGGAACTCTAGACGCTAAACCGGGGAGCGTCTGTGCGAGGGAACACCAGTACGCGCCCCTGCAACTTCGGCACGCCAACCCGCCGCCCAGGTCAACGCCGAGGACGTGGGCTCGGATTGGGCCGCGTGGATAGGGGTGGCAGAAAAACATAACCTCGGGCCGTTGCGTTGGACACGCATCCCTCGTATTCCTTATAACCCGTACCTGA
>JBKJOO010000331.1:0-3653 GCA_046595615.1 Mycobacteriales bacterium | reverse complement strand
GGCGACCGCTGATCGGTGCCGTGCTCGGCGCGTTGTTCATCCACGGCAACCTGATCAGCGGCCGCATCACCTACGCCGTCGGCCTGGCACTCGGCCTGTTCGCCCTGCTCGCCGTGGCCGATGAGCGGACCCGCCTCGCTGGCCTCTGGGCCGTCCTGTCCAGCGCTGCCAGTCCCGTGTCGGGCCTGTTCGTTGGGCTGGTCGGGGTCGCGCTGCTCCTGACCGGCCGCCGCCGCGACGGCTGGGTGCTCGCCCTCAGCGCCGCCGCGCCGCTGCTGCTCACCGCGGGACTGTTCGGCCAGGGTGGCTACAACACGATGAGCTGGCGGGATGCCTCTCACGCCATGGTGCTGTCGGCCGGCGTGGGCCTGCTGACCCGCCACCACGTCGTGCGCGTCGGCGCCGCGCTCAGCCTCGTGGGCAACCTCGTCGCCTTCAGCATCCACACTCCCGTCGGCCTCAATGCCACCCGCCTCGCGGTGGTCTTCGCGGTTCCGGTGCTGCTCGCGACCAGCCGCCGCGGGCTGGTGGTGTCCGGCGTCGTGGGCGCGTTGTTGGTGGCGTACCAGCCGCCGGTGATCCGGGGTGACTACCAGAGCCGAGGTACGCCGATCGCGGACCCGGACTACAGCGCACCGCTTGCGGCGGAGCTGCGCCGGCGTGACCCCGCCGGTCGGGTGGAGGTGCCACCGACGCGGCACTACTGGGAGGCGGCGTACGTCGCGCGGGAGCACCCGCTGGCCCGTGGCTGGCTGCGTCAGCTCGACACGGGACGCAACGCGCTGTTCTTCGACGGCAGCCTGTCGGCTGCCAGCTATCGCGAGTGGCTCGCGGACAACGGCGTGCAGTACGTCGCCGTGGCGAGCGCGGAGCCGTCCTGGGTCGGCCGGGCCGAGGCGCAACTGGTTCGGGACGGCCTGCCGTACCTCGCTGAGGTGTGGCGACACCCGGACTGGGTGCTGTACGAGGTGGCGGGCCGGCCGGCGGTGATCGCGGCCAGTGGCACGGAGGTCCTCGAGCTGGACGCCACCGGGGTGACGGTGCGGGTCGACCGGCCCGGTTCGTATGAGGTCAAGGTCCAGTACAGCCGGTGGTTGACCTTGTCCGGTCCGGGCTGCCTGGCACCGGACGGCCGCTGGACGCGGTTGGAGGCCCGCGCAGCGGGCACGTTCCGGATCGGCAGTCGGCTGCAGCTGGCGACCGACAGCTGTTGACACCTGCCCGGTGGCCCGGTGACCCATGTCACCGGGCGCGGCGGTAGGCGGCAGTCGACCTGCTGGGGGACACTCGACCGAAGATTCGACCGCACTGTGGGACCGGACTGACGGCGGAGGTGAGCGTGACGACCATCAGCGATGAGCGCCTGCTCGCGCCCGCCGGTCGGCTGCTGGCTGATCGCGTCGTCCGGCTCGGCCTGCTCGGGACGGTGCTGCTGACCATCGCGTCGTGGGGTCGCGGTCCCTACCGCGCCCCGGGTCCGCTCGACGACATCCCGGTGTTGGGGTGGTTCCGCACGTCCTACCTCGGCCACTCACTCGCGACCGTCACCTTCTTCGCCGGCATCGTGGCGCTGGCGACGGCCTGGCTGCAGCTCGGCCGGCGGATGACCCCGCACGACGCGCCGCCGACCGCCTGGCTCTGGCGCGTCGCGGCGGTGTGGGGCGCCCCGCTCGTGGTGGGTCTGCCGCTCGCGAGCCGCGACATCTACAGCTACCTCGCCCAGGGGCAGTTGGCCCTGTCGGGCCTGGACCCCTACACGATGGGCCCTGCCTACCTGCCCGGCCCGTTGCTCGACGCGGTGAGCACGACCTGGTGGCTCACGCCGGCGCCGTACGGGCCGGCTTTCCTGTTCATCGCCGAGCAGACCGGCCGGGTGAGCGGCGGCGGTGTCCTGCTCGGCGTCGTCGTCATGCGAATCCTCGCGATTGCCTCGCTGGTTGCCCTTGCGGTGCTGGTGCGGCGGGTCGCGCAGGCGGTCGGGGTGGACCCGGCTCGGGCCACCTGGCTCGCGGTCCTCAACCCGCTGGTCCTGGTGCACCTGTTGAGCGGGCTGCACAACGAGGTCTACATCATCCCGCTGGTGCTGGCCGCCTTCGCCCTCGCGCTCGGGCGACGCCCGCTGCTCGGTGCCGTGCTCGTGGCGTTGGCGGCTGCGGTCAAGGTGACCGCGATCGTCGCGCTGCCGTTCGTGGCCGTGGTGTGGGTGGCCCGTCGGCGGGACGGACGGGTGGCCACTCTGGTGGGGGCCTTCGCGGCGGTCGGCGCGGTCGGGGCGGGTGTCCTCAGCCTGCTGTCGCTGCTCTCCGGCTACGGCTTCACCTGGCTCACCGCCATCGGCGCCTCCACCTCCCACGGTTCGCGGCTGTCCGTGACCTCCATGATCGGCACCCCGGTCGGCGAGGTGGTCGGCCGCTTCGGTGGGTTGGTCGCGGCCGAGCGTGCTGAGTCCGTCGTGCACCTCGCTGGGCTGCTGCTCGCTGCCTTCCTGTGTGCCCAGCTGCTGCTCCGACCAGTGCGTGGCGTCGATGACGTCCTGGTGCGCTGCGGCCTGGCGATGGTGGCCGTCGCGGTGCTCGGCCCGGTCTTCCACCCGTGGTACCTGCTTCCCGGGCTGGCCCTCGTCGCGGTCGGCGGCGCAGGCCGGCGCACGGTCGACGCCCTGGTCTGGCTCGGGCTGCTGCTGATGGTGGTGGTGCGCCCTGGGGGCAGTGAGGTGCTGCGGTCGGAGTACCCCTTCGACCTGCTGTGTGCCGCGATCGCGTTCGGGTTGCTCGTCATGGTCAAGCGGGCGACGGATCGGTCCACCGATCGAGTGCTGCCGACCCGCGTCGCTGCGGCCGGCTGAGCAGGAGCGCACCGGCCGACGGCGAAGTCTGCACGCATGGACCGTCGCCAGTTCCTCGCTCTCGCGGGTAGTGCCCTCGTTGTCCCAGCAGCTGCCTCGGCGGCCACCGCAGGCGTTCCCGCCTCGGCGCCGCGCACCGGTTTCGAGAAGCGCGGCGGCGCCTCCTGGACGACCCACGACGAGGAGCTGGCGTTCCTCAAGGAGGTCGCCAAGCGCTCCAAGCGGGTCCGGCTGGAGACCATCGGCAAGACCGAGCAGGGCCGGCCGCTGCACCTGGTCACGATCGGCAACCCGCGCCCTGGATCCACCAAGAAGCCCACCACGATGTTCGTCTGCAGCCAGCACGGCAACGAACCGGCCGGCCGTGAGACCGGGTTGGCGCTGCTGCGCGACCTGGCCTTCACCGACGACAAGACGCTGCTGGCGCAGCTCGCCGAGCAGACCGTCCTCGTGGTGCCGAGCGCCAACCCCGACGGGCGCGCGATCAACGACCGTGAGAACTCCCAGGGCATCGACATCAACCGCGACCACCTCGCCCTGACGTCGGCCGAGGCCCGCGCGCTGTCCGTGGTGTTGCGCGACATCGGGCCGGACCTCGTGCTGGACCTGCACGAGTACGGCCCGTCGGTCCCGGTGCTGTACGACGACGAGATCCTCTACCTGTGGCCGCGCAACCTCAACGTCGACGCCGGAGTCCGGGACCTGTCGCGGACTCTCGCCAAGGAGTACATCGGGAAGGGCGCGATCGCCGCCGGCTACACCGCGGACGAGTACGGCCTCTACAAGGCCGGACCGCAGGAGGTCACTC
>JBKJOO010000264.1:0-11478 GCA_046595615.1 Mycobacteriales bacterium | reverse complement strand
CGGCGAGACGCTCGCGCATGACCAGCTTGTCCTGCGCATGCCGGAGCGCGGACGAGCCTGGGTACACATGCACCCCAGCCGCCTCGAGCGCCTCGACCAGTCCGCCGGGCACGTGCTCGTGGTCGAACGTCACCACCTCGCAGCCGGCGGCGAAGGCGGTCAGGTCGGCCAGCGACGTGTGGTCACCGAGTGAGACGCCCTGGGCGACCAGGGCAGCGCTGTCGTGGGTGGCGTCGGCGAGCACCCGCAGGGACAACCCGAGTGAGATCGACGCCTGATGGGTCATCCGGGACAGCTGACCACCGCCGACCATGCCGACGACGGGCAGCCCCATTGCACCGCGCACCGTCACGCGGCGAGGCTAGTGGGGCGGCAGGTCAGTGCAGCAGCCGGGCACGGAGCCGGTCGACGGTCTCCTCGTCGACATGGAGCGCCATCGCCAGGCCGTGTGGCCCGCCGTAGTCGCGGTCGACCGCGTCCAGGAAGCGCTCCATGTTGTCGGCGTGCGGCCGCATCGAGTCCAGCGAACGCGGACCGACGTCCGCCGCGTAGGTCGGTGAGGCAACCAGTCGGTCACGCACCGCACCGATGCGCTCGCCACTCAAGGCGTAGTCGGCCACGACCGCGTCGCGGGTGACCCCGGCCAGCGACAGCGCCAGCGCGACGATGACCCCGGTGCGGTCCTTGCCGGCCGCGCAGTGCACGACCGACAGTCGGCTGGCCGGATCGGCCAGCACCCGCAGCGCCGTGGCCACATTGGCTGGGGCGTCCCGGACGTAGTCCACGTAGAAGTGCGCCATCGAGTGCGCGGGTGCGTCCTCGTCCGGGATCGCCCTGGTGACCTCGGCCCGCCCGTCGAAGCCGTGCGGGATGAGCGTCAGATGGTGGTGGGCGACCTCGGGGCGCGCCCGCAACGGGCCGGGACCCTCGAGGTCGACCTCACCGTCGGTGCGCAGGTCGAGCACCGTCCGCAGCCCGAGCTGCTCGACGAGCAGCTGGACGTCGGCCTCGGACAGGTCCTGCAGGTTGTCCGAGCGCAGCAGCACGCCCGATCTGGTCGTCCGCCCGTCGACGGTCGGCAGACCGCCGACATCGCGAACGTTCACAGCACCGTCGAGGTCGACCCAGGTCACGGCGGCATGCTCGCACGGTCCGCCGCTACGCTGCTCGGTGTGTCCGTGTCCCCGGCCCCGGCGTCGTCTCCTGGACTCATCGACCGCCTCCGGCCGATGGTCGCCGAACTGGTGAAGTTCGTGGTGGTCGGCGGTTTCTGCTTCGTGCTGGACCTCGGGTTGTTCAACCTGCTGCACTTCGGCCTCGGGCTGGGGCCGCTGACCTCCAAGGCGATGTCGACGGTGGTCGCGACGACTGTCTCCTACGTCGGCAACCGGCTTTGGTCCTTTGCGCACCGCGTCTCCGATTCCGGCGCACAGCGACGCGACCTCACCGTCTACGCCGCGATCAACGTCGTCGGCCTGGTCATCACCCTCGTGCCGGTCGGCGTCACGCACTACCTGCTCGGGCTGACGGGTCAGGTCGCCCTCAATGTCGCCGCGATCATCGGCACCGCCTTCGCGACGGTCTTCCGTTTCCTGGCCTACCGGCGCTGGGTGTTCGTCGGCAATCCGGACGCCGCCGAGCGTGCGGCGCTCGTCTCATAACCCTAGGCCCGCCGCAGCAGATGCGGCGTCAGCGACCGGTAGCCGCGCACCGACCGCCGCCGCAACCCCTTCACGACGTACGCCGGGTCGGTGGCCAAGGCGATGGCGGCGGTGTCGTCGAGCAGGACGGTGCCCGGGCGGGCCTCGTCAGTGAGCCGGCTGGCGAGGTTGACCGGCTGGCCGTAGACGTCGCCGAGCCGCACGAGCACCGGACCGATGGCCACCCCGGCGCGCGCCGCCGGCAGGTCATCGTCGACCTCGTGCGCCTCGACCGTCGACAGGGCCACCTCGACCGCGTGCGCGAGGTCATCGGTGGCGTAGAGGACAGCGTCGCCAAGGGTCTTGATGACCCGGCCACCGACCGCCGCCACCCGCAGCGAAGTGTCCCGTTCGAACCGCTCCAAGGTGCGCTCGAGCTCGGTCGTGGACCAGCGGCGGGTCGAACCGGTGAAGTCGACGAGGTCGACGAAGCCGACAGCCAGGACCGGCTGGCCGTCCTTCTTGGCCGATGCGAAGGACCGCGCGGTGGCTGCCGCGAACTGCCGGCGCCAGACGAACAGCACCAACTCCTCCAGCTGCGGCAGGGTCGCCGCCGCCGACGCAAGCGTCGCCTCGGTGGCCTGCTCGACGGTCATCCCGCCGGTAAGGGTGCGGAAGATGTCGACCTGCGCCTCGGCCAGCCGGGCCAGCCCCTGCCCCATCGCCCGGGCCAACACGAGCAGCGTGTCGGGGTCGATGACGCCGCTTGCCTGCATCGCCATCGCCGTCTGCAGCGCGCGGACATCGGCGGCGGTGAAGGCCACCTCGTCATCGGCGAGGGCGGGGAACCCCAGTGCCGACCACACCGCGTGGGCCCGGTCCAGCGGCACGCCCGACAGCGCGACCACGTCGAGCCGGGTCAGGGTGACCGGCTCGCCGAGCAGGGCCCGGTCCAGGTCCTCGGCATGGCCCACGCGCGCAGCGTAGGGGGACGGCTCATCGTCTGGGGGTGCCGAAGCCACTGTCCCGGCGTACCGTCGAGGTGGTGAACGGGCGGCACAAGGCGTACTTCGTCTTCCGGGGCAGTTCGGCGGGCATCTTCCTGCTCTCCGCCACCGTGCTGCCGCGTGGCGCGCCGGCAGTTGTCGGCTGCATCGTCGCCGGCCTGGGCGGTGTGCTGACCTGCATCGGCGTCAATGCGGGCGGGCCCGGTGAGCGGGCTGGCGGCCGGGTCGAGGGCTTGCGCTATGACACCGTCCGGGCGCCGCAGGGGGACTGGCCGCCGTACGACCCGGCGAAGGTCGTCGAGGGCGAGCTCGCCGAGAGTTAGGAGACCTGCTCGACCAGGTCGTAGAGCGTGCGCTGCACCTGCTCGACGTTGGGCACCTCGGTGAGCACGACCTGACCGCGCTCCCCCGCCGACTCGACCACCAGCGTGCCGCAGCCAAGGATCCGCTCGAACAACGAGTGGCTGAAGGTGATGTCGTTGATCCGGGACAGCGGTACGTCGCGACCCTGCCTGGCCAGGACGCCGGTGCGCACCACGACCCGGCGGTTCGTGACGACGAACAGTGTGGTGCGCCACCGCAGGAACGGCACGACGGTGAACGCGACGAGCAGGACCACCGCTGCGACGGCTACCACCACCTGCAGACGGCCGTCACCGACGACCGCGAGCAGGTAGCCGGCCAGCGCGAGGACGACCACCAGCGACAGCAGCGGCAGGACGAGGCGCTTCCAGTGCGGGTGCATGTCGAGGACGACATCCTCGCCCTCCGACAGCAGCTTCGCGGAATAGGCCATGGCGCGATGATGTCAGCGCAGGTGCACCACGTCGCCCGCGGCGTACGCCGTGCCGTCGACAATCAGCCGACCGCCGGTGTCGATGTCGTCCGCGATGCCTTCCATGGTTGCCCCGCCGGGCAACGCAAGGCGGACACGACGGCCGATCGTCGAACACAGCGCGCGGTAGTCGCCCGGGCCGGCGGGCCGGGCCAGATGGCGCAGCATCGCCTTGAGCAACGGCTCGCGATCGACGGTCGCGGCGCCGACGAGCCGCAGGGACGTGGCGCCGTCATGCGGCAACTCGTCGGCGCGGGTCGTCACGTTGAGCCCGATCCCCAGGACGACCGCGCCGCTGACCGGCACCTCGGCGAGCAGCCCGCACAGCTTCTTGCCATCGACGAGCACGTCGTTGGGCCACTTCAGCACCGCGTCGACCTCGGCGACCTCGCGGACGGCCCGAGCGACGGCCACCCCGCCGAGCAGGCTCTGCCAGGCCAGCAACGGCGGCTCGGGGCGGAGCAGCACCGAGAAGGTCAGCCCGGCCCGGGGCGGCGACACCCAACTGCGGTCCAGCCGGCCCCGGCCAGCCGTCTGCGACTCGGCGACCACCACGAGCCCGGCCGGCTCACCGACCCGGGCGCGTTCGGCGACAACGGCGTTGGTCGAGTCGGTCTCGGCAAGCACCTCCACCCGCCAGCCGTCGCCGGACAGGGCCCGGTCGAGGGCGCGGGCGCGGAGCGGCGGGCGGTCCAGGTCGTCGTACATCCCGCCATCGTGCCCCGGTAGCCTGCGCCGCGTGACCGCCGAGCCCGTTGCCCCACCGTCCGACCAAGCCGCGGGCCCCGACGTCCACACGACTGCGGGCAAGCTCGCCGAGCTCCGCCGCCGCGCCGAGCAGGCGCGGCACCCCGGCACCGAGGCGGCGCTGACCAAACGGCACGCCAAAGGCCAGCGCACGGCGCGCGAACGGATCGAGGCCTTTCTCGACGAGGGCAGCTTCACCGAGACCGACGCGCTCGCCCGGCACCGGGCCCGCGACTTCGGTCTGGACGACAAACAGCCGATCGGCGACGGCGTCATCACCGGCTTCGGCACCGTCGACGGGCGCCCGGTGTGCATCTTCAGCCAGGACGCCATGGTCTTCGGCGGCGCCCTCGGTGAGGTCTACGGCCAGAAGATCGTCAAGGTGATGGACCTGGCGCTCAAGACCGGCTGCCCGGTCGTCGGGATGAACGAGGGGAGCGGCGCGCGGATCCAGGAAGGGATCATGGGCCTGGCGCTGTACGGCGACATCTTCTACCGCAACACGATGGCCTCCGGGGTGGTCCCGCAGATTTCGCTGATCCTGGGCAACTGCGCCGGTGGCCACGTCTACTCGCCGGCCCTGACCGACTTCAACCTGATGGTCGACGGCGCCTCGGCGATGATGATCACCGGGCCGGATGTCATCAAGACCGTGACCGGCGAGGACATCTCGATCGAAGACCTCGGCGGTGCCCGCGCGCACAACTCAAAGAGCGGCGTCGCGCACTTCATGAGCCACGACGAGGACGACGCGCTCGAGCTGGCCAAGGCGCTGCTGTCCTACCTGCCGAGCAACAACCTGTCCAACCCCCCGGTCTTCGCGGCCGGCGACGCCCTGTCCGAGGAGCCGCTGACGCTGCTCGACACGTTCATCCCGGACAGCAACAACGCGCCGTACGACATGCACACCGTCATCGAGGCGGTCCTGGACGACGGCGACTTCCTCGAGGTGCAGGCGCTCTGGGCGCAGAACATGACCTGCGGCTTCGGCCGGATCGAGGGTCGCAGCGTGGGGGTCGTCGGCAACAACCCGTTGCATTTTGCGGGCACCCTCGACATCGACGCGTCCGAGAAGGCAGCCCGCTTCGTGCGCACCTGCGACGCATTCAACATCCCGGTGCTCACCTTCTGCGACGTCCCGGGCTTCCTGCCCGGCGTCAGCCAGGAGCACGCCGGCATCATCCGGCGCGGCGCCAAGTTGCTCTACGCCTACTCCGAGGCGACCGTCCCGAAGATCACGGTCATCACCCGCAAGGCGTACGGCGGGGCGTACGTCGTGATGGGAAGCAAGCACCTCGGGGCCGACGTCAACCTGGCCTGGCCGACCGCGCAGGTCGCCGTCGTCGGGGCTCAGGGCGCCGTCAACATCATCCAGCGCAAGGCGATTGCCGCTTCCGACGATCCCGACGCAGCCCGCGCGGCGTTCATCCAGCAGTACGAGGACACCTTCGCGACGCCGTACATCGCCGCGGAGCGGGGCTTCGTCGACGCGGTCATCGAGCCGTCGCAGACCCGCCGGGAGATTGCCAAGGCCCTGCGCCTGCTCGCCGGCAAGCGGCAGACGCTGCCGCCGAAAAAGCACGGGAACATCCCACTGTGACCGAGCCCGCCCCGGCGAAGCGGCCGCTGCTCCGGATCGTCGGTGGCGAGGCCTCCCCGGAGGAGCTCGCCGCGCTCGTCGCGGTCCTGGCGACCCGCTCGGCCGCGACAGCCGCCGAGCCGGTCGGGCGCCCCGATTGGTCGGCCCGCGCCGACCTGCTGCGGGGCCCGCACGCGCCGGGGCCGGGGGCTTGGTCGGCCTCGGGACGTCCGCGCTGAGGGGGCGGCCTACTTACGGCTGCGGGACGGTGACCGGCGGCTGGCTCGTGGCGGCGAGCCATTGCCGTGCGGCCGCCCTGCCGTTGGCCAGCAGCCGGGCCTGGGCCGACCCGTCGAGGTGGAAGTCGGTCGAGTTGACCCCGGCGTTGTCGATGAAGATGGTGCGCGCCGCCTTGTCCGAGCTGAGGTAATAGCGGTCGGCATTGTCGAGCAGGGTGTGCAGGCAGGCGATGCCCTCGGCGACGACGTTGGTCACGTCGCGTCCGGCCGCGATCGTCGTCTCGCGGGCCGACAGCTTCAGGCCGATGGTGGGCCACCGGGACGGGCTGCCGTCGGTCCGGTCGAACACCTCGACCGGGAAGTTGGCCAGCAGCCCGCCGTCCACCCAGGTGATCTTTGCTGCGTCGTAGTGGATCCCGTCGACGTCGCCGGCCGGGGCGTGGAAGCGGACCGGCTCGAAGAAGAACGGGATCGACATCGAGGCCCGGACCGCGTCCACGATGAGCAGATCGTCGATGCCGTCCTTGCCGTACGCCGGGTAGTCCCACGGCAGCCGGACGCAGCGACCCCGGGTGATGTCGGCGGTGTGCACCACCAGGCTGTACCGCTGGCTCGGCGCCCAGCGGCTGTCGGCGCCCGGGTCCTCGAGCCGCAGTTGGCCGAACGTCGTCACCCCGATGGTCTTCAGCGCATCGCCGAGCCAGTCGGTGAGGTAGCGACCGTCGTAGAGCCCCATGTGCATCGCCAGGTGCGTCGCGGCCTCGAGCCGGCCCGCGTCCATGAACTTCGGGTAGTCCACCGTCGCAAGGATGTCGTTGAGCTGGCTCAATGGCCGGCCGGCGGCGTTCAACGCAGCGACGAGGGCCGCCGCGATGGCGCCGGCGCTCGTCCCCGCGACCCGCGGGAAGTGGTAGCCGGCCGCGTCGAGTTCGATCACCGCGCCGGCCAGGCCGATGCCCTTGACGCCGCCGCCTTCGAGCACGAGGTCGGCGCGTAACCCGATCGGGGGGGGCGGCGGCGCGGCGGATGCCTGCCCCGGCGTACGCGCTGGCGGGATCAGGCCCGGCAGTTCGGCAGGGACGTCAACGGGCTCGGACATGGTGCCTCCCGGTCGTGAGGGTGTCGCTCAGTGGGCGCGGCTCCGCGGCGGTCGCGGTGGGTTGCCGGTGGATGTGCGCGGCGAGATCGAGCGAAAGGGCGGCGGACCGGTCAGCGTGGTAGACGACGACCTTGCTCGCCTGGGCGTCCTCGTGCTGCCGCCAGTTCGTGACGTAGGTCAGCCACTCGTCCTTGGCGAGCACGACCCGAAGCAGGGTCGGGCTGCACCGTCCGTCGAGCGCCTTGGTCAGCTCAGCGAGGGCGCCCTCGTGCGCGCAGACCTGCAGCAGGTCGGTGGCGGACCGCACCCCGTTGGCGCGCAACGCCATGGTGAGCTCAGCAGTGGTGTGCTGCTGGAGCATCGCCTGGTCGACCCAGTCGATCAAGCGGGGAGCGGGGATCCGCGAACTGAGCATCAGGTCCACCAGGTCGTGCCGGGCCAGCGCCTGGACGCTCGTGATGCCCTCCTCCTCCAGCCGGGTCCGCTCGTAGACGTCGATCTCATCGATCTGGGTCAGCGGTGAGCGCCGGTCCAGCTCGTCATCGGTCGTGGCCTTGCTCCCGGCGAGGGTGCGGATGCTCAGCAGCACGGTGTTGGGAACCACGCCGGCCAGGAACGACAGGGCCAGCGTGCTCGGACCGTCGCCGATGATCCCTTGGACGGACCAGGCGAGCACGACGGCCATCAGGATCCGCACGGTGATCACGTTGTAGGTCTTTGGCTTGAGGTCGCCGCGGACGAAGCCCCGCAGGGCCACCTGGACCGACAGGAAATACGCGCCCAGGAACGCCATCGTGACCGGCGTCAGCTGTGGGTGGAACATCTCGGGCACGGTGGCCGGCGCGCCGTCCGGTCCGTTGGTCGGCACACTCAGCACCACGACGATCCAACCGATCGCGATGAGCAGTGTCGACAGGACGACCGGCGAGCGATCACGCAGGCGCTGCCTGGTCGTGTCGACCCCGAGGCCGAGCGAGGCGCCCAGGAACTCCTCGACCCGCCGGCCGTACTTTGCGTCCACGTCGGCAATCGTGCGCAGCGTCGGGTCGAGGCGGAAGATCACATGCAGCCATCGATCGACCAGCGTGGTCAGCTTCTCCCGGTCGAACTGGAAGTACATCAGCGCGGGGACGAGCGATACCAGGATCACCAGCACGAGCTGCAGACTCCGGACGACCAGCACGTGGTGCGCGACGTCACCGCCGGTGACGCTGGGCTGCACGCCGTCGAACGTGACGGCTTGGGAGAGATCCGTGCCGAAGTACAGGGCGGCGGCCGGCGCCGAGACGCCGACGACGACCAGCACCACCAGCGCGGAGTACTGGAACGAGGAGATCACCAGGTCGCGCAGCAACTCGACGAACCCGGCTGCCTCCCGGGCCGGCTCGAGCTCGCGATCCAGCCTGTCCGCACCGTGCAACAAGGTTCCTCGGGCGCGCCGGATCGCCAGCGCCGCAGCCAGCAGGCACAGGGAGGCGAAGCCGGCTACCCCCATCGCCGCGGAGACATTGCGCCCCAGCAGCGCCCCGACGGCAACGAGTCCGGCGAGCATGCCGATGGCAGCGAACACTGACGCGACCCGCACGATCATGCTCCGGGTCGGCTCGGGCTCCCAGTCGACCGCCTGATCCTGCCGGGCAGCCGTGGCCGCATCGCCGTACAGCCGGGTGGGATGGCTACCGAGCCGGCGGACCTGCAGCGGGGAGAGCTTGAGGATGTCGACGTCGTCCACGCCGTGCAGCTCGATGTGCTGCGGCGTCTGATTCCTGATCACGAAGTTCGTCAACGCACCCGCCCGTTCGCCTCGTCGTCGCCGCAGCGCCGACCAGTGGCCCCCTGGGAAGCTAGATCGCCGCGGCGGGGGCCTGATACGTCAGCGGTCAAACCGCGCCAGGAGGGCACCCGCCTCGCGGGCCCCGTTTCCCATGATCAACAGGACTTTGCTGCGGGGACTCGCCGGCGTGTCGCGCACCGATGTCCTGATGATCACCAGACCTGACGATCCCTTGACCGAGCCCTCTCGCAGGAGCACGCTCGCCTGGCAGCTCACTGATCAGTGGCGCGTGGGCTGGGCCGCGCGGCTCTGTGCCCCCCGGTGCTACCCGAAAGGGGGAGCCACATGGCGGCTGTCGGGCGCTTGTACGTCGGAGCCATCTTCTTTCTCAACGGCACGATGCTTGCGGCCTTCCTGCTGTTGACGGGTCACCTCGACTTCACCGGGGCCAGCACCTTCGCGACGATCCTGGCGGTCTTTGCAGTGGTCGTGCTCGGTGCGCTTTTCGTCCGGATGCGCCAGCCCAGGACGACACCTCGGGGCATCACGGTGCCCAGGCCGGCTTGGCCGAGCCGACCACACATCCACAGCGTTCGACCGAGACGAAGGATGGGCTATGCCCAAGAATCTGTTTCCGTTAGACAACACGAAGTCCTTCACGAACCAGCAGTACGTCGGGCACAACCGTTGGCACCCCGACGTGCCCGCCAACGTGACGGTCAAGCCCGGCGACACATTCCGGGCGGACTGCCGAGAGTGGTTCGACGGCGCCATCCGCAACAACGACTCTGCCGATGACGTTCGCGACGCCCCACTGGCGGGGGTCCACGTCCTGAGCGGGCCCTTCCGCGTCGAAGGAGCCAAGCCCGGCGACCTCCTGGTCGTGGACATTCTGGATATCGGCCCCTGCGACGAAGACAACACCGATGGCATCTCTGGGCAGGGTTGGGGCTACACCGGCGTGTTCCCGAAGGAAAACGGTGGCGGTTTCCTGGTCGACCAGTTCCCGGATGCCTACAAGGTCATCTGGGACTTCCGGGGAGGGGTGGCCACGTCACGTCACATCCCGGGCGTCTCCTACACGGGCATCGTGCACCCGGGGCTGATGGGCACCGCGCCGTCGGCTGAGCTCCTGGCCACGTGGACCAAGCGGGAGACTGACCTCATCGCCACCAACCCCGACCGGGTGCCACCCTTGGCGCTCCCACCGAACCCCGACAGCGCCATCCTCGGGTCCTTGTCGGGGTCGGCGTTCGATCGTGCCGCCAACGAGGCGGCTCGGACGGCGCCACCTCGCGAGAACGGCGGCAACCAAGACATCAAGAACTTCACCAAAGGCACTCGGGTTTTCTACCCAGTGTTCGTGGATGGGGCAAACCTGTCGTTCGGCGACCTGCACTTTTCGCAGGGCGATGGTGAAATCACCTTCTGCGGGGCCATCGAGATGGGTGGCTACATGGTCCTCGGTGTCGACGTGATCAAGGGGGGAATGCAGACCTACGGCGTCAGCGAAAACGCCATCTTCATGCCAGGCATCACCGATCCGCTCTACAGCGAGTGGCTCGCCTTCTCCGGAACGTCGGTGACGCTCACCGGTGAACAGCGCTATCTGGATCCGTTCCTGGCCTACCAGCGAGCCTGCCTGCACGCCATCGACTACCTGAAGAAGTTTGGGTACAGCGACATTCAGGCGTACATGATTTTGGGCTCTGCGCCGATCGAGGGGCGCCTGTCAGGTGTCGTCGATATCCCAAATGCCTGCGCCACGGTCTATCTGCCGCGGGCGATCTTCGACATTGACATCCGACCCTCAGCTGCGGGCCCTGCACAGGTCGAGGGCGGCATGGACGTGCCCATGTCCCGCTGGAGCGAGCACACACAGTGGGCGCCGTACCCCTGGTGACCAAGCCGATCGCGACTGGCGTGCCCTGCATCATCCGGCCCGACGGTCCGCACCAACGAAGGGAGGTCGATGTGGTCACCTATCAGTACCTGTGCGACGCGGACGGTCTCACGGAGGTCAACCGCCCCATGGGCACGGCGCCACGCTGGACCCCCTGCCCGGTGTGCAGGCAGCCGGCCAGGAGACGGTTCACCGGCCCCATGGTCGCCTACGGAGATCAGCATGCCCGGCGGCTCATCGAGTCGACAGCCGCCACCAGCGATCGGCCGGAAGTCGTGACCGCTCTCCCGCCGACCGGCGCGAGCGCGAGGCGCCGGTCGGCCCCACCTCACCGCTTGCTGAGCAGGCTGCCGCGCCCATAGCGATCCGTGGTCCAGTCCCGAGCAGCCTCGACGCCGGCCACGCCCAGGCATGCAGGAACAGCTGGGATCTTGATGCTGCTCACGCAGACTGACGGTGCCAGAAATCGCCGCGGCGTGACGACGGCTGTCCACAGGTCCCGGTCCCGCATCAGCGCGCCACACCTTCATCGGCGTCGGCGCCGATCCGGACCTCGACGCGTTCGCGCTCGACCACCGGACCAACCCCCCAGGTTGGCCCCGCTCCCCCCGCCCGCGCCCGCGCCCGCACGCTTGTGCTGGATCCAGAACTCCTG
>JBKJOO010000077.1:0-4253 GCA_046595615.1 Mycobacteriales bacterium | reverse complement strand
GCTGGCCGCCCCGTTCCTGAGGAGGCCCCGACCCGTGAGCGCCCGTGAAGCCGCCGCCCACCGCCGCGCGTCCCGCCGCCCGTTCTCGCGTTCCTGGCTGCGCCTGCAATCCCTTCTGCTGACCGCAGTCACCGTACTGGCCCTGCTGGCCCTGGTGACCTCATGTTCGCTGATCCCCGGCACCGCCGGGCACGACGCATCGCGGACACCCGCGTCGATGTCCCCCTCACGTGCCACCTCCATCGTCGGGACGGGCGGCGGCGTCACCGTCACCATCCCCGCCGGAGCCGTGCCTGCCGATACAACGGTCACCGTCTCCCAGCAGCCCCTGACCGGGTTCAACCCGCCTGCGGGGGTCGTCGCCTTGACCGCACTGACGACCGTAGCCGTAGCCGCCGAGCCGACCACGGCCGCAACAGTGACCTTCCCGGCGCCTGCGTCCCTGTCAGCGACGCTGCGCCCCATGGTCTTGTGGCAGGACGGGCACGGCGGCTGGCGGGCCGTCCCCACCACATGGTCGCCCGGCGCCGCCCAGGTCGTCGCGTCCGTCGACCACTTCTCCGGCGGGTTCCTCGCCGCCATCGACGTCCAGAAGACCGCCGAAGCAGCGACCGCCCGGATCCGCGGCTACCTCACCGGACGGGCCGGCGTCGCTCAGCCGTCGTGCGGAGACGAGACGGGCGCACGCTCGCGCGGTGTCCGCGTCACCAGCAACGGCGGAGACAGCGTGAAGTGGTGCTTCGGCCGGGAGAACGGCCAGACGGTCGTCAAGGTGGCCAACAACCGGCGCACCTTCACGGAGATTACCTACCCCCAGACCTGGGCGGTCAAGGACGGAAGCACGCGCTCATTCAGCACCGACACCGTTGCCCGCGCGCTCGGGACCGCGGTGGCCGGCACGCCAGGGGTCAAGGCCCGCATCGTCGACGGCGGGGACACCCTGACCCTTGTCCTGCCGTCGGACCGACCAGGTCGACCTGAAGAGATCCACGCGCGAATCTCGAGCGAGGCGTGGCTGGTCCAGGCACTCTTCTTCGGCCTGGACGTGTACGGCACGGTCGTCAAGACGACGTACACCGCCCTCGGCAAGGGTGCCGCCAGCATCGGCCCGCGGGTCCTTGCCGTGTTCTCCGGATCGGCCGACGACGACGTGTACGAGGCGTTGCGCGCCTGCGGTAAGGCCGCCGGAGACCTGACGAACGGCCCGGTCACCGCAGGGGTCACGACCGCGCTGCTGAAGTTCGGCCTGGCGTGCGCACCCAAGGTCGGCGAGGCCGTCCTCCTCAGTACCGGCGGACTGCTGGTCTCGATCGTCGTGGGCGCGATTGCCAGCGTGGTTTCGCTCGTGCTGACGGCCGTCAACCTCCTCGTCAGCGGCCTGCGAGAGCTGTATGACGACCTGGCCAGCCTCGGCGGTGCCAGCACCCCCGACTACACCATCCTCATCGCCCCAGCCCTCGCCGTTCCACCCGCTTCGACGATCACCTACCGGCGCTACACCAACCCGCGGTTCGGATTCTCCTTCGACGTGCCCGCGTCTTGGGTAGAAGGCGACGAGGCGGCCAACGGGGACGGGCGCGGCTTCACCTCACTGGACGGGCTCGCCGGCATTCAAGGCTCGGGATCGCACAATATTGGTCTCGACTGCTACAAGCAGCCGCCGCCGGGCTCGACGCTCGCCACGTGCTCGCTCGCCGAGGTGCGGGACGGGGTCACGTCCGAGATCGCCGCCAGTGGGGATACGACCATCACGTACCAAGCTCAGGGAACGAACTGGTTTGTGCTGTCGGGCACCGACAGAGGCGGCCAGATCTGGTACAGCCGCTACACCGTCGGCGACGGTGACATCGACCGACTCGACATCGGCTATCCGGTCTCACGTAAGGCGCAAATGGACCCTGTCGTGAGCAGGGTTGTGAGCAGCTACCAAGCTGGGGATGTCGCGAACGGCCACTGACCCCACCTGGGGCGCGAACCTGCCCGACCTTGCGGCCGCCGCCTGATCCTGAAATGACCCCCGCCTCGCCCGCCACGCAGTCGGAGCCGAGAGGTGCAAGAGGGCACCGGCGGGTCGTCCCGTCCGCAATGCTACACCCCCATGCTGCAGACGTCGTCTCCTGACCACCCATCCGCGGTTGCGACTGCCACCCCTAGGCGGCGGCCGGCGCTGACCCGGACACTGACCGGAGGTCCCGCGGGTTTACTGACCTCGCCACCTCCACCGGGGACGAGTGCCAGCGGTGGCTCGACGCGCACGGCGGCCCCCACCAGTGGTGGGTCGGGCACTCGACCCGGCGGACCCCACTGCCGACCACTACCGACCCGGCCTACGTGGAGGTTGGCGCCCAGTAGAGGCTGCTGCAGTCCATGCGGGGGCCGTCCGCCATACGGACCTGGTCCTTGCCTGAACAGACCGCCGTGTGGACCCGCGGACCTCGACGATGTCGTGCGGGCCGGTCCTGCCATACGAGTGGCAGCCGCTGCCTGAGCATCTCACCCCGATGCTGGCCAAGTGCGAACGAGCACGACGCGGTCCTGCCTGCCGGCCTGCTCACCCACCACGACGAGGGCGTATCCACGTTGGTCCTACTCGGCAGTCGGCATCCCACTCTCCGTGAACGGGTACGTCTTGCTCGAGCTTGACGCCGACCATGTCGTCGACCTGCCGGACCCGACCGCGATACTGCTCGGGCGCCTCGTCCGGGCCGGGCTGGACCTAACAACGCGGCATCGCGCGGCGGCGGGCCCACCCGCAGCGGCCTCGCCGTTCTCACCGACCTCGCCGGCCGCCTCTCCTACGGCGCCGGACACGTCCTCGTCATCGACGACGACGTCGCCAGTACGCTGGTCCTCGGCGCCCTGAGCGGCCTGCCCCAGCTCGCGCCCCCGGCACCGGACACGACCCGAGCAGCCCGGCAGGCGCCCTCGCGCAGCTCGCGCCGACCTGGCACGGGACGCTCGACAAGCTCGTCCACGCCGCGATCACCCTCGCCCCATGACAGTCGACATCGCCGCAGCGCCCACTGCGGCACAGCGCACCGGCGGCACGCTGTCCACCGTGCCGTCGCACCCTTTCACCCATCCTGTCCTGCCTTCGCTGATCGCCGGACCCACGGGGAGCAGTGGTCCTTCCCGACGCGCCTCGGCCACCTCGAACCGTGCGGGCGCATCCTGACCAGCGACGGCTTCTGGCCGCCGACCGACCCGCTCGAAGGTGACGTAGGCGACCTTGCCGCCGGCGAACGCCAAGAGACCGTCCTCGTCGTAGTTGTCGGAGATACCGGCGGAGCTCTGATCCGACAAGGTCGCCTCCGACGTGCTCGAGACCGGTGAGGAGGTTGACTCCGATCCCGACCCCGGTAGAGCGGTTCCGATCGGGGCGGGCGTCCTCTGGGCCCCAACGGGGGCCGCGCCCCCCTGGCATCCAGCGAGGAGGACGAGCCCGGCGCACCACAGCGCAGCGTCACACCCAGCGCACCCCGGGCGCGCGAAGGCTGGGATTGGAGCGCAAACAGACTGGGCCCCGAGTTAGTTACACGGCGCCGACAGTAGCCGCGCCGCGATCGCTGCTGCGGTGAACTTCTGCAGGCCCAGTCTGAACTGACTCCCCGGTCGCGGGCCGGCTGGGAGCAGAACGCTGTACCGTGCCGGTAAACGGCACGGTTTCGACGGTAACCCTGGCGATACCGGGTTGATTTCGGTACGGAATTGCAGCGTCGGCGCATCTACCCCGCCCGGGGCGGCCATTCAGCGCCAGCCGTCAGGGCCCGCGAGGAGGCAGAGTGACGTACCGACACGACCTGTGGGAGATCGCGACCGAACATCACGGCGTGGTCACCACCCGCTAGGCCGATGACGCCGGCGTGTCTGCGGACCAGGTCCGCAAGCTGGCCCAGCGCGGCGCCCTCGAGCGAGTCGGGCACGGGATCTACCGCCACACCGGCGTGCCCGCGGACGACTGGACAGCGCTGCCCGCAGCTCTCGCCGCCGCCGGACCGGGCTCCTTCCTCGACGGAGACACCGTCCTGGCGCTGTTCGACCTGGCGCTGGTCAACCCGGCCGTCATCCACGTCGGCACCCCCTACCGCCGTCGCAAGCAGCCGCCGACCAACGCGGTCGTCACGGTGCGCACCGACATTCCGCCCGAGGACCTGACCACCCACCACGGACTGCACGCCGTCTCGGTGCGTCGTGCATTGATCGACGGCTTCATGCACCTGCTGGGCGACCGGGCCCAGGACGCGGTCGTCGAG
>JBKJOO010000433.1:0-7565 GCA_046595615.1 Mycobacteriales bacterium | reverse complement strand
GTCTTCGCGTTCTTCAGCGCGGTCGCGGCGTTCTTTCTGATCCTGACTATCTACCTCCAGGTCGGGCTGCACTTCTCGCCGCTGCAGGCCGCTCTGGCCATCTTGCCGTTCAGCTTGGCGGCCCTCCTCGGCAGCGGCGCGTCGGTTCCCCTCGTCGACCGGCTCGGAAAGTGGCTGGTGCTCGCCGGCCTGCTCGGAATGGCCGCTGCGATGGTCTGGGTCGGGCAGTCAGTGGACGCGCATGGCGACCGGCTGTCGAGCTCGGGCCTCATCGGGCCGATGATCCTCGGCGGTGCAGGCCTGGCACTTGCCGTCGTCCCGTTGTTCGACGTAGCTCTGGCAGGTGCAGACGTGTCGGCCGCAGGCGCAGCCTCCGGGGTGCTGGGTACCTTCGACCAGATCGGGTCGGCCCTGGGCATCGCCGTAGTGGGGGTCGTGTTCTTCGGCGCGATCGGGTCCGACTTCTCGTCCGGCAGCGTGCGAGATGCCCTTCTAATGGGCTTACGGGTGCCATTTTTGTCGCTGGTCATCGCGGCCGGTGCCAGCTTGCTGCTTCCGTCAACCGCGGCCATCCGGGCCCACAAAGCCGCCGAGGATGCCGCTGCTTGAGCGGGTGATGCTCAGTGTGGGGAACGGTGGTGGGACAGTCGCCATCGCGCGACTGTTGTTCTCGCCGCCGTCACGCGAAGCGCGAAGAAGTGATGCTCCAGACGCTGAGAGGCGGCGCGTGCCAGCCGCACGTGTCAACGCGCTCTGACCGGTCGCAGTGGGCTTTCCTCTTGACGAATGGCCGTTCGCTCTGTCACGGCTCGGACAGCTGCTCGGCCTGATCTCTCGCCACGGTGGCGGACCGACGGCAGGGGGTCCATCCCGGTCTCGCCATCAGCGGGGCCTTGGGGTGGGTCTTCGTCGTGACGTTGATGTCGACGCGCTCCAAGCCCACCTTGCCGCTCTTGAGGCACGGATTGACGACCGTGCGTAGCGGTCGACCGGGCTGGGCTGGGAAGGGCTTACCTACCTCAGGCCTTGGCAGCCAGGAGGGCTTTCGCGTCACAGTCGTTCCTGGTTGCAGCCGGTTGGGCACATGATCGAGTGAGCCCCGTAGGGCTCCTCGGGCCGCCATTCATTTTCGCAGGTCTTTCAGCTCAAGGAGAGGATCGGCGGGTACTGGCAGTCCAAGCCCACGTGCTCGAGCGGCGGCGGTGAGGCTCAGCGGCGTGACCGTGTCTGCGGACGAAGTCATCGACGCAGGGTACGCGGCCACGCTCGCTGCGACGGTGGCCGCCGCGAGTCCCGAGCCGGCCGACGCAGGTTCAGTTGACGGCACGGTCCCGGCCGTCCCAGTAGGGCTTGCGCAGCTCGCGCTTCATGATCTTGCCGGTCGGGTTGCGGGGCAGCGCGTCGACCACGTCCACCGTCCTTGGGCACTTGAATCGGGCCAGGCTCTCGCGGCACCACTCGATGAGCTCGTCCTCGGTGGCGGTGGCGCCCGGGGTCAACGCGACAACCGCTTTGACCGACTCGCCCCAGCGGTCGTTTGGGATGCCGATGATCGCGACCTCGGCCACGGCGGGGTGCTCGCCGAGCACCCGCTCGACCTCCGGCGAGTAGATGTTCTCGCCGCCACTGATGATCATGTCCTTGAGTCGGTCCTCGACGAACAGGAACCCGTCGGCGTCGAGCTTGCCTATGTCGCCGGTGCGGAACCAGCCGTCGGCGGTGACCACCTCAGCGGTCTCCGCCTCACGACCCAGGAACCCCTTCATCAGCTGCGGGGTACGGAGCCAGATCTCGCCGTGCTCGCCGGTGGGCAGGTCCTCCAGCGTCTCCGGTTCGACCACCCGGATCTCCACCCCGGGGATCGCCCGGCCGGCCGACACCAGCCGCTCGGGGTGACCGGACTGCTGCGCGTCACGATGCTCCTGCGGCAGCAGATGGGTGGCGACGCCGGCGACCTCCGTGAGCCCGTAGACCTGCATGAAGTCGGTGTCCGGCCAGGCCTTCATGGCGGCGCGCAGCAGCGGCGGCGGCATCGGTGCGGCCCCGTAGCTGTAGGTCTTGAGGCGACCGAACACGGCGATCGCCTGCTCGCCAGCCTGCAACACCTGGGCCAGCACCGCCGGGACCAGGAACGTCCGGTTCGCCCCGGCCAGGATCGCGCCGGCCAGCGAGGCGGCGTCCGGGTCCCGGGTCATCACGCTGGGCACACCGTCGTGGATGCCGAACAGAGCGTAGGACGAGCCGCCGACGTGGAACAGCGGCATCGCCACCATCGACTTGTCGCCCGGCTCGAACCCCCACCCGTCGTGGGCGTTCCTGGTGTGGGCCAGCATGTTCGTGTGGGTGAGCATGACGCCCTTGGGACGACCCGTGGTCCCGGACGAGTACATCACCAGGCACACGTCCCCCGGATCGACATCGGCCGGCCGCGAGATCGGCGCCGAGGCGGCGAGCCAGTCCTCGTACTCGTCGCCGTCACCACCTTTGGGAGTTACCTCGATGACGGTGCGGACCGCCGGCAGCCGGTCGAGCACCTGGCGGACCACCGGCATCAGTTCGGCCCCGACGACCAGCACACCGGCGCCGCAGTCGCTCAGGGCGTACGCGACCTCGTCGGCGGACGAGCGCCAGTTCACGATCGCGTTCGCCGCGCCGAGGGATCCCGCCGCCATTGACACCTCGACGCAGGCGGGGTGGTTCTTGTCCAGGAACGCGACCACGTCCCCCCGGCCGACCCCCAGTGCCTGCAGCCCGCCCGCGACCCGGCGTACTCGATCGTCCCATTGTGCCCACGTCCAGGAGCGACCGAGATAGCTGAACGCCTCGGCGTCCGGGGTGGCTGCCGCCCAGTGTGCCGGCAGGTCATCGGTGAACCGGGCAGCCAAGATCGTCATGGCGCCACTATGACCGGCCTCACACGGCGGTGCCACCTTCCCGATCCCGCGCGGGAGAAGTCGTACCCGTTCATCCGGATCGGTAAGGGCGTCCCCGTCCGGTCGGGCCGGCTGACGTGCCGTCCTCGTCGGCCTGGGTGCGGGGGCGTCCGGCCCGTCGTACCGGCCGTGGCGCACACGCTCCTCCGGTCTGATCGGTGCTCAGGAGACCACGCGCAGCCCGGGGCTGGCGGCGGCGAGCCGGTCCAGCGCGCGCTCGTCGGCGTGTGGCATCGCGTGCCCGTTCCGGTCCTGGGTCATCTTGGTGCCGGAGTGCCCAGCGCGGAGGGCCACGTCGCCGACCGGCGTCCCGAGGTCCAGCAGGATCGAGATGTGCGTACGGCGGAGATCATGAAAGCGCAGGCCGCGGGGGAGCTACGCCACGCTGTCGATCACCGGCTTCCGGATGTCACGCCGGAATTGCTCCGGTCCAGGGGGCGCCCGTCCGGGCACCTCGAAGGCCTCCGTGGAGCACGGCTTCGACGACGAGAGCCCCGAGGAGGTCGCGGCCGCAACGATCGTCGGCAGCACCGACGGCAGCCTCACCGTGATCCAGGGCAGCGAGACAACCGCCCAGACGATCGAGCTCATTGCGTCGGCTGGTCCGCGAACCGTCGACATCTCCGCCAGGTTGCGCCAAGGTGACGCCACAGCCACGTCGGTCCCGAGGTGGTGACCGGCTTTCTCGGGAGGTCGCATGGCGCAGGTGGCATCGGTCCGCGGTTCGGTAGACACGGCGGACTTGGGTTCGACGCTGATGCACGAGCACGTGTTCGTGCTGAGCACCGAGATCCTGCAGAACTACGGCGGGGACTGGTGGGACGAACAAGCTCGCATCACCGACGGGGTGCAGAAACTACGGGCGGTGGTCGAGCGCGGAATCACGACGATCGTCGATCCGACCGTGATCGGTCTGGGCCGCTACATCCCGCGCGTTCAGCTCATCAATGAGCAGGTTCCAGCGCTGAACATCATCGTCGCCACTGGCCTCTACACGTTCGACGAGCTACCTCACTACTTCGGCTACCGCGGCCCAGGCACCATCCTCGAAGGTCCGGAAATGCTGACAGACTTGTTCATCCAAGACATCCGCGAAGGGATCGCCGACACTGGGGTCAAGGCGGCGTTCCTCAAGTGCGTGGTCGAGGAGAAGGGCCTGACACCCGGCGTCGAGCGGGTCGCGAAGGCGGTCGCGGCAACCCAGCGCGAAACCGGTGTCCCGATCACCGTGCACACCAACGCCGCGCACCAGACCGGAACCATCGCTCTTGACCTCTTCGAGGCAGAGGGGGTGGACCTCACCAAGGTCGTGGTCGGCCATAGTGGTGACTCCAACGATCTGGACTACCTACGGAGGCTGATGGACCGCGGAGCCATGATCGGGATGGACCGGTTCGGTTTGGACATGTTCAATGCCACCGCCGATCGGGTGGCAACCATTGTTGCTCTGGTTCGGGCGGGCTACACCGACCGGATGGTCCTCTCGCATGACGCCGCCTGTTACATGGACTACTTCAGTGGGGACGTGGCTCAGAACCTGCTCAATCAAGCCGCGCCGAACTGGAACTACAACCACATCTCTGACCACGTGCTCCCCGCGCTGCGGCAAGCTGGCGTCTCAGACGCCGACATCGACGTCATGCTGGTCGACAACCCGCGCCGCTACTTCGGCGGCTGAGTCACCCCCAACTGGACGGGCAGATCACCTGCACCCTCAGGAGAAAGCACGGCTCGACGTTGTCGCAGTGCGTTCACCGGCGTCTCGAGGTTTCCGCTGATCGGCAGGAGCGCCGTCAGCGGCAGCAGCAGATGTTCGCGGCGGCTCCTCCTCGCGACCCGGCCAGCTTTTCCGATCTTGCGCGCCGCGCTGGAGCCGGGATCTCCCGCGAGCCCCTGCCACAAAGCCGAAGCGGCGAAATGCATGGCCGCCGCGCCAGCGGAGGCATCCCTATTGATATCCCTCGGGAACCGGTCCCGTTACGCGCATAGCGTGCCGCGCAGCGAGCTCGGTCAGATCGGAGTCGCTGATCGCAACCCCCTCTTCCGTGGCTGTGGCCAGTGCCCTGAAGTATCCCTCCATGGCTGAGGGCACGTAGATGTTGAGCTTGCGGCTTTCCACGCTCCCAACCCGGAAACCGTGCTCGATGCCAGCCGGTACATAAACGAAGCTCCCGGCGGGGCACCGGTGCTCCACCCTTTCGATGTGAATAATGTACGCGCCTTCGAGGACGTAGAAGGCCTCGGCCGAATCGTCATGGATGTGCAGCGGTGGCCCGAACCCCGCGGGCTCGACAGCTTCCAGCAGCGTGAGACCGCCAGCCGAGTCCTCGGCGCCGGCCCCTTTATCACCATGCCGAAGGGCCCCATGTCGAGCCGACGGCCTTCACCTGGCGGCAGGACGTAGCTGCGATTCGCCATGCGTTTCTCCCCTGCTGGTGTCCAGCATGGGGTGCCCTGGCACTCAAGCGCAATCGGCCCTGGCCGCCAGGGAAGAGGCGCCGGTTCCGAGTAAAGGCGAAACCGGCCCTACATACCGTCGAGCAGCCTGCTGGGGGACTTGAGCTGGATTGCGGCCAGAACAGCGCCGACCATGATACTGATTGCTTCTGGGTCAGTCAGGCCTGCGTGAAGACACAGCGATTCCCAGGTACTCAAGCGCAGGGCGTGCGTCAGCGCAGCATCGAGCGTGCGGAGCTCACGGCCACGCGGGTGAAACCCCCGCCGAAGAACGGCCACCCGCACCTGTTCATCAGCAGCCAAGAGCTGGCTCACGAAGTCAGGCATGGCGTCGAGATCTCGAAAGATCTTGCTCATCATCGGCGCCGCGGGTCGCGCCCAGGCGTAGGTCTGTGCCAGGGCTGTCCGAAGCCGCTGCACGGGATCGTCGATCCTCGCCCATGACTCGGGGTCAGGCCTTGGATGGAGCTGCGACCAGTGGGCCGAACAGGCTCCCACCAGGGACTGTTCGTCGGGGAAGTGCCGATAGACCGTGAGTCGCGTGACCCCGGCTTCCTCGGCGATCGCGGACACCGTGGTGGCCCGCGGACCGATGCTCTCGTGCAGGCTCATGATCGCTTCAGTGATGCGCAGGCGCGTCTGCTCAACGGCTTCCTGACGCGCTCGCATCGTGTACGTCCGCGCAGTAGCCGTTCGTTTTGGCGACACCGCTCTTGACGCCTCCGATTTCAGCGAGGAGAGTCATTTGAGTGTACAGGTGTGTTCCCTGAATTTTCACTCTCGAAGGGTCACCATGACAGTCATTCTTCCGACCACCCTCGCCGACGCGACAGCGCAAGGCCGGTCCATACCGCTCACTGTGCTGCCTGCGCCCCACGGCCCGGACCGGCCCATCGGTTCCATCGGTGTCGGCTTCCGCTTTGATGGTGACCAGACCGGCGGCCAGGTCGCGATCGTGGAGCATCCCTTCCCTGCAGGTGCCTTGGTGCCTCCGCATGTTCATACCCGGGAGGACGAGTTCTCCATCGTGACCGCCGGCGCCATCGGGTTCCGGTCCGGATCGGACGAGGTCGTCCTGGAAGCTGGCGGCTATATCAGCAAGCCACGGGGCGAGTTGCACACCATGTGGAACGCGGGACCAGACGAGGCTCGCATGATCGAAGTCATCACGCCGTCCGGATTCGAGAACTTCTTTCGGGAACTCGCCGAGGTGTTCCAGGCCGGCCCCCCCGACCCCACCGCTCTGGAGTCACTGGCAGCCTCCTACGGCTTGTTCTTCGACCCCACCTGGGTCCCCGAACTCATGGCCAAGTACGGGCTCAACTCCCCGTTCGGCTGACGGACAGACACCGATCGCGTATAAGAAGTTAGGCGAACTCTGGCTGCCCCCGGAGTGAGTAGGCGCCTCCACAGCGCTCGCCCGGTTGTGGATGACGAGGCTCTCGCTCCCGAGTGGAGGGCCACGCCCCGCAGCGGCAGATGCGGACGTCAGCACAGGAACGCACCGTCCGTGGCGGCTGTCGCGTGGCGTCATCTCGGTGGTGTCGGTGACCCTCCCGCCGTGGGTGGCGGACCGACTGGTCGCGGCTGCCGACCCTGCTGCTCGGCGGTCGTTGTCCCGGCCTCGCAAGTGCGCTCGTACGGTCAGTGGATGCTGCTAGCAGGGAGCGTGCGCCTGGAGGCCGGCGCGACTGGGCGCTCTGCTCTGGCCCGTCGCGCGCGTCGTCACCAGATGATGGTCAGTCCGCGCAGGTGGCTGAACGCTGCGTCGCGGGTGACCAGCGCGGCTTGGTGGAGGAGTGACTGGGCGGCAAGCATCCGGTCGAACGGATCGGCATGGTCCCAGTCGAGGCTCCCCGCGCGGATCGCGTCGGCGGCGGAGATGTCGAGCGACTGCGCACCGAGTCTGCTCGTGAGGTCGTCGTGCTGGGCCAGCAGTACTTCTGCCTCTGGCCATCTACCGGCTCGGTGCTTGATCGACATCTCCCACGCGGTAGCGGCGGAGACCAGCACGGTGTTGGTCGGGACCTCTATCGCGGCCCGGGCGCGGTCGGACAGTCGGCCGGGATCGGTGAGCGCCCATACGTAGGCGTGGGTGTCCAGCAGCAGGATCGTCACGACCAGGCAGCGAGTTCGTTCTCGTCGAGCGGCTCGAAGCGCTCATCGGGCGAGGGC
>JBKJOO010000090.1:0-3510 GCA_046595615.1 Mycobacteriales bacterium | reverse complement strand
TTCGTCGGTGCTGCCGCGAGTCCCCGTGATCCACGAGTCCCGGTGATCCACGGAAGGTTGGGCACGCGGATGATCTCTGCAGCGGTGCCGGAGCTTCCGTGGATCACCGGTCCTGGCGCAGCCCGAACCTGGCGGAACACCCGCAGGGGCGCGGCCCGGACCTGGCGCATCCCGGCCCGCCCGCCGGCCCGAACCTTGCGCAGCGGAGGATCGAAGATCCCGGCGATCGGACGGCTGCGATTCGGGGCCGTTGAGGCATCCGGCGGCGCGGTCACACCAGGAGTTGGCGGGCCGCCAGGTCGCGGTACAGCGGCGAGCCCCTAACCAGCTCGTCGTGGGTGCCGACGGCCACGACGACGCCGTCGTCGAGGACCACGATCCGGTCGGCGTCCACCACCGTCGACAACCGGTGGGCGATGACCAGCACCGTGGTGTCCGGCCCGATCGCCGCGACCGCGCGGGACAATGCCTCTTCGTTGCGGGCGTCCAGCGAAGCCGTGGGTTCGTCGAGCAGCAACAGCGCCGGGCGGGAGAGCAGTGCGCGGGCGATGGCCAGGCGCTGGCGTTGGCCGCCGGACAACAGGATCCCGTCGTCACCGACTTGCGCGCCGAGCCCGGCCGGGCTCCTGGTGACCAGTTCACCAAGGTTCACCTGGTCGAGGGCCGCCTGAAGCTGCGCGTCGGCGGCCGCGGGCGCGCCGAGCCGCAGGTTGTCCCGCAGGCTGCCCGCGAGCGCCGGTGCGTCCTGTTCGACGTACGCCATCTGCGCGCGGAGCTCATCGCGGTCGAGGTCCAGCACGTCGTGGCCCCCGACCCGCACCGTGCCGGAGCCCGCGTCGTAGAACCGTTCGACCAGCGCGAGGACGGTGGACTTGCCGGCACCGGAAGGTCCGACCAGCGCGGTGCGCAGACCTGCCGGAGCCGTGAAGCTCGCACCCCGCAGCACCTGCGGGGCCACCCCGTCGACGGCCGGGTAGGCGAAGGTGACGTCGCGAAATTCGACCGCCACCGGCTCGCTGCCAAGGACGCCCGGCCAACGCACCCGGTCGAGGGCGCTCTCCTCCCCCATCGCGAGGACCTCCTCGATGCGGGCCAGGGCGCCGAGGCCGGTCTGGATCGCGGTGAGTGCTGCGATGCCCTGTGCCAGCGGCTGCACCAGCAGGAACAGCAGGAGCACGAAGGCGACCAGGTCGGCCACCGAGATCGTTCCGGCGGCCACCCGGGCGCCACCCACCCCGAGCACCGCCAGGAACGCACCCTGCACCGCGACCGACGCCAGCGGGCCCAGCACCGCCTGCAGCCGGGCCAACCGCAGACCGGCCTGGAACGCCTCGGTGGCGAAGACGGTGACGGCCGCCGATTCCCGCTGCTCGGCGCGGGCGGCCCGGATCGTGCGGACGCCGGACAGCGCCCGCTCCACCCCGGCCGTCATGGTCCCCACCGCGGTCTGGGCCGTCAGCGACGCAGCGCGGACCCGACGGACCACGAGGATCGCGCCGGAGAATCCGACGGCGACGGCTATCACCGTGATCCCGAGCAGCATGGGGTCCACCACCGCCATGGCCACCAGGGCGCCCACGGCGATCACCACCCCGGAGCCCAGGTCCACCAGACCGGACGTGACCACGCTGCGCAGCAGTGTCGTGTCCGCGCCGACCCGCGAGATCAGGTCGCCGGCGCGCCGGCGGTCCAGCTCGGCCACCGGCAGCCGCAGGAGACGCCGGACCAGCATGGTCCGGGTGTCGAGGACGACCGCCTCACCGGTTCGTTGCAGCAGATAGCTCTGGATCCCGGACAGGACCGCTGCCGACACAAGGGCGAGGACGAGCAGCGTCGCCGCCCCGCGCAGCGACTGCGAATGCTCGATGTCGCGGATGACCCGCCGCACCAGCAACGGCTGGGCAAGGGCGGCGGCGGCGTTGGCGAAGGCCAGCCCGCCGGCCGCCGCGAGCGCCACCCGGTGCGGCCTGAGCAGGCCCCACAGCGCGCCGAGTCCCGCCCGCCGGCCGGCCTCTGGATCAGCTGACGCACCGCTGCGCGGTCCGGCCGTGCCCGGCGCTGCGTCGCTCACCTGCGCATTGTCGTGGACCGTTGCCCGCTGGGTGAGGAGCTAGTCCGGGAGCGAGCCGCCGTGCGGGGCGAGGGCCTCGGCCAGCGCCGCCCGGAAGGCCTGGACGGGCACCGCTCCGGACGAGGCGACCCGCGTCCCGGCGTACGGCAGGTGGGTCAGCTCGACACCGGGCAGGACGCCGACGAGGCGGCGGACGTCGGGCAGGCTCACGTCGCAGACGACGACGCTGTCGGCGCGCTCCTGGGTGCACATCAGTCCACGACCGGCAGGTAGACGCGGGCGCCCTCGTCGAGGAACTGCGCGCTCTTGTCCCGCATCCCCGCCGCGAGTGCTTCGGCGTCGGACAGGTGATGCTCGGCGGCGTACTTGCGGACGTCCTGACTAATTTTCATGGAACAGAAATGCGGACCGCACATCGAGCAGAAGTGCGCGGTCTTGGCAGCGCCGGCCGGCAGCGTCTCGTCGTGGAAGTCCCGGGCGGTGGTCGGATCGAGGGAGAGGTTGAACTGATCCTGCCAGCGGAATTCGAACCGCGCGTCGGACAGCGCGTCGTCCCAGGCCTGGGCGCCCGGGTGGCCCTTAGCGAGATCGGCTGCGTGGGCGGCAATCTTGTAGGTGATCACGCCCTCCTTGACGTCGTCGCGGTCCGGCAACCCAAGGTGTTCCTTGGGCGTGACGTAGCAGAGCATCGCTGTGCCGTACCAGCCGATCATGGCCGCGCCGATGGCCGAGGTGATGTGGTCGTAGCCCGGCGCGATGTCGGTCGTCAGCGGCCCGAGGGTGTAGAACGGCGCCTCGCCGCAGACCTCCAGCTGCAGGTCCATGTTCTCCTTGATCTTGTGCATCGGCACGTGGCCAGGCCCCTCGACCATGACCTGCACGTCGTACTCCCAGGCGATCTTCGTCAGCTCGCCGAGGGTGCGCAGCTCGGAGAACTGCGCGTCGTCGTTCGCGTCGGCGATGCAACCTGGGCGCAGGCCGTCGCCGAGTGAGAAGGTCACGTCGTAGGCGGCCATCAGCTCGCAGATGTCCCGGAAATGGGTGTAGAGGAAGTTCTCCTCGTGATGGGCCAGACACCAGGCAGCCATGATCGACCCACCGCGGCTCACGATGCCGGTCTTGCGGGTCGCGGCCAGCGGGACGTAGCGCAGCAGCACCCCGGCGTGCACCGTGATGTAATCCACGCCCTGCTCGAACTGCTCGACCAGGGTGTCGCGGTAGACCTCCCAGGTGAGGTCTTCGGCTTTGCCGTTGACCTTCTCGAGGGCCTGGTAGATCGGGACGGTGCCGATCGGGACCGCGCTGTTGCGGATGATCCACTCGCGGGTGGTGTGGATGTTGCGGCCGGTCGACAGGTCCATCACGGTGTCGGCGCCCCAGCGGGTCGACCAGGTCATCTTCTCGACCTCCTCCTCGATGGAGGACGCGACCGCGCTGTT
>JBKJOO010000109.1:0-24035 GCA_046595615.1 Mycobacteriales bacterium | reverse complement strand
CGCAACGGTTTCTGGGGACAGGGTGGCGGACAGGTGGCCGGTGCCGTCCGGGCTGTCCGAGCAGGTCAGGCCGATCCGGTCCTCCAGCCGGCGGCGGGCGTGTTCGGCCAGGGCGGGGCTGATCGCCTCTGCCCGCAGCCGGAGTTCGCGGGCCAGGGTGTCCGGGTCGGTCACCACAGCAACGGCGCAGATCGCGTCCAAAGAGTCCGCGACGATGTTGGCGTCGAGGCCGCGGACACCGTGCACCACCGCGGCGGCGTGCCGGCGGGTGAGCTGCCCGGCGATGAGCAGGTCGCCGACCGGCCGCAGGTCGCTATCGAGCCGGCGGGACAGCCGGACGGTGCCGTTCGCGACTGCGGTGGTGCAGCCCACCGCGGCCTGCACCAGCGCGGCGGTGGAGGGCTGGCCGACCTCGACATGCGTGCCGAAAGCGTCGACCGCGGCGACCTCCCGCAACGCCAGGCCCTCCAGGGAGGACACCGCCCGGAGCAGCGCGGCGCAGACCAGCGGGTCCCCGGTCGGGCCGAGCGAGCCCAGGCCGCGCAGGGCGTCGTACAGGGCGGTGACCTGGGTCGGGACGGGCGGGGCGGTGATCGTCATCGCCCCGCCTCCTCCCTGTATCGAACGTGTGTTCGAAGCCCAGCTCAAGGGAGGTCGGCGTGGCAAGGGGTGGGACAACGACAATCACTGTCCACAGGAACTTCTCGGTCGCTGAGCCAGGACCAGCTCGGCGACGCTCGCCGCCGGCACCGAGCGCGAGCTCATCCCCGACCGCACTTTCGAGTCGTTGACGGAGCAGGTCGGCGGGTCCGTTATGCCGGGCGTACTCCTCGATCAGGTGCACCAGCACCCAGCGCAGGCTGACCGCCTCGCCCTGCCGGGTGCCCGTGTCATCGAGCGCCATCTGGTCGGCGACCTCGCGCGCGTGGGCGACCTCGGCGTCGAGCGCTGCGAACGCCTCCTCGACGTCGGCGGTGTCGACGAGGTCGAAGTCGCCGTCGGGGTGCGCCTCGTCGTAGAACAGCCCGCTGGCGTCGGCACCTTCGAGCGTCCGCCGGTGCCATCCGCGTTCCACGTCGGCCAGGTGCCGCACCAGGCCGAGCAGCGACATCGTCGACGGCGGAACCGATCTGGTCCTGAGTTGCTGGTCGGACAGGCCCGCACACTTGACGAGCAGCGTTGCCCGGTGCTAGTCCAGCCAGGCGATCAGCATGGCCTTCTCCGGAGCGACGTACGGCGGATCGGTGCGGGTGTCGGTCATGTCGCCGATCATCCAGTCTGCCCGTCATAGAGTCGACCGCATGACGCAATCACAACGCACCCTCGGTGACGGTCTGACCGTTTCCGCCCAGGGCTTGGGATGCATGGGCATGAGCGAGTTCTACGGCGCCGGCGACGACGCCGAGTCCCTCGCGACGATCGGCCGCGCACTCGATCTGGGCGTGACGTTCCTCGACACCGCCGACATGTACGGACCCTTCACCAACGAGCAACTCGTCGGCCGGGCGATCAGGGGCCGGCGCGACGAGGTGCAACTGGCCACGAAGTTCGGCATCGTCCGCAGCCCCGAGGGCGCCCGCCTCGGCATCAAGGGCGACGCCGCCTACGTCACTGCCTCCTGCGAGGCCTCATTGCAGCGGCTCGGCGTCGAGACCATCGATCTGTACTACCAGCACCGGGTCGACACCGACGTGCCGATCGAGGAAACGGTCGGCGCGATGGCGGAGCTGGTCAGCCAGGGCAAGGTGCGCCACCTCGGGCTGTCCGAATGCTCAGCCGCCACCCTGCGACGCGCCGTGGCTGTGCACCCGATCGCCGCGGTGCAGAGCGAGTTCAGCCTGTTCAGCCGAGACCTGGAGCGGGCTGTGCTCCCCGCGATGCGCGAGCTCTCGGTCGGCCTGGTGGCCTACTCCCCGCTCGGCCGTGGCTTCCTGACGGGCTCGATCACGTCCGTGGACGACCTGCCGGCCGACGACTTCCGCCGGCAGTCGCCGCGCTTCGCCGAGCAGGCCCTCGCGGCCAATCTTCGGCTGGTCGACGCGGTCCAGCGCCTGGCCAGCGAGAAGGGTTGCACCGCTGGGCAGCTCGCCCTTGCGTGGGTGCTCGCCCAGGGCCAGGACGTCGTACCGATCCCAGGCACGAAGCGGCGGAAATACCTCGAGGAGAACGCCGCGGCGAGCGACCTGGCATTGTCCGACGAGGAGCTCGCGCAGCTGGCCGCGGCGGTGCCCCTCGATGCGGTGTCCGGTGACCGCTACCCGGACATGAGCACCGTCGAGCGCTGACACCTCTGGCGCGATGCGCCGACACACGGCAGGGTGCACGCACCACCCCTCGACGCTAGGAGCGCACCCGTGGCTGTCTCGGCTGACCTGTCCAAGTACCTCGACAAGGCCTATGAGTCCTCGTCCCTGACCGAGATCCTGGCGGCGCCGGTCAGCGCCCTCGCCGGCGTGAGCGAAGACGACGCCGCGGCGCTCGCGAAGGCGTTCCGCGTGACGACCGTCGGCGACCTCGGCAAGAACAAGTACTTCCTGGCCGCCCAGGCCATGCTCGCCCTCACCAACTAGCGCCCTGGCCACCCCGCCCTGCCGTCTCGTATCGTGATTCCAGGCCAATTTCGCACCTCGAAATCACGACACGGGACGGGAGGGGCCGGTGTTCGAGTACGACGGGACAGCGGGGCCCCCACCGTTGTCCGGGGCCGCCCTGCCGACGATCGCAGGCAGGTCGAGCCCGGCCGGCAACGTGCCGAAGGCGTGCCCCCAGTCCCCGGCCAATCGCGACGCGCAGAACGCATCTGCGACCTCGACCGGTGCGTGCCGCACGAGCAACGATCCCTGCAGCAGCAGGGCAAGTCGCTCGACCAGCCGCCGGGCGCCGGACTCCTCCACCTGCCCGAGCAGCGTCTGCACCCCGGCCGTCGCAGCGCTGATGCGCGGGTCGTCGGCGCGGGCCACCTCGGCGAAGAACGCCTCGACGCAGGCCGGTTCGCGCGCCATCGCGCGCAGCACATCGAGGGCGTTGACGTTGCCCGAGCCTTCCCAGATGGAATTGAGCGGTGCCTCGCGATAGAGCCGAGGCAGGCCGGACTCCTCGACGTAACCGTTACCGCCTAAGCACTCCAGCGCCTCGGCAGCGACATTCGGGGTGCGCTTGGTGACCCAGTACTTCCCTACCGCCACCGCCAGCCGTTTGAAGGCCTGCTCCTGCTGGTCGCCTCGCTGGGCCCGGTCAACGGCTCCGGCCAGGCGCAGCATGAGGGTGGTCGCCGCTTCGGACTCGATGGCCAGGTCGGCCAGGACGTTCTGCATCAGCGGTTTTTCCAGCAGCCGGCCGCCGAAGGCGTTCCGGTGGGTCGCGTGGTGGATCGCCTGCACGGTGGCTGCGCGCATCAGCGACGCCGAACCGATGACGCAGTCGAGCCGGGTCATCGAGACCATCTCGAGGATCGTGCGGATCCCCCGGCCCGGTTCGCCCACCAACTCGGCGTACGTGTTGTCGAACTCCGGCTCAGCCGACGCGTTGGACCGGTTGCCGAGTTTGTCCTTCAGCCGCTGGATGCGGAAGTTGTTACGGCTGCCGTCCGGTAGGACCCGGGGCACCAGGAAGCACGACAACCCGGCAGGGGTCTGCGCAAGCACCAGGAACAGGTCGCACATCGGCGCGCTGGTGAACCATTTGTGGCCGCGCAGCCGCCATGTCCCATCGCCGGCCGGGGTCGCCGTCGTGGTGTTGGCGCGCACATCCGAGCCACCCTGCTTCTCGGTCATCCCCATGCCCGCCAGCAGTCCTCGCTTGCCCAGCGGCGGCCGCAGGCCGGGGTCGTAGACCCGCGACGTCAGGAGCGGCTCGTACGCCGCGGCAAGGGCCGGTGTCGATCGCAGCGCCGGCACCACCGAGTAGGTCATGGAGATCGGGCAGCCGTGGCCGCCCTCGACCTGGCCCCAGGTGTAAAAGCTCGCGGCCCGGGCGACATGCGCGCCCGGCCGCGGGTCGGCCCAGGGCGACCCGGCCAGCCCTTCGGCCACCGCGGTGTCCATCAACTGGTGCCACGAAGGATGGAATTCGACCTCGTCGATGCGGTGCCCGGCGCGGTCGTGCGTGCGCAGGACCGGCTCGTGCTCGTTGGCTTCGACACCCCACCGCTGGGCCTGCTCTGTGCCGGCGTGGCGTCCCAACCGGTGCAGGTCGTCGACGTGCCAGCCGGCGCCCTCGCGGACCAGACCCGTCAACAGGGCGGCATCCCGGGCGACGTCGTGGCCCGCCAGCGGCGGCACCTGGTTGGTCACCTCGTGGGTGCCCGGGACGTCGTACGCCGGGTCGAGCAGTGTCATGTCGCCATCATGGTGCAGCCTGCCCGGATGACCGCCCTCACCCGCCGCGACGTCCGGCTGGTCGTCATCTGCCTGGTGCTGGCCGTCGCGGCCGGCGGCCTGGATCTGCGGCCCGTCGGTACGGTGCTGCCCTTTGCGGTGGCGGCCCTCGCGCTTGCTGCGCTCGCCACCCTGGTCGGCCGCTGCGTCGACGCACTCGGCGACCGGCTCGGCGCCGGCGCCACCGGGGTCGTGCAGTCGGCCCTGGGCAACCTGCCCGAGCTGTTCGTCTGCATCTTCGCGCTGCGGGCGGGGCTTGATGACGTCGTCCGCGCGGCGATCGTCGGCTCGGTGCTGTCCAACGTGTTGCTGGTGCTCGGACTCGCATTTCTCGTCGGCGGACTGAAGCACGGCACCCAGCACTTCCACGCCGAGCGGGCCCGCGCGACCGGGCTGCTCCTGTTGCTGGCGGTCGGTGCGCTGTTGCTGCCCGCGCTGACCTCGGCTCTGCACACCCCGGCCCGCGGCCACGAATTGGCGCTGAGTCGGGTCACCGCCGTCGCGTTGCTCATCGTCTTCGCTCTCTCGCTCCCAGCGGCCTTGTCGCGCCAGAGCGCATCAGCCCCCGAACACCAGGACGACCTGGCCGGCCCCGAGCAGCAGGACGCCGACGGCACCGTCCACGAGTGGCCGCTGTGGCTGTCGATCGGGCTGCTGGCCGTCGCAGGTGTCGGTGCGGCCTTCGTCTCGGACTGGTTCGTGACAGCGCTCACCCCGGCGATCGGCGCACTGCACCTGTCGCAGACCTTCGCCGGCCTGGTGGTCGTGGCCATCGCCGGCAACGCGGTCGAGAACGTCGTCGGCATCCAACTCGCAGCGAGGAACCGGCCGGATTACGCGCTGTCGGTGATTCTGCAGAGTCCCCTGCAGATCGTGCTCGTCCTGGCCCCGGTCCTCGTGCTGCTGGCCCCGCTGGTTGGGGCGAGCTTCACCCTCGTGCTGTCACCACTGCTCATCGCCGTGCTGGTGATCGCGGTCCTCGTGACCGTGGTCGTGACGTTCGACGCGGAGAGCACCTGGTTGGAGGGCGTCGCGTTGCTCGCGCTCTACCTCGTGATCTCGACCGCCTTCTTCTGGGGTTGACCGGATCGGCGATGATGACCTGATGGACTCACTCACGATCGGCCCGGACACCGGCACCCTCACGCTGCACACCGGGGTAGAGGGCAAGGCAGCCAAGATGGGCCACGCGCTGACCGTCGGCCTATCCGACTGGGCTGCCGAGGTCACCTTGGAGCAGGGTGCGCCGACCTCGGTGACGCTGCGGGCCGGCCTCGCGAGCTTCGAGGTGCAGCGCGGCGAGGGTGGCATCAAACCGCTGTCGGACAAGGACAAGCGCACCATCCGGGACTCGGCGCTCGGCTCGCTGTCCGCCGACAAGCACCCCGACGTGACCTTCACCAGCAGCGCGGTGCAGCCACGCGACGGGGGCTGGAGCATCGATGGACAACTCACCGTCGCCGGTGTTCCGCGACCGACGCGGATCGACGTCGACCTGGCCGACGCCGGCGACATGCTTTCGCTGTCAGCGCTCGTGCCCGTCGTGCAGACCGAGCACGGCGTCAAGCCCTACAGCGCGATGATGGGCGCCCTGAAGCTGCGCGACCGTGTCGACGTACGGGTCGCCGCCACCGTCCCGCGCCCCTGACTGCTCTGCCGTGGCCGACGCATCCGGGGGCTTCCGGTCATGCCCGAGCGCGTCGTGATGCCCCGCGGCGGGGGCGCTCACTACTCTGCACGTGTGCAACTCACCGTCGGCGACCTGGTGCTGGACACCACCGTGTCGGGCCCGGCGGACGGGCCGGTTGTCCTGCTGCTGCACGGGTTTCCACAGACCTCTCACTCCTGGCGGTGGATCGTTCCTGGCCTCGCCGAGGCCGGCTACCGGGTCGTCGCCCCCGACCAGCGGGGCTACTCCCCAGGTGGTCGTCCCGACGGTGTCGAGGCCTACCGCCTCCCTGCCCTGGTCGACGACGCGCTCGGGGTGCTCGACGCCATCGGTGCGCCGGCGGCCCACGTCGTCGGTCACGACTGGGGCGCCGCGGTGGCCTGGCAGCTCGCCGCCCGCCACCCGGACCGCGTGCGGAGCCTGACTGCCGTCTCGGTGCCGCACCCGTTGGCGTTCATAGACGCCCTGCGAACCGACCCGGTGCAGCGCGAGAAGTCCAGCTACATGCGGGATTTCGCTCGCGCTGGTCATGACATCGAGCTGCTCGCCGATGACGCCGCCCGACTCCGCTTGTTCTTCACCGGCGCTGAGGATTCCGTCGATGTGGAGCACTGCGTCCGGCTGGCCCGAGAGCCGGGGGCGCTGGCGAGCTGGCTCGCGTGGTACGCCGCGCAGCGCCTCGCCGACGTCGAGGACACGCCACGGGTCGGCGTACCGACGTTGCATGTCTGGTCGACCGATGACATGGCGTTGGGTGAGACCGGCGCGCGGGGGACGGCGACATATGTCGACGGTCCCTACCGGTTCGAGGTGCTCGACGGCGTGAGCCACTGGGTGCCAGAGCAGGCCGCTCCGGCGCTCCTTGCCCTGCTGCTCGAGCACGTCGGTCGGCCGCCGGAAGCGCCGTAGGTCAGCGCGTCCGGTCATGCCCCGCCTACCGTCGAGGCATGCCTTCGCCCGAAGCCCTGGTCGCTGTCGCCCGGCCAGGGGTCCGGCTCCGCAGGGTCACCTGTGTCCCGGCGTACGACGGGGAAGTCGTGCTGGTGGGCGGCGGTGAGGTGTTCCGGCTGCCGCTCACCGTGGCGGCTGCGGCGTGCGCCGCCGTGCTCGTGCGGGCCCTGCCCGCGCTGCGGCTGAGGCTGCCGGTCGCGGTGCCGCTCCCCCGTTTCGTGGGTGTCCTCGCCGACGGCAGCACCCCGTTCACCGCGGAGCTACGGCTGCCAGGCACCCCGGTGGAGCAGCCGACCGGGATCGCCGCCGGGCAGCTCGAGGGCGTCCTGGCAGCGCTCGAGGACATCACTGCGCACGAGGCGGCGCAGTGGGGCGCCGTCGCCGTACCCCGACCGCAGGTGCTGCTGCACGACCCCGGCCGCGGTGTGCTCACGGGGCTCGTCGCCTGGCGATAGCGTCCCGCCGGTGCGCCTCGCCTCCCTGAACCTGCTGCACGGTCGATCGCTGTCCGACGGGCAGGTCGAACCGTCCCGGCTGCGCGAGGCCGTGCAGCTGCTCGCACCAGACGTCGTCGGCCTGCAAGAGGTCGACCGCGACCAGCCGCGTTCGCATCGCATCGACCTGACCCGAACGGTCGCTGAGAGCCTCGACGCCGAACACTGGCGCTTCGCCCCGGCGCTGATCGGTGAGCCCGGAGGCACCTGGCGGGCCGCGGTCGAGGACGAGGCCACCGGCGAACCGTCCTACGGTGTCGGGCTCGTCTCCCGCTATCCCGTGCTGTCGTGGCACGTCCTGCGGCTCGCGCCGGCGGCGGTGCGGTCGCCGGTCCTGCTGCCGGGCACCCGGCAGCTGATCTGGCTCCAGGACGAGCCACGGGTCGGCCTCGCCGCGGTCGTCGAGACGCCGATGGGGGTGATGACGATCGCGACCACGCACCTGTCGTTCGTGCCGGTGTGGAACGGCGTGCAGCTGCGCACCCTGACGGCCTTTCTCGCCAAGCTGCCCCACCCCTGCGTGTTGCTGGGCGATCTCAACATGCCGCCGCCTTTCCCCCGCGTCCTGTCGGGCTGGCGCAGCCTGGCGAAGGTGAAGACCTACCCGGCCACCGATCCGCGCATTCAGCTCGACCATGTGCTCGGCCGCGGCGACCTGCCTCCCGTGCTCGCCGTCGACAACCCCGAGCTCGCCGTTTCCGACCACCGGGCGCTGCTCGTCGAGCTGTGACCTACGGTCAGGAGATGGAGTTGCGGGTCGCCGGGCCGGCCGATGTCGAGGCGGGTATCGCCGTGTGGCGGGCGTCCCTGGGTGGTCGCGGCCTCCGACCGAACGCCACCCGGATCGCCAAGGTGACGCAGGAGATCTCGGCGCCGGACGCGCTGGTCGTCGTGGCCCATGACGACGGGATCGCGGTCGGCATGGCGCTGGGTGAGCCCGGTCGCGAGCAGGACGGCGCGGGCGACGTCGTCCCGGACCTGCTGCACCTGTCGATGCTGTACGTCGTGCCGGGGGCCCGGCGGGCCGGGCTCGGCGGCGCCCTCGTCGAGGGCCTCGCCGACGCCGCCTGGGCCCGGGGCGCCCGTCGGCTCAGCTGTTGGACGCCGGTCGGCGATGCCCCGATCGCCGGCCTGCTCGAGGCCTGCGGGCTCGAGCGCTCGGGACGGGTCCGGGGACCTGCCGAGCACTGGACGGCCGAGCTCGAGGCGCCGGTCCGCGATGTCGTCGTGACCGCCGACGGCATCCGGCTCGGGCAGTTGCTCAAGCTCGCCGGCCTGGCCGACACCGGCGCACAGGCGAAGGAACTGCTCGCCGCGGGCGAGGTCCGGGTCGACGGCGAGATCGACCTGCGACGCGGCCGGCAGCTCCTGGACGGTCAGGTCGTCACCGCCCGCGACGAGGCGGTCCGGCTCGTGCTCGACGGCCCCGGGCCACAGCCCGATTCGAGGCAACCATGACGGCAACCCTTGCTCCAGGGGCGACGATGCGGGCCTCGGTGCTCCGCCGCGCCGGCGAGGTGACGGTCGAGGAACGGCCGGTCCCCGTAGCTGGCCCGGACGAGGTGCTGGTGCGGATCGACGCCGTCGGTGTCTGCGGCTCGGACGTGCACTACTACGAGCACGGCCGGATCGGGCGCTACGTCGTCGACCGACCGCTCATCCTGGGCCACGAGGCGGGCGGCACCGTCGTCGCAGTCGGCGCCGACGTCGTCGGCCACGAGCCCGGGCAACGGGTCTCGCTGGAGCCCGGCGTGCCGTGCCGGGCCTGTGCGCAGTGCCTGTCGGGCCGCTACAACCTCTGCCCCGAGGTGCGCTTTTTCGCTACCCCGCCGTACGACGGGGCATTCTGCGAATACGTCGCCCTGCCGGCCTCCTTCGTCCATCCGGTGCCCGACGAGCTCAGCGACGACGCGGCTGCGCTGATCGAGCCGCTCTCGGTCGGCGTGTGGGCCTGCCGGCGGGCCGGCGTGACGCTCGGCACGCGCGTGCTCGTCACCGGCGCCGGTCCGATCGGGCTGCTCGCCGGGCAGGTCGCCCGGGCGTCGGGCGCGGCCGAGGTCGTGCTGACCGATGTCAACGCCAACCGGCTGGCCCTCGCCGCCCGACTCGGGCTGGGGACCCTGGACGTCTCCACCGGGTCGGTGGCCGAGGCAGGCTACGAACCCGACGTCCTGCTGGAGTGCTCGGGGATGGCCGGCCCGACCGCGGACGCGATCGGGGTGATGGCCCCCGCCGGCCGGGTGGTGCTGATCGGGATGGGCGGCGATCTGCTCCCGCTCCCGCTGTCGGTGATCCAGGAACGCGAGCTGTGGATCACCGGCGCCTTCCGCTACACCAACACCTGGCCCACGGCGATCGGGTTGGTCGCCGCCGGCTCGGTCGATCTCGACGCGCTGGTGACCGGCCACTACGGCCTCGGGCAGGTCGAGCAGGCACTGACCGCACTGCGACGCGAACCCGCCACGGTGAAAGCGATCGTCCGCCCGGGCGAGTGACCGCCCCGTCCGATCCGAGGAGCGACCATGCTTGGTGCCTATCTTCCCGGCGACCGGACCGTGCAACTGCGCGAGCTCGCCGACCCGCGGCCAGGACCCGGTCAGGTCCTGGTGCGGATGCGGGCCTCAACGATCTGCGGCAGCGACCTGCGGGCGATCTACCGCGAACACCTGGGCAGCGGCGCGGAGGCCTACCAGGACGTCGTGGCGGGCCACGAGCCGGCCGGTGAGGTCGTCGAGGTCGGCCCGGGGTGCCGCCGGATCAGCGTCGGTACCCGCGTGGCGATCTACCACATCAGCGGCTGCGGGCAGTGCGACGACTGCCGGCGTGGCTCGCTCATCAGCTGCTCCTCACCGCTGCGGGCGGCGTACGGCTGGCAGCGCGACGGCGGCCACGCCGAGTTCCTGCTCGCCGAGGAGGACACCTGCATCGAGCTGCCGGATGCGCTCAGCTTCCTCGACGGTGCGTGCGTGGCCTGCGGCTTCGGTACGGCGTACGAGGCGCTGTGTCGAGCGGACGTGTCAGGCCGCGACATCGTCCTGGTCACCGGCCTCGGACCGGTCGGTCTGGCCGTCGGGTTGCTCGCGGGCAAGATGGGCGCGCCGCGGCGGATCGGCGTAGACCTCGCACCGGACCGGCTCGCCATGGCGCTGCGGCTGGGCGCCGTCGACGAGGGCGTGCTCGCGGGCGACGACGCGGTCGCTGCGATCCGCGAGCGCACTGCGGGGCATGGGTGCGAGGTCACGATCGACACCTCCGGCAGCCCCAGTGGACGGCTGGCCGCTCTGCAGGCCACCCGCCGCCGGGGGCGCTCGGTCATGGTGGGCGAGGGCGGCTCGCTGACGATGGACGTCAGCTCGATGCTCATCCATCCGCAACTCACCGTGTACGGCTCCTGGGTCACCAGCACCTGGCGGATGGCCCGGCTCGTCCAGGACCTGGCCCGCTGGGACCTGCACCCGGAGATCACCGTGACCGACCGCTTCCCGCTCACCGAGGCCGCGCAGGCCTACCGGGTCGCCGACGCGGGCGCCGGCGGAAAGGTCGCGATCGTCACCGACTGACACCGCGTCTCAAGCCACCAGCGGGCGGACCGCCTCGGCGATGAAGCGCACGAACCCCTCCGGGTCCGGGTCATCGGCGGTGGGCTGCAGGATCACCGAGTCGGCGCCGGCAGCAGCCCAGCGGTGCACCGCGTCGGCCACGACCTGCGCGTCGCCCGCGACCCCGACCTCCTGGGTCTGGTCGTAGTCGAAACGGCGCTGCTCGGCCGCCAGGCGTTCCGCCGCGTGCCGGCCGGTCGCGGCCAGCACGTACACCGTGACCGGGTGGGCATCGACTCGGCCACCGGCGGCGCGTCCCTCGTCGATGAGCCGGCGCGCCTCCTGCACCACCTGTGGGCTGGTCCCCCCGCTCAGGATCGTGCCGTCCGCGACCTGCCCGCACAACCGCAGCGACTGCGGACCGGTCGCCCCCGCCAGCAACGCGACCGGACCCGCCGGCGGCCAGTCCAGGGCGACCTGGTCCAGCTGCACGTAGCGGCCCTGCGCCGTGACCTGCTCACCGTCGAGCAGCGCGCGCAGTGCCTCGGCGTACTCGCGCAGCAAGGTCAGTGGCGACTCGACCCGGGCTCCGACCTGGCCCATCCAGCTCTGGACGCCGTGTCCGATCCCGGCGAGGAACCGGCCGGGAAACAGCCGGTGCAGGGTGGCGAGCTCCATCGCGGTCAGCGCGACGTTGCGCAGCGGCGCCGGCAGCAAGCCGACGCCGACGTGCAGCCGCTCGGTCCAGGCCAACGCCGCCGCGGCGCTGGCGATCCCGCTCTGCAGAAAACAGTCCTCCCACAACCACACCTGCTCCAGGCCGGCCGCGTCCGCCGCGCGAACGACGCCGCGCAGCCGCTCCGGTGGCAGCTGGGGCAGGACCACCGCACCGAGAGCCGTCATGGCTTCGATCCTGCCCTGCTTTCACGTTGTCGGCAGCAGCTTGGCGAGCTCCTGCCGGGCGACGCTGCGCACATGCACCTCGTCGGGCCCGTCGGCGATGCGCAGCGTTCGCACATTGGCCCACATCTCGGCCAGCGGCGTGTCCGCGGAGACCCCTGCCCCGCCGTACACCTGGATCGCCCGGTCGATGACGTTGAGGGCGGCGCGGGGCGCGAGCACCTTGATGGCGGCGATCTCGCTGCGCGCGCCCTTGGCGCCGTGCCGGTCGATGAGCCAGGCGGTCTTCAGGACCATCAGCCGGGCCTGGTCCAAATCCATCCGCGATTCGGCGATCTGCTGCTGGACGACGCCCTGCGCAGCCAACGGCTGACCGAACGCAACACGCGACGACGCCCGCTGGCACATCAGCCGGAGCGCCCGCTCGCCCGCCCCGAGCGCCCGCATGCAGTGGTGGATGCGCCCGGGTCCCAGCCGCGCCTGAGCGATCAGGAAGCCGTCACCTTCGTTCGCGATGAGATTGCCCACCGGCACTCGTACGTCGGTGAAGGCGATCTCGCAGTGGCCGTGCTGCGGCCAGTACCCGAACACGGGCAGCGTTCGCACGAGCTCGACCCCCGCGGTGTCCATCGGCACGAGCACCATCGACTGCTGACGGTAGGTCGGTGCGGTCGGGTCGGTCTTACCCATGACGACAAGGACAGCGCAGCGCGGGTCGGCCGCCCCACTCGTCCACCATTTCCGCCCGTTGACGACGTAGTCGCCACCGTCCCGGACGATCGAGGTCGCGATGTTGGTGGCATCGGACGAGGCGACATCCGGCTCGGTCATCGCAAAACCCGAACGGATCTCGCCGTCGAGCAGCGGCGCGAGCCAGCGCAGCTGCTGCTCCGCGCTGCCGAACAGCTGCAGCACCTCCATGTTGCCGGTGTCGGGGGCCGCGCAATTGATGGCCTCGGGGGCCAGCTGCATCGACCACCCGGTCAGCTCGGCCAGCGGCGCGTACTCGACGTTGCTGAGCCCGGCGACGTCGGGCAGAAACAGATTCCACAGGCCACGTGAACGAGCCTCGGCCTTGAGCTCCTCGACGACCGGCGGCAGCGTGTTGTCCTGCCAGTGCACCTCGCGGTGCCGGCGGTAGGCGACCTCAGCTGGAAACACGTGGCTGCCCATGAACTCCTGGAGTCGATCGTGGTAGTCGGTGGCCTTCGCCGAGGCTTCGAAATCCACCGGTGCGCCCCTTTCGTGGATGGTCGTCCAGCCCACCCAGGATCGCCCTTGCCGCCGGCCGCCTGCAGAGCCGAAAGGCCCTCTCTCTCGGGCTGGAGGTCCCGGGCAAGGCGATCACCTTCGCCTGCGCGGTCGCGCCAGCCACTCGGAGCTCGCACCCGGCGCGGCCCGCCCCGACATCGCGACGCGGCACTGGGGAGCGCGACCACAACAGCAGCAAAGCAGGAGGCGATCGGCCTGTTCTGGATGACCGCCGACCGTGCGGACGCCGGACAGGGTTCCACTTCCCGGCTGTTGTGGTCGCTGCGCCGAGTCACCGCCGTCGCCCGGAACAGGTCCCGGGCCGGGTGGTCCGCCCGTCCCCGCCCCGCCCTGGGTGGTCCGCCCGCCCCCGCCCCGGGCCGGATGATCCACGGAAGGCTGGGAACGATTCCAAAGATCATCCAGGTGCCCCAGCTTCCGTCGATCACCGGCCGAGGGCGGCGTGGGCTCCCCTGCTGGTCCTACGGTGTGGCATGGCATTGACGGAGGCGGAAGGCCGGGTGCTCGGCTGCCTCGTCGAAAAGCAGCTGACGACCCCCCAGCTGTACCCGCTGACCGACAACGCACTGATCGCGGCGTGCAACCAGACGACGAACCGGGACCCAGTGGTCGCCTACGACGTCGCGACCGTCCGGATGGCGGTGCGCACGTTGCGCGAGCAGGGCCTGCTGCGCACGGTCCACCGGACCGGTGAGCGCAGCGACAAGCACCAGCACCTGCTCGACACGGCGCTGGCGCTGTCTCCGGCGCAGGTCGCGTTGCTCGCCGCGCTCCTCCTGCGGGGACCGCAGACGCTGGCTGAAGTACGCGCCCACACCGAGCGGCTGCACGCGTTCGACAGCCTTGAAGACGTTGAGGATGCGCTCACCGGACTCCTCGACCGGGTCGATGCGCTCGTTCGGCGGCACGAGCGGCAACCGGGCCGCAAGGAGGCGCGGTACGGCCAACTCCTCGTCGAAGCAGAGCTCCCCGACGTCGAGCCACCAGCAGCTGCCCCGACGCTGGTGGAGTTGTCCCGGCAGATCGAGGTGCTGCGGGCAGAGGTCGCCGACGTGCGGTCGCACCTCGAGGAACTCCGGCAGCAGCGGGCTGACCGTGACTGACGGCCGCAGACCCCGACGCACAGCCGACCTCGGCTGCACACCGACAGCCCCTGCCGCGGTGTCGCCTGGCCTTCTCGTATGTTCTTCTGAACCTGATCTGCCTGGCGATTGGTCTTGGCGCCCTCTGGATGTTGGACCGCCAAGCTCGACGAAGAGGCCACACCGTGCGGTCAATCAGGAGCGTCGTTGGAGTTGTGCGCGAGAACCGGCGTGGCGCCCGCGTCTTTGACGCTGTCAACGGGTGGGTGCACAACACCAGGCACTGGACCGCCTGGTCCAGCGCAAAAGCAACAATGACCGGGAAACTCGCCGGGATGACGCCTGACAATGGCCTGCTGACGAAGCGCCCACTGAGGATGGACCGGCGACGTTGGCGCTCGGCGAGCAGGCGCCCACCGCGGCAATGACCTCGTCGGCGGCTCATCACGGGACGGTTCCTGACCGCCGCGCTGGGCCGTCGAGTCATCCCGCTGCCACCAGCCAAGGCTCGAGGCCATCGCCATGGTCGCCCGCCCGTGCTGTCAGGAGGAGCTGCGACTCGTCGCGGATGGCACGCCCCACCCCGTCTGTCGTTACCGTCGTCAGCAGGCCAGTTCACCCAATGGGGGTCACCATCAGCGTCGCAGCCGTCACCAGCAGCAAAGTCTTCGGCGCGGGCACGAGCAAGCTGGTGCCACTCGCGGCGACCGTCCTGGCCGGTAGCGCCTTCGGTCTCATCTTCCGGGTGTTTCTCCGACAACGGGACGTCCTGTTCACGCTCGTCGTGCTGGTGGCGGTCGGAGCCGTCGCCGCGGTCCCGCTGGCCCGTCGATGGGGGCGTCCACTCCCGCTGGTGCTCCTAGCCTTCTGGGGGCTGGCGGTGATCCCGGCCTTCACGCTCGTGCCCGATCTGGGCTATAGCCAGTACGGTCGGGCGCTGTGGCGGACCTCCCGCATCTCCTTGGAGCATGGGGGGCGGCTGGTCCAGTGCCCTCGGTGCCTGGGTTCACGGGACCGATGGCCCCCTGAACGTGCTGCTGTTCGTCCCCGCCGGGATGTTCCTCACGCTGGCGACGAGGCGACCGGCGCGCGTTGCGCTCGGGCTAGCCAGCTTGTCCCTCACCATCGAGATCGTTCAGGCGTGGTCGGGCACCAGGTCCGGCACGCCCGGAGACTTCGGTGCCAATGTGCTCGGTGCCTGCGCTGGCTGCAGTCTCAGTGCCCTGGTCCAGGTCGCCAGACGTCTCACCAGGTGACCCCGGCTTGCGAGGGGGACCGTCCACAGGGCGCCGACGCCCGTCAGGACTGGCGCCTGCAATGCCGGACGTCGCTGGTCCGACCAGGTGTCCCGAACAGCTTGCAGGGCGTCGGCGGCTATCTGGTCCCGGCGGTCTGGAACTGCGAAACGACGTCACATGGCCCGGCCCTGCCTGGCAGCCTGGCGGACCTGAGCGCAGCAAGCAGCGCGGACAGCACGGCGTCGTTCTGAGCCGCCATGATCTCGAACATGTCGTCCGACGTCCGACAGGTGAACGACCATCGGTCGCGACGGTTGGCGGCGAACGCTTCGAAGGATCCGCAGCGCGCCCGTGACGCCATTCCGGCCCAACGCCTCGCCGTCGCCGCTGTTGCCGGCTCGGCCCCACCCAGAACCATTATTGGTCGAGCAGCCGGTGATGGCGATAAACGACCGTCGGATCACGAGCAGCTCCACTGCGTTCGCGCCCGCAGTGCTGTGCTCGGCGGCGGGTGACTCAGACCAGGGGGACTTGGCGGACCAGCTCGCGCAGGCCCTCGGCATCGAGCAGGTCGGCTGGTCGCACGGTCTCACCGGTCCGCACGTAGTGGAAGGCCGCGCGCACCGACTCGACCGATGCGCCCGACAGCGCAGCCCAGGCGAGCCGGTAGGCCGCGAGCTGGACGGCGGCGGCCTGCGCAGCCACCCCGGTCGGCCGTCGGCCGGTCTTCCAGTCGACCACGTCCCAACCCTTCGGCTCGGCGAAGACGGCGTCCATCCGACCGCGGACCAGGATCCCCTCGAGGTCGGTTTCGAACGGCACCTCGATCTCCCGCGGTGTACGGCCCCACCACGGACTCGCCTGGAAGGCGGCCTGCAACGAGCGCAGGTCGGCGTCGACTGCCCCGTCATCGGCCGCGCCGGGCAGGTCGTCGGTGTCGAGCAACTGCGGCAGGCCGTAGACCTGCTCGAGCCAAGCATGAAACGCCGTCCCCCGGCGGGTGACCGGGGACGGCCGGCGGGGCATCGGCCGTAGCAGCGAGCTGGCGAGCGCCGCCGGGTCGCGACGGAGCTCGACCAGGCCCGACACCGAAAGGGTGGCCGGGAGGACCGCCGTCCCCCGGCGCGTCCTTCGCCGGACGGCCTCCTGCTGCAGTCGGAGCAGGTCGTCGTCCCACGCAGCGACCCGGGCCCGGTCCGCCGGCGAGAGCTGGCCGCGGGGTGATGTCGCCACGCTCTGGGCCGCCGCCACGCCGGACCCGTCCAGCCCTTCGCCCGGTGAGCCCGGTGAGACCGGTGAGACCGGTGAGCCCGGTGAGCCCGGTGAGACCGGTGAGCCCGGTGAGGCGGCACACCCGACCACGCCCCCGTCCTCATCCACCGCCCCAGGTCCCTCGGCCTGGCGCAGCAGCGCGCGCACCCGCGCGGCCGCAGCCTGGACGGCGGGGCCAGCCGGCGGGAGCGGGGACGGCCACGGCGCCGTACGCGGCTCAGCGGTGACGGGGTTGACGTCGGGCGCTTCCACCCACTGGTCGACCGGGCCGGCGCCCAGCTCGCAGACGACCCTGGCCTGGCTGAGAAACACCGACGGGCCAAGTACACCTTTGCCGTCACCCCAGTGGGCGCCAGAACACAACAGCACCTGCTCGGCGCGGGTGACGGCGACGTAGGCCAGTCGTCGCTCCTCCCTGGCGTCTCGGTCAGCGTTGGCCTGGTTGTGGGCCGAGATCTGGCCGGGCTCGAGCCCGTCGAGACCAGGCAGGTCATCACGGTCGCCGCGCAGCGCAAAGGGCAGCAGCCGGGCGTTTCGCGTCCACGAGGTGGACATCTTGGATCTGGCCGGGAAGACCGAGCTGGTCGAGCCGGCAGACAGGCCTGGCACCGCGACGACGGGCCACTCCAGGCCCTTGGCGGCGTGGACGGTCATCAGCTTGACCGTGTCGGCACCGGTGGCCGCGCCAGCGTCGAGGCCGTGCTCCTCGTCCTGCGCTGCGGACAGGAAGGCCAGGAACGCCGAGAGCGCCGACTCACCGGTGCCGTCCTGAGCCGCGTCGCCGTCGAAGGAGGCAGCCGCGTCGAGGAAAGCATCGAGGTCGGCCCGGGCCGCGGCTGGGTCGAGATTCGCGACCCGGGCAGCGACCTCGATGTCGAGGCCGAGGGTGCGCTCAACGTCGGCTGCGAGGTCCGGCAGCGGCTGGTCCAAGCGACGGCGCAGCGCCCTGAGCTCGTCGCGCAGCACCGTCAGCCGGGCCAGCCCGGGCTCGGACAATCCGACCGGTGGGAGGTCGTCGAGCGCGTCGATGAGCGACCCGCCGTGGCTGTCGTCGACCCCGAGCACGACGGCCTGAACCGGATCGTCCGGCCGCTGGGAGGCCCCGCGGGCGAGCGCGCGGGCCCGGCGGCCAAGGACCGCGAGGTCGCGCGGACCGATCCGCCACCGCGGGCCGGTCAGCAGCCGCAGCAGGCTCGCGTCGGCGGTCGGATCGTCCAGCACCCGTAGGGTTGCCAGGACGTCGGCAACCTCCGGGACGTCGAGCAACCCACCGAGTCCGACCACCTCGACGGGGACCCCGAGCGCCTCGAAGGCCTGCCGCAGGCGGGGGAACAGCGACCGTCGTCGGCACAGCACGGCGGCCCGGGACCACTGCCCCTGTCCCTCGCGCGGCGGCAAGGCCCTGAGCGCGACGACGACCTGGCCAGCCACCCAGCTCGCCTCGACGTCCACATCCGGCAGCAGAGCGCAGCGCACCTCGCCGTCCTGCTCCCGACCGGGGGCAGGCTGCAGAATCGGGACCGGCACGCCGCCCGCCTCGGCCCGGAGCGGCTCCGACAACGCGTTGGCCAGCCAAAGGATCCGGCCACCGCTGCGGTAGGTGGTCGACAGGGTCCGAGCCGGCGCGGCAGTGCCGAACGACGCCGGGAAACGTCGCAGCGTGCCGGCGCTGGCCCCGCGCCAGCCGTAGATGCTCTGGCAGGGATCCCCCACAGCGGTGACGGCGTGCCCCGCCTTGAACAGCGACGACAGCAGCACCTCCTGCGCCGAACCGGTGTCCTGGTACTCATCCAGCAGCACGACCGGAAAGCTCGCCCGCTCGGTCTCGGCCACACCCGGTGCGAGCAGCGCGAGCCGCGCGGCCAGGGCCACGACGTCGCCGAAATCGAGCAGGTCCCGCTGCCGCTTCAACTGTGCGTAGCGATCGACCAGCGGCAACAGCTGCTCGCGGGTGCGGTGGCAGGCAAGCATCTGTTCGGCGACTTTGCTGAGCGTGCCCTTGCTCGCCAGCACCTTGGCCTGCTCCGCCCGCTGCAGCAGCCAGGCGCCCTGGTCGCGCACCGATTGCGTGCCGGCGAGGTGCTCGGCCAGGTCGCCGGCCAGCTGCAGCACCGCCTTCACGACCGTCGCCTCGGTCCAGTCGACGTCGCCCATCGGCCCGTCGTACGACGCGACGACACGCGCGGCGAGCTGCCAGCTAGTGGCCGGGGTGACCAGCCGGGCGGTCGGCTCGCGACCGAGCAGCAGGGCGTGGTCGCGGACGAGGCGGGCGGCGTAGGCGTGGTAGGTGGAGATCGTCGGCTCGGCGTCGACCTCACCGGGCAGCACACCTCCGGTCGTCGCGCCGAGCGCCCGCAGCCCGGCCCGGACGCGGGTCGCCAACTCGCCGGCCGCCTTGGTGGTGAACGTCAGGCCAAGCACTCCCCCGGGCCGCACGTGGCCGCTGCCGACGAGCCAGACGACCCGGGCCACCATGGTCGTGGTCTTGCCGCTGCCCGCTCCGGCGACCACGACGCCGGCCTGCAAGGGCGCGGTGACGACGGCGGCCTGTTCGGTGCTGAGCCGCTTGCCGAGCACGGCCTCGAGCTGTTCCACGGTGAGCTCGCCAGCGCGGGTCATCGCACGACGCCTTGCCCCTCCGGTTGGGCGGGGCAGCTCGCGCGGACCTTGCAGGAGCGGCAGCCATCGTTGACCGTCGCTGCAAAGGTGCCCCCGCTCATTCCCTCGACGACCCGAGCCACCAGCGCCTGCGCCCAGTCGGGGTCCACGTCGTCGCCGAGCGCGCCCTGGCGCTGCTCATCGGCCTGCTTGGTGCCCTTGAGCTGCAGCAGCGCCGCGCCACCGGGCGTGGTCACCGCATGGCTGTCGGCGAACGCCCCGAGCGCGATTGCCAGCTGGTAGACGCCGAGCTGCGGGTGGCGAAGGAGCTCCCCCTTGCCTGGCTTGCTGCTGCCGGTCTTGAGGTCGATCACGACGCCCCGACCGGCTGCGTCGCGCTCCAGCCGGTCGACTCGGCCGGCGAGGACCGCCCGGTCGCCGAACGGCACCTCGAGGGTCAGCTCGGTGCCGATCAGCGCACGGGGCTGTGCAGCCGCCCAGCGGACGAACTTGCCGAGCTGCTCGACGGCTTCGGCCCGGCGCCGCACGAGCGCCCAGGGCGCGCCGAGGTCCAGCTCGGGCAGCACCTCGTCGAGCCGCGCGACCAGTGCGGCTTCGGGCAGCGCAGCCGGCCCGCTGCCGAGCTCGGCCAGGGCATGCACGAGGGTGCCGAGCACCTGAGCGGGACCGGTCGGACCGGCGACGCCGACCGCACCCTCGAGCAGCCAGCGCAGCGCGCAGGTGTCGTAGGACTCGACCCGGCTCGGCGAGATCCGCACCGACTCCTCGCCGCGCACCAGCGGCCCGTCGTCGGACAGCGGCGCGAGCCCCCACCACCGGTCAGGGTCGGCCGTCGCCGAGAGCCGGGGGACGCCGCCCTGCGCCGACGCCAACCGGGCAAGCCGGCGGCAGGCAACCTCGCGCAGGGCGGCGGGTGCAGCCGGGTCGGCGGCGACCTGCCTGAGCTCGGCGACGAGACCGGCGGCGGTGAGTGGGCGGCCGACCGGCGTCGGGCGTTCGGGCACGTTGACGCCGAGCTCGGCGAGAAATCTGCTCGGCCGGTCATCGCCCTCAGCCCCGGCGACGGCGGTCACGACGAGTCGCTCCCGGGCCCGGGTGATGGCGACGTAGAACAGTCGACGTTCCTCGGCCAGGAGCTCGGCCCGACGGTCCGGGCCGGGCGCCGCCGGGGTCCGGCCCTGGGCGGCCGCGGACAACTCGTCGACGCCGAGCAGTGAGCCGCGCAACCGAAGGTCCGGCCACACCCCCTCCTGGACGCCCGCAACGACGACCAGCCGCCATTCGAGGCCCTTGCTGGCGTGTGCGGTGAGCACGCGGACGGCGTCCCCGGGCGGCGTCCGCGCCGACAGGGTGTCGCCGGGGACCTCCTGCGCGGCGACGTCGTCGAGAAAGCCGAGCGCGGCCTGCCCGGGCAACCGGTCGACGTAGCGGGCGGCGGCGTCCAACATCGCGATCACGGCGTCGAGGGAGCGATCCGCCGCAGCGCCGCGCGGCCCCCCCGCGAGGCTGTCGGCTGCCAGCCGGGCGGCCAGCCCGGAGCCCTCCCAGACCGCCCACAGTGCGTCCTCGGCCGAGGCGCCGGCGAGGCGGGCGGCGGTGAGCAGCCGGTGCAGCCGGTCCAGTGGTGGCCTCACCCGGGCACCGAGCTCCAGCACCTCGGCCGGCTGCAGGACGGCGGCGACCAACAGCCGGTCGGCCGGTGTGCGCAGGCCCGCTGCCAGGTCCAGCTCGCGCAGCGCCCGGCGCAGGCGACGCACCGCGAGCCCGTCGGCCCGGCCGAGCGGTCCGAGCAGCAGGGAGAGGGCGGCCTGTTCGTCGACGTGAGCCGGCCGCAAGGCCGCCCGCAGCAATTCGAGCAACGCCCGGACGAGTGGCTCCTCCACGAGCGGTACCTCGTCGGACGGCACCCCGACCGGGACGCCCGCGGCGAGCAGGCCACGGCGGAGCACGGCGAGCGACCGTGGCGTGGACCGCAACAGCACCGCCATGTCGGACCACGCCACCCCGTCACGCAGATGCGCCCGGCGAAGGACGTCGGCGACCAGCGCCGCCTCCTGGGTCGGTGAGGCGGCGAGGCGCACCTCGACCTGCCCGGCCACCCCGACGACATCCGGGTCGGGCGTCAGCTCCCACCGGCCCGGTCCGAGCGCCCCCGCCGGCAGCCCGCGGGCCACCGCGCGGCTCGCGTCCAGCAGCACCTGCCCCGAACGCCGACAGGTGTGCAGCACCACCAGTGGCGCCGGCGCTCCGGACGCAGTCGGGAAATCGTCCCGAAAGCCCAGGATGCCGCGGAGGTCGGCGCCCCGGAAGGCGTAGATCGACTGGTCCGGGTCCCCGACGGCAATGAGGTCCCGACCGTCGCCGGCGAGTGCGCGGAGCAGCCGTAGCTGCGCCGGGTCGGTGTCCTGCAGCTCGTCGACGAGCACGACGGCGCGGGCCTCGCGCTCGCGGCCCCGCAGCTCGGGATCGCTCTCGAGCAGCCCGGCCGCGGCACGCACCAGCCCGGCGTAGTCGAGCACCTCGGCCGCCGGGTCGAGGTCGAAGCGGGCCTCATAGGCGGTGAGGAACCCCCCGGCCGCCACCCACGCCGGCCGGCGGTGCTCGGCGCCGAGCTGCGCCAACGAGCGCCCGTCGAGGCCGCGTTCCTGGGCCCGCAACAGCAGGTCGCGGAGCTCCTGACGGAACCCGCGCAACGCCAGCGCCTCCCGCAACTCGGCCGGCCAGCGATCCGCGCCGTCGGCGAGTTCACCCTGCAGCAGGCGGGCCACCTCGAGGTCCTGCTCCGGCCCGGACAGCAGCCGGACGGCCCGGCCACCGGGCACAGCCAGCTCGCGCCGCAGCAGCGCGAAGGCGTAGGCGTGGAAGGTCATCGCGACCGGCCCGCGGGTGGTCCCGCCGAGCCGCCCGGTGATCCGCTCCCGCAGCTCCTGCGCGGCCTTGCGGCTGAAGGTGAGCACGAGCACCTGCTCGGGCGCGAGGCCGCGCTGCCGCACCCGGTGCACCACGGCCTCGACCAGCGTCGTGGTCTTGCCGGTGCCGGGACCGGCAAGCACGAGCAACGGACCGCCCTCGTGCAGCACCACCCGTCGCTGGGCGTCGTCGAGCTGCGGCGGCGCGAGCGCCGGAGGTGGCCGTCGCAGCAGGCCCGGGGTGGTCATGCACAGCAGTCGACCACGGCCCTACGACAGTCCTGGCGCGCCGTCCCACCGGGCGCGGACGAGGTCGACCCGCTCCCCCGCAAGCGGGCAGCCCTCCCGCCGGAGCAACTCGATCGCCTCCGCCACGTGCGGCTCAGCCGGCCGGCCGGACGCCTGCACGACCCGCTGCCAGGCGACTTCGTGGCCGTACCGGCTCAGCACCGTCCCAACGGTCCGCGCCGAGCCGGTCCCGAGGAACTCCGCGACGTCGCCGTAGGTCATCACCCGGCCGGGTGGAATCTGCAGCACCACCTCGAGGACGGAGACGGCGTACGCCGTGGGCGGCAGCTCCCCGCCGGGCCTGACGGCCAGTCCGGCGGAGACGCTCACTGACCGCCGGTCCGCCATGCGACCGAGTCTGCCGCAGGTCGCCGGCCCGGTTCCCGCTAGCGTCGAAGGTCACCGCAAGGAGGACGCCCTGACCCGCACCGCCCCCCCACCACCCTGGCGTCGGGCCGTACTCGTGCTGTTCGCCGTCGCGGCCGGCACCAACGTCCCGACGCCGCTGCTGCTCGTGTACAAGGTCCAGCTCGGCCTGTCGGCCGAGACGCTCACCGCCCTGTTCGGCGTCTACGCCGCCGGTCTGGTGCCCTCGCTGCTGGTCGCCGGCCCGCTGTCGGACCGGATCGGCCGGCGCGGTGTCGTCCTGCCGTTCGTGGCGATGTCGGCCCTGGCCAGCCTGCTGTTCGTCGTCGCAGCGCACTCGCTGCCGCTGCTGTTCCTCGCCCGGTTCCTGCAGGGCGTGGTGAGCGGTGCGGTCTTCAGCGTCGGCAGTGCCTGGATCGGCGAGCTCTCCCCCGGTGACGGGTCCGGGGCGCGCCGGGCGGCGGCGGCCATGTCCGCCGGTTTCTCCCTCGGGCCGCTGCTCAGCGGCTTCCTCGCCGAGTACGCGCCGCTGCCGACCACCTTGCCCTACCTGTTGCACATCTGCGTCGTGGCCGTTGGCTTTGCCGCCGCCCGGCGGCTGCCCGAGACGGTGCCGCTGGACCGTCCTCGCCCGGACCGGGCCGAGCGCAGCCGCGAGCCACTCGTCCGCGCCTCCGACCGGTGGACCCTGTGCACGGTGATCGCTCCGGTCGCGGTCTGCGTCTACGCCTTCCCGTCGGTCGTCATCGCCGCGCTGCCCGTGCTGGTGCGCCTGCCCGGCGACGGCGTCGTCGTGACGGGCGTCCTGGCGGGCATCACGCTCGGCGCGAGCACCCTCGCCGCGCCACTGCAACGTCGGCTGGGGCGCTGGACCGCGGTGGTCGCTGCCGCCTGCGGATCCGCCGGCTACGCGCTCGCCCTGGTGGCCGCGCGGTCCGGCCGGGTCCCGGTGCTGATTCCCGGCGCCGTCCTGCTCGGCGCCGGGGGCGGCCTCGCGCTGGCCGCCGGGTTGGCGCTGACAGCCCGGATCGCCCTGCCAGCTCGGCGTGGCGCCCTCACC
>JBKJOO010000343.1:0-8236 GCA_046595615.1 Mycobacteriales bacterium | reverse complement strand
CCCCAGCCCCGGCCGGCCCCACGGCCGGCCCCAGCCCCGGCCGGGGATCTTGACGATCTGGTCGCCCTCGTCCGCGTGTCGGCGACAACATCGTCAAGATCGGCAACGAGGCAGGTCCAGGACGCGGCCAACTGGCAGCACAATGTCCATGATCGGCGGGGAGAGGGTCGGGATGGGTCAGCCCTCGGACCAGGCCCGGGCCAGCAGGTCGCGGGTGTCGGGCAGCAGCTGCGGCAGCACCTTGGTGTGCCCGACGACCGGCATGAAGTTGGTGTCACCACCCCACCGCGGTACGACGTGCTGGTGCAGATGCGCTGCGATCCCAGCGCCCGCGACGCCGCCGAGGTTCATGCCCACGTTGAAGCCCTGCGCGCCTGAGGCGAGGCGCAGGGCCCGCAGCGCGTGCTGCGTCATCGAGGCGAGCTCGGCTGTCTCGTCCACCCGCAGCTCGTCGTACCCGCTGAGGTGGCGGTAGGGCACCACCATCAGATGGCCGGCGTTGTAGGGATAGAGATTGAGGACGGCGTAGCACGTCGTGCCCCGGGCCACGACGAGGCCCTGTTCGTCGGGCAGACCCGGGATGACGCAGAACGGGCACTCGCCGTCCTTGCCCTCCCCTTGGATATAGGCCATCCGGTGCGGCGTCCAGAGCCGCTCGAAGGCGTCCCGCAGCCCGACACCGAGTTGTTCCTCAGGCTGCGGCGAGCTCACCTGCGGTCCCTGACGGCCGCGACCACCTTCGCCACGGCCTCGTCCACGGGAACCCCGTTCTCCTGCGTCCCGTCCCGGTAACGGAAGCTCACCGCTGCCTTGGCGACGTCCTCGTCGCCGGCGAGCAGCATGAACGGCACCTTCTGCTTCTGCGCGGTGCGGATCTTCTTCTGCATCCGGTCGTCGGCGGTGTCGATCTCGACCCGGATGCCCTCGGCCCGCAGCGTCGCCGCGATCGCCTGCAGGTAGTCGTCGTGCTCGGCGGTGATCGGGATGCCGACGACCTGCACCGGTGCGAGCCAGGCCGGGAACGCGCCTGCGTAGTGCTCGAGCAGCACCGCGAAGAATCGCTCGATCGAGCCGAAGAGCGCCCGGTGGATCATCACCGGCCGCTGCCGGGTGCCATCCGCCGCGGCGTACTCGAGGTCGAACCGCTCCGGCAGGTTGAAGTCCAACTGGATGGTCGACATCTGCCAGGTGCGGCCGATCGCGTCGCGGGCCTGCACGCTGATCTTCGGGCCGTAGAACGCGGCGCCGCCCGGGTCGGGCACGAGCTCCAGGCCGCTGTCGGTGGCGACCTGCTCGAGGGTTCGCGTCGCCATGTCCCACACCTCGTCGGAGCCGACGGACTTCACCGGGTCCTTGGTCGAGAGCTCGAGGTAGAAGTCGTCGAGCCCATAGTCCCGCAGCAGGTCCAGCACGAACTGCAGCAGCGAGGCCAGCTCGTCCTTGAGCTGCTCGCGCGTGCAGTAGATGTGGGCGTCGTCCTGGGTGAAGCCGCGCGCCCGGGTGAGCCCGTGCACGACGCCGGACTTCTCATAGCGGTAGACGGTGCCGAACTCGAACAGCCGCAGTGGCAACTCGCGGTAGGACCGCCCCCGCGCCCGGTACACGAGGTTGTGCATCGGGCAGTTCATCGGCTTGAGGTAGTAGTCCTGACCGGGCTTGCGGATCTCGCCGGCGGGCCCGAACTCGGCGTCGAGGTGCATCGGCGGATACATGCCGTCGGAGTACCACTCGAGATGCCCGCTGGTGACGAACAGGTCGGCCTTGGTGATGTGCGGGGTGTTGACGAACTCATAGCCGGCCTGCTCGTGCTTGACCCGCGAGTAGTCCTCCATCACCCGGCGGACCGTGCCGCCCTTGGGATGGAAGACCGCGAGCCCCGAGCCGATCTCGTCCGGGAAGCTGAACAGGTCGAGCTCGCTGCCGAGCCGCCGGTGGTCGCGCTTGTCGGCCTCCTCGAGCAACCGCAGGTGCTCCTTCAAGGCGTCCTTGCTCTCCCACGCTGTGCCGTAGATCCGCTGCAGCTGCGGGTTCGCCTGGTCACCGCGCCAGTACGCCGCCGCCGACCGCATCACCTTGTACGCCGGGATGTCGCGCGTCGTCGGCAGATGCGGGCCGCGGCACAGGTCGGTCCAGGCGAGCTCGTCGCCGCGCAGGTTGTCGTACATCGTCAGCTCGACTCCACCGACCTCGACCGACTCGGCCGGGGCGCCGCCCTTGAGCTCGATCAGCTCGAGCTTGAACCGCTCATGCGCGAGCTCGGTGCGGGCGTCGGCCTCGCTGACCACCCGGCGACTGAAGCGCTGCCGCTGCCTGGTGATCTCGCTCATCTTCTGCTCGACCGCGGCGAGGTCCTCCGGGGTGAAGGGCCGCGCGGGCAGGAAGTCGTAGTAGAAGCCGTCCTTGATCGGCGGGCCGATGCCGAGCAGGGTGCCGGGAAACAATTCCTGGACAGCCTGGGCGAGCACGTGCGCGGCGGAATGGCGCAGCACCGCCCGGCCGTCCTCGCTGGCGTACGGCACCTGCTCGACGGTGTCACCCGCGGCCACCACGTGGGCCAGGTCGCGCAGCTCACCACCGACCCGGGCGACCGCGCTGTCCTTGACGCCGGCCGCCTTCAGCAGTTCGCCGGCCGTCTGCCCGGCCTGCTCCGCGGTCACGGTGCATGACATGACGGTGGGCGCTGCGGGCATCTGGCAAGCCTATCGACAGCGGTCGGGCCGGTCCCTGGGCAAAGGACCGGCCCGACCGAGGTGCAGGGACGACTACGCGAGCGAGGCGTCCAGGGTGATCTCGACGCCGGTCAGCGCCTTGCTGATCGGGCAGGTGGCCTTGGCAGCCTCGGCGGCCTTTTTGAAGCCGGCCTCGTCCAGGCCCTCGACCTCGCCGACGACCTTGAGCGCGATGCCGGTGAGGCGGAAGCCACCGGCCGGGTCGGCGCCGAGGGAGACGTCGGCAGTCACCTCGAGGCTCTGCGGGGTGCCGCCGGCCTCGGCGATGAGGGCCGAGAACTGCATGGCGAAGCACGAGCTGTGCGCGGCTGCAACCAACTCCTCGGGGCTGGTGGTGCCCCCGGCCTCGTCAGCGGCCCGCTTGGGGAACGACACGTCGTAGGTGCCGACTTTGCTGCTGCTGAGCTCGACCTGGCCGGAGCCGGTCTCCAACGTGCCGTTCCAGGCGGTGCGTGCGGTACGGGTAGGCATTGCTCTCCTCAGGTCAGGGGGATCTTCCACTGATCCGACACGACCCGCGTCCCCGTTGTTCCCGTGTCGCGTCGTCGATGTTTCGCCATCAGCACATGGGCAGCAGATCGGCCGAAAGCAGGCGGCCCGTCGTGAAGGCCAGCACCCAGACGCTGGCCTTGCGGACGACCGGGTCCTGCTGGTCCGAGTCGAGCGCTTGCAGGACGTCGGGGATGAGGCCGCCCTGGCTGCACAGCACGACGCTCGGCACAGCGGCCACCGCCGGCAGCCAGGTCCGCGCGGCGTCCGGGTGCCGGGCATGGTGGGCCTCGCCGAGGACCGGCTCGGACTCGACCGGCAAGCGCAGCAACGCGGCCAGCGGGGCAACGGTCTGCTCGCACCGCCGGACCGGCGCCGAAAGGACCCGGCTGGGCGCGAACGCGGCGAGCACCGGGGCCAGTGCGCGGGCCTGCGCCTCACCCGCGGGTTCGAGCGACCGCAGGTCGTCATGGCGAGCCGGCACATCACCGGCGTGGCCGGCCTTGGCGTGCCGGACCAGCAGCGCGAGCTCGGGCGCAGGCGGACCGGTGAGGAAGCGCGCCACGACATCGACGTCGCGACCGGCGGTGAGCAGGTCCTTGGCGGCGGCCGGGGCGACCCACCGCACGTCGTCGACGTCGTCACCGGTGCTCGGCCCGTCGCCCATGACCTCCATCGCATACCAGCGGACCGTCTTGCCGGTCAGCGCGCCGTCGACCAGCACGTCGTACCCGCTGGCGCCCAGGGGCCGACCGATCAAGGTGCGCTGGCCGGTCTCCTCGACCACCTCGCGAAGGGCCGTCTGGACCGGATGCTCGCCCGGCTCGGCCTTGCCCTTGGGCAGCGACCAGTCGTCGTAGCGCGGGCGGTGGACGACGGCGAGTTCGAGGCCGTCGCCGGCGCGACGCCAGACGACGCCGCCGGCCGCCTGGATGCGCTTGCTCACCGGTGATCGCACTGCGTTGCCATCGCACCTCCCAGGCCCGAGGTCTACACCGGAGCGACGGTCCCGGGCAACCAACAGACACTGTCAAGGAGTGGGCGTAACAGGACTCGAACCTTGAGCAAGCCGATATTTCCCTCCGCCGATCTCGGCGCATCGAGCGCAGATCAAGCGCAGAACAGAGGTCCGCGCGTGACCGGCGTTACCCGCTCATGACCCCCATGTGTGGCACGTTCATGCCACACATGGCGTATAATCGTCTTCGCCTATGGCGATGTGGGAAGGCGTAACAGGATGGCCGCGAAGAAGCGGGTGGATGGTTCGGGCACTGCCCGCCAGTTGCCATCGGGCCGATGGCAGGCCCGCTTCCGTGGCCCCGATGGACGACTCCGGGCGGCGCACAAGACGTTCGACACCAAGCTCGACGCGGACGTCTGGCTCAAGGGACAGGGGCGCGACGTGCAACGTGGCACCTGGTCTGCTCCAAGTGAAAAGCGCGCTACCGGCACCCTTCGGGAATACTCGGAAGGCTGGCTCGAAGGTCGAGACCTGACGCCCCGCACGCGGATGCTCTACCGCGGAATCCTCGACAGCGCGATCCTCCCCGACCTGGGTGCCACACCACTGGAGCGGCTCTTCCCTATGAGTGTTCGGGCGTGGTTCGACTCGCTCGACAAGACGAAGCCGACCGCAAGGGCGCACGCCTACAGCCTGCTGCGCGCAATCCTCGCGACCGCTGTCGCTGATGACCTGATCTCCAACAACCCGTGCCGGGTGCGAGGCGGCGGATCGAACAAGACGCAGCACCAGACGCGAACGGCAACGCTGTCGGAACTCGACATCATCGTTGAGACGGTCCCACCTCGCTACAAGGCGATGGTGCTGATGGCGGCTTGGTGTGGCCTGCGGTTCGGTGAGCTCACTGAGTTGCGGCGTGATGACGTTGACGTAGACGACGCTCGCGTCCACGTCCGGCGCGGAGTCACCCGAGGAAATGCGGGCGAAATCTGGATCGGGGCCCCCAAGAGTGAAGCTGGCAAGCGCTCCGTGACGATGCCGTCCAATGTCGTCACGGCCCTGCGCACGCACCTGCTCGAGCACACCGGTCCTGAGCCAGATGCACTTCTGTTTCCCGGTCGCAACGGCGCGCACATGGTGCCGTCCACGTTGCAGCGGGTCTGGCAGCGGGCGAGATTGGCCGCCGGGAGACCGGACCTTCATTTTCACGATCTCCGGCACACCGGCGCAACCCTCGCAGCCGCGACAGGAGCGACACTTGCGGACCTGATGGCGAGGATGGGGCACTCGACGGCCGCGGCCGCCCTCCGGTATCAGCATGCCGCGGCCGATCGCGACCGCGCGATTGCCGACGCGCTTTCGGCTTTCGCGGAAGCGAAGGCTGTCCCACTCAGGCCAAGAACACCCTGACCTTCGTCCCGTTGGGCATCAGGCCTTACGGACATCGGGCGGTCAGGACGCTCGGTTCGACGCCTCCTGGCGTCCAGCCGCGATGTAGGCGTCGAGGTCGTTGCTGTCGATCCTGATGTGTTTACCAAGTTTCACGACCGGGATGCGCCGTTCGGTGCGCAACCTGCGGATGAACCGGTCGGTGGTGCCGAGCCGGGCGGCGGCTTGCTCGACGGTCAGCAGTGTCATGGCTCTCCTTGCTCGCGGGTGGCGGTTGGGTCTGATGCTTGGCTGACCCCGGCCGTTGGTGTTTTGGCCTCCCACCCTTGGTAAGTGCGCTGTAGGGCCTGCTGTGACATGCAGGCGTCACCCGAGGTGAGGAAATGGACAGCACCCAGCGGTCAATCTGGACCAGATCGTGCCGGGTGGGCCCACCCGCTCGGGTCGGCGGGGTGGGGGGGTCAGCGGCTACGGCTGGGACCGTCGCGCTGGGGTGCCCGGTAGATGACGTCCGGCTGGGTGAGGCGGGTGAGTTGGGCGACCTGCCGGGCTTGGCTGGCGATCCGGTCGCGTCGTGAGGGTTGGAGGTAGCCCAGCGGATCGACCGGTTCCGGTGTCGGTGCCGCCCAGCGCTGCTGGGCGATGCGGTCCTGGCGGTCTTGCTCGTACCCGCAGACCTGCCGGGTCAGCTCGCTGATCTGACCGTCCAACCTCTCCAGCTGCTGGTCGGTGGTGCTGATCGCCTGTTGCGTCGTGCTGACCCGGTCGGTGAGGTCACGGCGACGCCGAACCGCCCAGCGGGATGTCCGGTCCAATTCGGCCTGAACAGCGGGCAGGTTCCAGCGGCGTTGGGTCTGGTCTTGACCGAGCCGGCCGCGTTGAGTCTGGAGCCGCTGGAACTGCTCGCGGGCGGCTTGGTGCTCGGGCAGTTCCTGCTCCGCGCGCTTACGAGCCCGGGCTCGTTCCAGGTCGGCTGCGTAGCGTTGCTGGGTTTGTGCTTCGCGGGTCGCCTGTCCGGCCTGTTGCCGGGCTTGCTGCAGGGCGGTGTGGGCGGCGTCCTGCGCCCCGCTGGTCGCGAGCGCGGCTTCCAGCACCCGAACGGCCTGCTGCGCAGGGGTGGGCTGGTACGCACCGAGCTTGCCGTCTGCCGCTCCGGCGCTCCCTGGTGGGCGCTGCTGGCCGGGTTGTCCGTGTGCGTGTAGGTGTCCATGGTCGTGCTCGTCGTCGGCGGTGGGGTCGGGGGTGACGTAGGCGTGGTTCCCGGACCGGCCGCGGGTCATCGCGACGTAGAGGTGTTCCCGGTCCATCCCGGGCCGGACGAGCACGATCCCGACGTCGGCGGTGGCGCCCTGGGCGCTGTCGATGGTGCTGGCCCAGCCGTACTCGCAGTGCTGCGCGAGATATTCGGCGGGCAGGATGGTGCGGCCGCGGCCGGTGAGGTCCTCCACGATCAGCCCCCGCCCGCCGACACCGGGGGTGGCGGGTCCGGGGCCCAGGACCCGGAATCGGTCGCCGTTGCGGACGTGCGAATCGCCGAGCGGCAGTTGGCGGTTGTTGCGGCGGGTCCGAAGCAGGTCCCCGGCCTGCCACTGCCGCTCGCCCGCGACGACGACCGGCCCGGTGATATGGCCGTTGGCGGCCGCGGCGGTACGCGCCCGGCCGTTGAGAGCGTCCACGTCCTGCCGGGTGCGGGCGAGCATCAACACGTCGTGTCCGTCGGCTTTCGCGTCGCGCCAGTGGCTGAAGACGCCGTCCAGGGCAGCGTCGCTGTCGGGGCAGGGATGGATCCGGCCTTCGGCCTGGTAGACGGGCAGGACAGCAGGGTCGCCGGCGCGGAGAGCGAGCGTGGCGGTGCGTTCCCAGTCGTGGCTGAACCGGTGGATCCGGTCGAGGTTGCTGGCGTGGCCGGTGTGGATCAGCGCGGCGAGCATCCCGCCGGGCCCGTTGATCACGCCGATCTGGGCCGGGTCACCGACCAGCACGACCTTCGCTGCGTTCTGAGCGGCGAGGGTGATCAGCCGGTCGAGGTCCAGGGTGCTGGCCATCGAGGCCTCATCGACGATCAGGACGGTCCGGTCGGCCAGGCCCGCCCAGGCCCGTTCCGGCGCGCCGGGTGGAATCTGCTCGAGCCGGTCGCGGGTGTGCAGCCATTTGGCGAGGGTGTCGGCGTTCCCACCGGTGGCGTCGGCGAGTTCCGCCGCGGCGCGGGCCGACGGCGCCAGGCCGACGACCCGATACCCGGCCTGCTGCCACGCGCTGGTGGCGGCGCCCAGGGTGCGGGTTTTGCCGGCGCCGGCCGGCGCGGTCAACACCGACAGGAAATCACCCCGGCCGGCGAGTTCCCACAGCGCTTTGTACTGCCCCCGGTCCAGCCCGGCGGTCCGGGTCTGCGGCCTCAGGTCGTTGAGCGGGATCTGGCCGTAGCCGCCCCGGCGGCCCCGGCCGGCGAGGGTGAGGATCCGGCCTTCGGCGGTCAGGACCTGCAAGGTGGCGTAGCGGGGGTCCGACACCCGCGGGGTGACGCCGTGTGGGTCCTCACCGCCGAAGGCCGGATCCTCACTCTCGCTGACCGGGGCCGCCGGGGTGGTTACGGCCAGATCCCGCTGAACGACCTGCGGCCGCAGACCCGGACCCTCGGGCTGGACCGGGGGCAGTACAAAGCGCTGTG
>JBKJOO010000315.1:0-2576 GCA_046595615.1 Mycobacteriales bacterium | reverse complement strand
GAGGGGTGAGATGTCCCGCGGCCGGCATCGAGGGTCGCGGGGTTGGCCAGATAGTCGCGGACCAGTCGGGCAAGCGAGGCGGCGTGCGCCCCGTCGACGATGCGGTGGTCAGCGGTTGCGGTGATGACGATCCGCGGGCGGACGACGACCTGACCGTCGACAGCCATCGGCGCATCAGTGACGGCACCGGTGCAGATGTAGAGCGGCACCCGTGCGAAAGGCACCGGCGCGACGTAGCCCTCGTCCAGACCGAACGAGCCGATATTGGTAATGAACAGCGATCCCAGCGGGTGCGCCGGCTGACCGAACGCGCGGACGCCGACCCCGCCGTTGAGTACCGAGGCCAGCATGAGCATGGGCCGCAGCAGGAACCACGGGATCAGCCGAGCGATCCCGTTGCTCGTCCGGAAATCGCGGTCGGCTCTGTCCCGCAGGCGTTGCGCCCCAGCGATGAGTTCGCGCGACACGTCGGTCACCGTCTTGGTATCGGCCGCCCGCACCTTTGTTGGGGCCAGATCGTCGCCGCCCTCGATGTCGACGGCGAAGGCCACGTCGTACGAGGTGAACGGCACGAGCCGACCGAAGGCCACTCGGTGGTGGAAGGCCGGGATCTGCTCGATGCCGCGCTGGAACGCGAGCCCGACGATCGTGGCCGGGGAGATCTTCACGCCCGAGGACCCCTCGAGTTCCTTGCAATAGGCCAGGATCGGCGTCGCGTCCACGGCCATCCGCGCGTAGAGCCGACCCTCGGAGGAGGCCCGCCACGTGGCTATCGCGATTTTGCGGCGGACGCTCGGGCGGCGTGCGCGGGAGTCAGCCATCGGACCAGCCTGCCACTCCCGGCCGCCAAGGGGCTCAGCAGCGCGTCGCGCGGGGTGCCTTCCCGCTCAGCAGATAGGCCGTCACCGGGTCGGTGATGCACGCGACTGCACCGCGGCGGTAGGCAGTGTGACCGTCGCCGTCGAAGGTAACGAGCACGCCCTTGTCGAGTTGGTCGGCCAGCCCCACTGCCCAGGCGTAGGGCGTCGCCGGGTCGCGGGTCGTACCGATGACCACCACCGCCGGAGCCCCGGTCGCGCGGATGGCGTGCGGGGTGCCCGTCGGTGGGACCGGCCAGACGGCGCAGGCCGAACCGGACCAGGCGATGGCCGGCCCAAAGCGCGGGGCGCTCTCGGCCAGCGAGTCTGCCAACCGCTGATAGCTGGCGAGGTCCTTAGGCCACGGCCGATCCAGGCAGTTGACGGCGAAGTTGGCCTCGATGGTGTTGTCGTAGCCCGCACCGTCGCGCTCGAGGTAGAGGTCGCTCAAGGTCAACAGCGTCCCGCCCTTGCCGCCGGCAGCGTCGGCGAGCGCATCGCCCAGGAACGGCCAGTAGCTCGTGCTGTAGAGCGCCTGACCGGCGCCGTAGGACAACTCGGCCGGGCCGACCGTGCGTCCCTTGCCGGTCGGCAGTGGCTCCTGCTCGACCTGCGCCGCGATCCGGTCATACGCGGCAGCCAGGTCGCCCTGCGTCTCCGTGCGGAAACGGCACGATTCCGGGGTGCGATCACACCACGAAAGGAAGGACCGGAACGCCTGCTCGAAGCCTTTGCCCTGGCCCGTGAGCACCTGGTCCCACGTCAGCCGCGGGTCGATCGCCCCGTCAAGAACCATCGCCCGGACGCGGGCCGGGAACAGGTCCAGGTAGGTCGCGCCGAGCGCGGTCCCGTACGAGTAGCCGAGGTAGGTCAGCTTGGGCTCACCCAGGGCGGCCCGGAGGCTGTCCATGTCGCGCGCCGCCACCTCGGTGGATACGTGTGGCAGCACGCGTCCCGACCGCTGCTGACAGCCGGCGGCGAAGTCACGATTGGCCTTATCCAGGGCCTGGACCTCCTGCGCGCTGTCCGGGCCGGGGTCCACGTGGAAGAAGGCGTCCAGGGCGCTCGTGCCGAGGCAGTGGACCGGGGTGCTCCCGGTCGTGCCGCGCGGATCGAACGCGACGAGATCGAACTGGCGCCGCAACTCGACCGGCGCCGAGCTCGGGCCGAACGAGCGCAGGAAGTCCACCGCGGACACGCCAGGCCCGCCCGGATTGACCACCAGCGAGCCGACGCGGGTGCTCGGCCGACTGGCCGGGAGGCGCACCAGCCGCAGCGAGACGGCAGCCCCGGCAGGCTTGGCGTAATCGAGCGGCACCGACAGAGTCGCGCACTGGAAGCCGTCGCGACACGCCTTCCAACCGATCCGGGGCGCCACCGGAGCAGCTCGCGGCGTCGCCGCGACAGCCGGTGACCGCGTCGCCGAGGGGCGGGCCGAAGACGTCGTGGGGGAAGGCGAGGAGTCGGCAGTCACGACTGGGGCACCACTGCCGCTGCAGCCCACGACCGCCAGCGCGACGACGACCAGCGCGAGCGGCAGCGGGGCGGAGGGACGACGCGACACGGCACCATCTTGCGTTACGAGGCAGGCTTGCGGGGACGGGTAACCTGAGCGGTCGCGAGACCAGGCCAAACGAACTCCGGGGAGAGGCGAGCCGCAGCGTGTCCACGCAGTCGGGCCACACGACAGACTTCGGAGCCAACGAGTGGCTCGTGTAC
>JBKJOO010000018.1:0-5192 GCA_046595615.1 Mycobacteriales bacterium | reverse complement strand
GCCACTGGGTCGCGGCGGACTTCGACGGCCTCACCGCGATGGTCGACGCCCTGTCCTACCTCAAGGCCGCGCGAGCGCAGGGCGTGACGTCGGGGCTGGAGGTCTCCCGGTCTGGGGTGGGCGTGCACGTCTGGGTCTTCTTCACCACCGCAGTCCCCGCGTCCCGGGCGCGGCAGCTCGGCACCGGCCTGCTCCGGGAGGCCATGACGATGTCCGGTCGCTTGAGCCTGCAGAGCTACGACAGGCTCTTCCCCTCACAGGACCTTCTGCCGGCTGGCGGGATCGGGAACCTCATCGCTGCGCCGTTGCAGGGCCGGCACCGGCAGCGCGGCACGACGCTGTTCCTGGACCTGGCCACGATGGAGCCTCACGAGGATCAGTGGCGGTTTCTGTCCAGTGTCCCGCGGGTGACCCCCGCGGAGCTGAGCCGAGTGCTAACGCGGATCCGTGCGGTGGCCACCGGAGATCAGGTCGACAGGGTCGTCAAGCCCAGCGCCTCCCGCATCGACGTACCCGTGCCCCGCAGCGTCGAGGTCGAGTTGGGGTCGGTCGTGCGCGTGAACGCAGACGGGTTGCCGCCCGCGCTGCTGGCAAGCCTGCGGCACGCGGCCTCGATGCCCAACCCGGCCTTCTACGAACGCGAACGTCGCCGGCAGTCAACCTGGGATACCCCACGCTTCCTGCGCCTGTACGAAGAGACCGTCGAGGGCGACCTGCTGCTCCCCCGAGGCATGCTCGACCAGCTGACCCGGTTGCTCCACCGGGCCGGCAGCGCGCTCAGGGTCGCAGCGGACCACCGGAGCAAAGGCAGCCCCCAGGACCTCACCTTGTCGGCAACCCTCACCCCCGAACAACAGGCCGCCCACGCCGCGCTGCTCGAGCACGACCTCGGGGTCCTGGTCGCACCGCCAGGCGCAGGCAAGACCGTCATGGCCGCTGCCGTTATCGCCAGCCTCGGGGTCTCGACGCTGGTCCTGGTCGACCGCAAAACCCTCGCTGAGCAGTGGCGGACACAGCTGCACACCCTGCTGGGCATCAAAGTGGGGCAGCGGGGCGGCGGGCGGACCAAGACCACCGGCATCGTGGACATCGCGACGCTGCAGACCCTGGCGCGAGACCAGGACGTCGCCCAATGGACCGCCGACTACGGCCTGGTGATCGTCGATGAGTGCCACCACGCGCCAGCGGCCGCCTTCACGCACGCCATCGCGAAGATCCCAGCCCGACGTTGGCTCGGCCTGACCGCGACGCCCTACCGCAAAGACCAGCTCGACGAGCTCATCAACCTGCAGCTCGGGCCCGTCCGGCACACGGTGTCGCGGGCCACCCGAGACACCCTCACCGCGGTGGACGCGCCCGTCCCGGACCCCGTCCTACGCCTGCATACCACCGACTACCTCTACGCGGGCCCGGCGAGCCCTCAGTCACCAGGAGGCATGGCGGCGATCTACCGCGACCTCGTCGCAGACGAACCCCGGCTGGCCCAGATCGTCGCCGACGTCGCCGACGCAACTGGCCGTGGACGCAACTGCCTCGTGCTGACCCAGTGGACCAGCCACCTCGAGCGGCTCACGCAGGCACTGCAGGAACGCGACCACACCGCTGTCGTCCTGCAAGGCGGCATGAGCGCCAAGCAACGCAAGGACGCACTCGCGCAACTCCAGGACCCCACGGCCGGACCGCTCCTTGTCGTTGCCACCGGCCCCTTCGTTGGAGAGGGCTTCGACTGCCCCGCGCTGGACACCCTGTTCCTCGCAGCCCCGATCGCCTTCAAAGGAAGGCTCGTCCAGTACGTCGGGCGAGTCCTACGCCCCCACCCCGGCAAGCTCACTGCAGAGGTCCACGACTACCACGACGCCCTCGAAGGCGTCCTGGCCTCATCACTGGCCAAACGCATCCCCGGCTACCTCAGCCTCGGCTTCCCCGACCCCCGCTGATTCGAGGCTCATGCGTATCGAGAACGCAACTGACCGTCCAGCGACGGTGTAGCTCGGCCCCAGGGACCTCAGTGGGATCGCCCGTTCTCATCCCTGGGGCAGGCCTCCAACTGCGGACAGGGCCCGCGGACTTCATGCGCGGGTGGGGCAACCATCCTCGAGTTGCTGACGGCGCGGTCTACAAGACGCGCAGGCTCAAAGACGAACATGAGCTGGTGGAGCTGATCGACGATGGCCGGACCGGACCGGCGTCTTGAGGCCGCGCGCTACCTACACCGTGGTCTACGACGGCTTGATGGAGCTGAGGTCGCTACTGGAAGCGACCCCCAACGCGCCGGCTGTGCAAGAAGACGCCGACCGCGGATCACACTCCTCGGCGGCAGTGGCTACGAGCTGGTCCTTGGAGTTCTAACGCTATGCGCTATCAGATCAAGCAGTCTCGTGGCCGAGACGCACGCGACCTGCCGGGACATCCGCTGACCTTCCTACCCAACGTCCGCTTCATGTCGCTGTCGGTGCGGAGCATTCGACCCTGCCGCGACGCGCGCGCTCCAGGAGGGGGGGGCGAAGGCGGGGTTCTCAGGGAGTCCCAACTGGCTTGGCGACCACTCGTCGCTGCCGTCTCGCGCCGCCCTCGTTGACATGAGGTAGCGGCACTTACCCCCGGTTGGTCGCTGGGCGAAGTAGCCCGTCCGTGACGCCGACGAACAGCGCCCCTACTGCAGCGTCGTCGGTATAGCCGCGCCGGTTGAACACATCCTGGTCACCCTCGCAGAGCAGCTCGACGAGCTCACGCTCCCCGTTGCCGAGCGTGCGAGTTGTGGCGTGGAGTTTGCAGTGCTGGCGACGTCGAATAAGCGCCAGCCACAGGTCATCGACCTCCACGCTCCAACGCCCGTCCATGCTTGGTGGCCTTGGTTTGGTCAGCGACGCCCACTCGTTGCCGACCGGACACGCGCGGGTACCGGCAGTGACACCGCCTTGCGCAGTCGCCGGGACATCTCGGCAGCATCGCAGAGTGCCGTTGCGGGTCAAGCAGCTAGAGCCGGCTGGCGCGGGTCGGTAGCGGCACCCACTTGTCGCCGCGCAACCGCGCTGCTTGTAGGTGGCGCAGGCGGTGTTGACTTGCTAATCCGCAACCGTCCAGCGGTCTGCGGTCAGGGGAACTGCTGCCAGCAGACCGAGTACGGAGTTCACCTGACTGAACATGCTGCCCCGCTTCCGTTCGGCCAGCCCGGTCCCGCGTTTGCTTGCCACCGGTCCACGTGTCCAGTCGCCATCTTGCGTGCACCGCCGTCAGGTCAGCGTCTTGGCCATCTCGACCACCGTCGCCGCCGGTAGACCCGTTGTGCCATCGGGGGTCCAGCCTCGATCTGACAGGAGCTGGTAGTAGGTCCCGTTCTGTATCCACTCGACGCGGACAAGCCCGTTGTCGTGGATCGGATTGGTGACGCGGGCAGTGATCCCCGAAGCTAACGGTGCTTGCGTGATCGCGACCGTGTCGTCGTCGACGAGGGCAGCAGGCAAAGTCTTCCAGCCCGGGAGGCCCCCGGGCGTGGGGAACGACTCCACTAGCCGCAGGTAGCTGGCGGGGTGAGCCGTCAGGTCGCCTGCTCGCTGGGCCGCCGCAGACCCCGTAGCCGCATTGGCCTTGCCGGCGATGGCGAACTCGACGAGGGCGCTGTTGGGCCCGCAACTGCGACTGACGACCGAGGTCACGCTGGAAACGAGCGCGAACGGACCATTCACCTGTGCAGGGCAGCTGCTCCCGCTGAGAGGCTCGGAGGGCGCGGCTTGGTCAGCCGACGTAACCGTGTTGCCCGTCTGCTGCTGTGCGGGGGCGGTGGCGGGTAACAGGGCGCCTCGTGCCTGGGTGCGGTGGCCGTGCTCCAACTCACCGGTGCCAAGAGCAACTCCGGTCACCGCAAGAGCTGCTGTGAGAACGGCCGCCGTGGTCATCACGCGCTTCATCAGACTGTCCCGCAGTAGGGCACGGTGCCTCCGTGCGTCGTCGGTGGCTGGGGGGTCCGCCCGTCCAAGGCCTGCTTGAACAGGTAGTAGCGGTTCGACGAGACCGGCGCCGCAGTCCCGCTGTAGGCATAGTTCGCCCAGCATCCGTTGTAGTCGAAGTACTGCCCTCGGGCCCCGAAGTTGATGTAGTACTCGGGACCATCGGCTACGTAGCCGGGTGGGGGGCCGATGTACTGCAACCGAGACCGAACCCCGCCCCACGTTGCAGGTCCGGCACAACCGTCCTGGGACAAGGCGAAGTAGGCCTGCAAGCCACGGATGCCGGAGACGGTGTTGGGACCCGAGAGGCTGTCGAGCGGCCCGCCGTAACTCCCACGTGAGTACGCCGCTTCCTGTATTCCCAGCACGTACCCGCCGCTGGTGTCGCCGCAGGAACCGGCGTAATCGTTGGTGGACCAGCTACTGGCGCTTGTCTGCGGCTGGGCACCTGCCAACGCTGGCCCCGCCGACATCACGAGCGCGGCGACTCCCGCTGTACCAACGAAGACCACCCTGCGAAGAACTTCCATGTTCACCCCCGTCGCCTTGCTCGGCACTGCTGTGTTCCCCTTCCAGTAAGACATGAAGATCACTAGTCCCGCAAGAGACCTTGCGGCAGCCGGATCGGCCGCAGCGCCTCGGCGGGATCGGTTAGGGCGGTCAACAGCTGGTAGGCAGACTGGTTGTCGCGTCCGCAATGGATCGTGGAGTCCACGACGCGGACCGGCATCGGCGCGGCCGCCGCGTGATCTGCCGAGATGGGAGGAGTCTCGTCGGCATTCTCGACTTGCGGCGTGACCGCATTGACTTCGGCGTGCACCGCGGCCGGGTAGTCGGCTACTGGATCGCATAGCGGCATCACCTACTGGTCGTCGGGAAGACGACTGTCGTTGACGCGAGCGACCTCTTCCACAGCGGCCCACCGCTCTCGCTCGGCTGCCTGCAAGGCAGGCGGCAAGCTGCTTTCTGGCAGCCGCGAGCTCCGACGGCAAGGACGCGCCGCCCCTTCCAGGTACTCCGTGGCGGCCAGCAGAAGAGCCGCGTTCTTCGGCCCTTTGGGCCACCTGTCTTCTTGCTGTGCCCACAACGTCCCGGCAGGCGCACCAACCGTCAGAACGGCGTCAGGCGTCAATGACCGGGCGCGGTCCGCAAGTTCCGGCTCCCCGTAACGCCTGAGTTCGCGAGCCAGCGTCAAGGCGGACGTGACTACCTGAACCTGGCTCACGCGGCGAAGGCTAATGCCGG
>JBKJOO010000329.1:0-6379 GCA_046595615.1 Mycobacteriales bacterium | reverse complement strand
AGGCCGGGAGCGGGATCTGCCGCAGGTGCTCCCCATCGAGGGGAGCCGGGCATCTGTTGCAGGCTCCCGTCCTGCATCCCAAAGCGGTACCATCCCATGATGAGCATCCAGATCGCCGTCCGTCTCCCCGACGAGCTCGTCGCCTACGTCGACCGGGCCGTCGCCGAGGGACGTGCCCGCAGTCGCGCCGAGCTGGTGACTCGGTTGATCGAGCGGGACGCCCGCCGACAGCGGGCCGAGGAGGACCTTGCCGTCCTCGCCGACAGGGGCTTGCTTCGCGACCCCGAAGCCCTCGCGATCGCGCGGGCGACGGCATCGACGCCCGTCGCGGAATAGGGGTGCGCCCGCTCCACCTCGCGACGCTCGACAAGCGGCGTCCCGTCCTGCTCCTCACGCGCGAGCTCATGGTCGGAAGGATGTCCACCGTGACCGTCGCCCCAGTGACCAGCACCGTCCATGGCATCGCGACCGAAGTACCCGTGGGGTCGCGTAACGGGCTAGACCACCAGGGTGCGGTGAAGTGCGACCAGATTGTGACGATTCCGATCGAGCAATTGCTCGCTCAGTGCGGATGGCTCCTGGAAGCGCAAGAGCGCGAACTGACCGAAGCGATTCGTGCCGCCTTCGACCTGGTCTGACGCCAGCAACGGCAGGCAGGCCGGCGGGCGTGCTCATCCGGCGACTCTCGGCATGGCAAGCACGTGCGTTCAGCTCCTCACACCGAGGTCTGCGGGGTCGGGCCGCCGCTGCCGGCCCGACCGAGCCTGCGCCTGCGTGGCCCCATCATTGGCGGCAGTCGTCGCTTTCGCCGGCACGGGTTCCGACGTGCCGACTCGGAAAAGGGATGGACTCGGCCGATGCCGCGCACCAGGGTTGCACCATGACAAGCAGCGACGTCTGGGATCAGGAAACGGCGGATCGATACGACGCTGAGGCCGCCGAGAAGTTCGCGCCAGAGGTGCTCGACGCGACCGTCGACGTCCTGGCCAGGCTGGCTGGGTCGGGTGCAGCGCTGGAGTTCGCCATTGGCACCGGACGAGTCGGCATCCCGCTTGCCGCCCGAGGTGTCTCGGTGAGCGGGATCGAACTCTCGGCTCCGATGGTTGGGAAACTCCGGGACAAGGTCGACGAGGCCACCCTGCCAGTCGTCATCGGAGACATGGCGACCACGACCGTGCCAGGCGAGTTCTCTCTGGTCTACCTCGTCTGGAACAGCATCGCCAACCTGCGCACCCAGCAGGAACAGGTCAACTGCTTCCGCAACGCCGCGCGACACCTCAGCGCCGGCGGACGGTTCGTGATCGAACTCTGGGTGCCGCCAGTGCGACGCTCGCCGCTCTCGGCCATGGGCGTCCCCATCAGCGTCGATGATGGGCACCTGGTCTTCGACACCTATGACCTCACGACACAGCAGTCGACGTCGCATCATTTCCGGCACCAAGCGGACGGGACGACGCGTTACGCATCGGGCAACTTCCGTTACATCTGGCCTGCGGAGTGCGATCTCATGGCGCAGCTGGCCGGGATGGAGTTGGAGAAGCGCCTGGCTGACTGGGACGGCAGCTCCTTCACGTCCGACAGTGAGAGCCACATCTCGGTCTGGCGGAAGTCGTAGGACAGCCGGTCAGCCCGAACTCCCGCCCACGGTGCCCGGCGGCTGGACGAGCAACGTGACGCTGCTCTGGTCCTTGCACTCCGGCGACCGACCGACCGTCCACCGCCCTTGCGCCGTCCGGCCGACGAAGTCCGACTCCGCGTCGTACCGGTCGATCTCCCCGTTGCGCTGCGCGAAGCCGGCGGCTGGCAACCGGGTGTTGAAGAACTGCACGACGGTGTGCAGGTCGTCGCCCACTCGCCCATAGGCAATCAGCCGACCGCCGCTGCGCTGTTCGGTACGGGTGACCACCAGACCGGTCGGGAGCGGTACGGCGCGGGGCCAGCCGGCGGGCAGCGTGACCCCGGTCCGGGCCGTACAGGGCAGCGAGCTGGCCGGTCCGGATGACGCTGCTGCATGTTGGCTACTCCCGCACGCACTCGCCCCGGTGAGGGCGAGCGCGGCGAGGGCGGCCCCGGCCTGAGGCCGGATCATGCGACGGTGACGACGGCTTGGCTCTTGTTGTCGTCCTCGCGCGACTCGGCAACGGTATTCGCCGGGTCCGCCACGGCGGTGATGGTGTGCGAGCCCTTCTTGGCCGACTTCCAGACCAGATCGACGCGCTGGGAGGCTCCGGCGGCCAAGGTGATGGCCGGACTGTCACCGATCAGCGTGGCGCCGTCGAGCAATCGCGTCGCGACGCCGCTGGCCGCCACCCCGCCGGTGTTGCTGACCAACGCGCTCACGTGCTCGATGCCGTTGCTGTCACGACTGACCGCGATGCCGCCCACGGTCAGGTTCGGCTTGGGGTCATTGGCGGCGTACAGGCGCAGACCGCTGCCCTGCCGGGCGATGGTCGCCAGGGCATCGCGGTACCCCGTCGTCGTGCTGGTCGGCGACGTGGTGGTGACGCACCCAGCCGTACAGCCGTCTGCGTAACCGACCAGGACCCGGCCGGCCGGGTCCACCGTGGCGTCGATGAAGTCCAGCAGGTTGCGGTCGTTGCCGCAGGTGGTCCCACCCGTGCAGATCGAGCCGCGCTGGACCGGGTCGGTCCCGGTTGCGTTCGAGGTCTTCCAGGTCGCGCCGCCGTCGTATGTGGAGGCGACATACAGCTGCCACACGCCCTTGAAGACGTCGGTCTCCTGGGAGTTGCCGGCCGTGGTGGTACCGAGGAAAGCCACCGCCCCACGCAACGGGTCGCCGGCGACGGCGGCCGGGAAAGCGACGTTCTGGATGCCGAGCTGCGCGCCCACGTCGTACGGCGTGGTCCAGGTCAGGCCACGATCGTGCGAGACGCTGGTGTAAGCGTGGTTGTCGGCGCCGTTCCAGCTGAGATAGACGGTGCCGTCGTCCGCGACGCCGACCGACGGGTCGCTCTCACCGGGGCTGCCGGCCGGTACCGGACGGATGGCCCAGGACTGGCCGTTGTCGGTCGACACGACGACGGCGGGGTGACCGTCGCAGGACTTGTTCGGCACGTAGGCCGTGCCGTCCGGAGCGACCTTCACATGGCCGTGCAGGCCCCCGCAGCGCGTCAGGTTGTACATCGGCACCGCCGGACCGAAGGTGGTCCCGCCGTCGGTGCTGGTGGAGCAGGAGGCGTCCGCGATGTCCTGCGAGCAGTAGTAGAGCTCGCTCGGGAAGGTGCGCAGCGCGGCCACGCCGCCCGGCGCGTACGGGCCCCAGCCGAGGGTCTGGTGGTCGACGCCGCTGTTGAAACCGCCACCCTGGCTGGTGGACCAGGTGTCGCCGTCGTTGGAGGTGACGCAGGACAAGCTGCCGGCCCCGCGTACGTCGAGCAGCTGCGACTCGATCGTCCGGCCGCTCGCCTTGTCGGTGGCCAGGATCGGGTCGAGGCTGGTGGTGCTGCCGCCCGGACAGCCGCTGGCTGCGCCCGCGCTGCGGTCGACGTAGTTGGCGGTCGTGCCGGAGCTGGTGTCGGTGAAGCCGACCCGGTAGGTCGAGAGGGAGGACTGGTAGAGCGCCTTGTCCGTCGTCCGGTCGTAGCCGAGTGAGGGCTCACCGGCGTTGTGCGCGTCCTTGATGGCCGCCGGGGCCGGGAAGTTGCCGAAGCCGGACGCCGGCGCGCTCGAGACCGGCGGCGCGACAGGAGCACTCAGCAGGGAGATGTCGGCGGTGATGCTCTGGCCCGCCGGGGCATACGGCACGACCCGCACGGTGTACCTGCCGGGACCGCCTGGTACCTGCATGACCTCCGGGTCGGACGAGGAGGCGGCCGCGGCCACTTGGCGCCCGGCGGGGTCCAGCAGGTAGATGTCGAAGTCGGCCGCCGTATTCGGCCACGACACCGACACCTTCACCGTGTACGTCGAGCCGGAGCCGGCCGGGGTGGCGACGGCGAGCGCGTAGTCGTCGCACGAGCCCGGGGCCGAGCAGTCGACCGTGCCGGTCGTGCCGGTGACGTTGGGGACCGCGAACGGCCCGGCCGTATAGCGCAGGCTCGGTGTGCTCGGCGACAGGGTGCCGCCGGTCGGGGTGGCGGCCTGCGACGTACCGGCGGTACCGACCGCGAGGCCGGCGATCAGCACGGCCGCGGACCCGAGGGCCACGAGGTGGCGCGGATGGGGCTGGGGGAGCAGGGGCACAGGACCTCCACACGTCGCCCGGCGTACGGGCGGGTCACGCGAGGAAGCCGGTTGACCACCTCGCGGCGGAACACTTCCGGCGATACTAGGACAACTTACGTGATCCTGGCCATACCTACTTCAAAAGATTCTGATCATCGGCTCGCTCTGCCCGCGCGGCCCCGCTGGCGGACAGCCAGGACGGTGACCGCAGCCGACCCGACGCCCGACGCCCCGGAATCAGCTCGTTCCGACAGGCACTTCGGCCTGCGGGGCGATGGTGACCGGTTCGGTTTCGACGTCGTGGTGGCGTGCCTGGACGACCCGGTTGCGGCCTTCGGCTTTCGCCTGATAGAGCGCGCGGTCGGCCTGCCGGAGCAGACCACTCGCGTCGCCGCTGTCGGCGGGGAGCGCCGCGACGCCGAAGCTCGCGGTGAGCGGTCCCTGCAGCGCCGGGATACTGATGGCGGCGATCGCCAGCCGGACCTTCTCGGCGACGTGCGCGGCGTCGTCCGAGCCGGTGCCGGGCAGGAGCAGCAGGAACTCCTCGCCGCCGTAGCGGCCGGCGTAGTCGCTCGCCCGGATGCTGTCGGCGAGGGCCGCGCCGACCGCGGCGAGGGCCTCGTCCCCCACGCCATGACCGTGCAGGTCGTTGACCTTCTTGAAATGATCGAGGTCGACCATGATCGCGGCGAGCGGGCTGAGACTGCGATTGGCCTGGGCCACCATGCGGCGGAGTGTGTCCTCGGTGGCGCGCTTGTTCGCCAGGCCGGTCAGGAAGTCGTTGTTGGCCCGGAATTGCGCGAGCGCGAGGCTGCGCAGGTTGCCGAGCAGCGGCGCGGCCTGGAACACCGACTGCTTGATGGTGTCGAGTTGCTGGGGTGCCAGTGGCTGGTCGTGGCCGAGCAGCACCGAGCCGATCACCTCGCCGCTGACGATCAGGGGCTCGCAGGTCGTATAGCTGTCGAGTCCGGTGCAGACCTGGCAGGCCAGCAGCGGGGGCCGACCGTCGCCGCCCTCGGCATGGGTACGGGCGAGGCGGACCGCGAGGCAGGACCGGGGGGCGGCACCGACGAGGCCGGTCACCAGGGGGGAGCCCTCGGGCAGGTCGGTGGCCGGTTCGAGGCGGTCCGCGCTGTTGTTCCGATTGAGCACCGCGATGCTGCGAGCCGGATCGATGCTGCGCTGGAGGTGATGCTGCAGCAGCACGTGGGCTTCGGTCTCGGAGTCGGTGACCTGCAGCGTCTCGACGAATTCGTTCTGCGCCCGCTGCGTGGCCTGGCTGTCCTGACGCGAGCGCACCATCTGGTTCAGGGCCTGACCGAGTTCGGTGAGTTCGTCGCGACCGGTGAGCGGAAGGGTTTCCTGCGGCACACCGGCGGCGACCTGGGTCGCGAAGTGGGCGTAGCGCTTCAGCCGCGGGACGACATTGCGGATCAACCCGACCAGGCTCACCAGACTGAGCAGCAGGCTGAACGCGACGATCAGGAGCAGGGTCCGCCGCGTCGCCCGGTAGTCGACGTCGCTCTGCAGGTCAGCCTCCTTGGCCTCCTGTGCGTCACGGGTGTTGATGTCGTCGATCGGACCGGTCAGCGAGGCGAACAGCGCACTCGTACGCCGGGCCAGTGCCTCGCTCGCGGCGCCCTGGGACGCCCCGAGGCCGCGGCGCTCATAGCTGCCGGACGCGCGTAGGGCGGTGAAGGCGTCCAGACCCGCGCTGACCGGGTCCAACTCCTTCATCCGACCACGGATTGACGGTAGGTGGCGCAGCCGGTCGAGGGCGGCGCGCGCCTCGGGCAGGAGCCGGTCGTCGAGGTTCGCCTCCTGTCGGATGATCTCTGCCGGCTGCTGGGTCGCGACCAGCTGCAGCGCCGCGAGATCGACATCGTCGAGAGCGGTGAGGGCCTCGTGGGCGGACTGGACCGCAGTGAGGTCGTCGCGGTATAGCGCGCTGGTCTGGCCGTGCATCGAGTGCAGTGCGGTAGTGGCTACCGCGGACACCAGCAGCAGCGCAGCGATGAGCACCGACAACGGCAGGAAGAATTTCTGACCGACCCGCAGATGCAGTCGTCCGGTGGGCTGGTTCGTTGCGCTGGCGGGCACGTGCGCTCCTGGGCTGGGCCGAGGGTCAGCGCGGCGGGTGAGTGGCTCTGAAGACCCATCGGTCGGGGCGCGGGCCTGATGGAGCGGGACGGCC
>JBKJOO010000436.1:0-5072 GCA_046595615.1 Mycobacteriales bacterium | reverse complement strand
CCCGGCGGCCAGCGCGGTGGCAACGCGGTCGTTCTCATCGCTCGCCTCGACGGAGCCGTACGGGTCCGTCTATACAGCCGATAGGTGCCGTTCCCGCGCCCGGAGCGTGCCGCTGATGACCGCTGGGACGCGGCGCTACCGACGGTGGGGGAACCAGCCTCATCCTCGGTACGGCTCCAATCTTTCCCCCGAAGTAGCATCTGTGCTACTATGCGCCCATGAGTGAGATGGGCTTGCGGGAACTACGCCAGAACGCCAGCGAGCTGGTGCGTCGCGCGCAGGCGGGAGAACGCATGACGATCACTGTTTCTGGGCGTCCTGCCGCCTTGCTTGGCCCCGTCGATGTCGCGAGTTGGGTCTCCTGGGAAAGCGTGGCAGACGTGTTCAGCAGCCCCGGCGACGCCGAGTGGCAAGCCGACCGGGACCGGCTCGACAGTTCGCTACACGATCCCTGGGACGCGTAGGTGGCGGAGCGTGGGCTACTGGATACCAGCGTTCTGATCGCGGAAGACGTCAGTCCCCTGCCGGGACAGTTGGCCATCAGCGTTGTCAGCATGGCGGAGCTTCACTTCGGTGTGCTCGTCGCAGCTTCGGCAGAGATCCGAGGCCTCCGACTCACACGAGTTAGTCGACTTCAGAGGCGGTTCGATCCCCTTCCCGTCGATGATGCCGTTGCCGACAGCTACGGCCAGTTCGCCGCCCACATCGCCGCCTCGGGCCGTCAGCCTCGAGCCCGCACGATGGACCTACTCATTGCGGCAACCGCACACGTACACGGCGCCACCTTGTACACGCGCAACGTCGACGACTTCCGTGGCCTGGAGAACTTCATCCCGGTCGTTCGCGCCTGACAACTCACCGGGTCGATAGCCGCGAGGACGCGGCGTTCTTCGCTGTCCCGACCGGCACTACGCTCGGCGCTGTGGCTAAGCACGGCGTCGAGATGCAGGATGCGGCGCTGCGAGCAGGGTCACTTCTAGTGCTCCCGGCCGCGACGTCCGTCACGGTCCACATGTGCTGGCACGACGGTCATGGCCATGACTACCCGGCAGAGGTGCTGGACGCGGCAGGACGCCTACGCGAGCGAGTCTGCGGATCGGGCTGCGATGACCAGTACACGTCGCTGACCTTCGCGCCGTCACAGGAAGACTTGAGCAACTTCGTGCTGTTGGCGCCATACGCAGACTTGGCCTACGCCTCTGATGCAGCCGGTGAGGAACTGGTCGAAGTAAGTGGTGAGGGCGGCAACGCGGTCGTGCATCTCACAGAGAAGCAACGACACGAACTGGAGACCGGGTAAACGCCCGGAGGCGGCGTTACCGTCAGTCGATGGGAACGCCGAACTGGGAACGCAACCGCGCAACTGCCGTTCGAACCGTGCGCGCGTGCCTGCGTCTCATCGACTCGCTGGCCCCTGGGCAGACGGGCTGGCTCTCCGGGAGAGATCGCGGCCATCCGGGCCGAGTTGGAAGCCTGGAAGCATGGCGCACCGACAAGCGCGGGGCCGACGTTCGCCCCGAGCCTCACGGCGCACAAGATGGTCCGGGGCAATGCCCGAGGATGACCCGGTTCGACAGTTGATCAACCAGATCTACGACTCTGCCCGCACGCCGCTGCCGTGACCTGGGCAGCTCTTGGCTCTCCTCAGTCCCCCGACGAGAACCGGCTACTTCTGGGTTCCATGGGTTTCGGCGCATCGCACGAGGTGAGTTCGTGTCGCTACTGCGCCGGCTGAACTTGACGGCGGCTTGGTGCGCCGATGTCGAGACGGCTCGTGCCGAGTTGGAGGCCACCGGCGCGCAGGCGTTCGTCCTGGCGGCGCACACGTTCGCGTGGCGCTTGGCCGCCGCGACCCTGCCGGTCGTCGTCGCTGTGACCGGCGGCTACGTCCTCGAGGGGAGGGCACGTCCGTCGGCGCTGCTGTTGGCGGCTGGGCTGGGCGTCTTCGGGCCGCAGATGGCGGTGTTCCTGCTGACCTTCCCCGTCGCCTGGTTCGCGACGTTGCAGACGTGGTTTGGTGGCTCCCGTGATGCGCGCATGCGCTTCGGCATCACGGGCCTCGTCTACCCCTACTACGGCTGGCGGTACGCCTACCGCGGCAGGCGGCGCCCGTGGGGGGCCATGACTCGCGAGGAGCAGGTGGTGTCGAATCCGAAGCGCGCCGGTGTCCGGGTTACGGAAGGCGCAGTCGCTAACGCTCGCAGCGAGTAGGTGATGCCATAACGGGGCGGGGCCTCCGCTCCCGTGGGTTTTCGAGGGATCCTCGAAGTGCTCACAACACCCGTTGGCAGAGGAGGCCACACCATGGGTAACGGTATCGCTGAGAAGCAGTGGGTCGGGATCGATCTGCATCTGCACCGGTCGGTGATCTGCCGGATCGACGATCAGGGCAGGCAGCTGGACTGCGTGCAGATCGGCAACGACCCGAAGGTTTTAGTGAAGGAAGTCCGTAAGGCTGGCCGGGGGTGCTGAGTACGCCAACCGGCTTCCTGAGGGCGAGTGCTCGGTCCAATGGAGGCTGATTTCCGCCGCCGTCAAGGGCTCGTCGCTGCTCATTGAGTACTTTCCAGGGCGTAACCGGGCCGCGGTTCTCGACCTAGCCCAATCTCCATAGGAAGTCCGCCTTAGGGTGGTGAGACATGGAGCCGTAGTCCACCCCTGTGTTTCACGACGCGCACGGAGATCGTGCTGCTTGACCAGCCTTTGGGTAGGCGCCGTTCGCTTCACGCAGCCACCTCGTCAAGGTCATTCGCTCGGCAGTTGTAGGTCGCTTTCCGCTGTAACTCTAATTGCGGGGTATTGGATCTAGCTCGGGAGCCCGGGAGCCACTAATGAAGAAACGCCCCTCGCTGGCCTCGAAGATAATCTTGGGTAGCGGCACCTCGCCGACCTCGAAGATGATCGTGGCTAACGGCAGGGAGTCTCACGGTCTCCGGGAGCCTCCGACGCTGGCCACCGGCGTCCTCGACAACAAGGTCCGAGTCGTTGACCCAGTACTTCTGGCCCGCTTCGATGAGCACGGGCCTGCGGAGGACCAGCGCCCCGCCGCCCTCGTCGACGCCGAGCAGCAGTTCCTCCACAAGCACCCTGCGTTCTGCCGTTGTGGACTGCCCCATAAACCGAGGGTATTGCCCGTTCGCCGCGCTGGAAGCGGCACTTCTCGGGGGTGCCGAGTGGCCCTGGCTGGAGGTCACATCGACGGTTCGGCCCGCACGGCTCCGCCAGTGCCGGCCATGCGCACGACGACGACTACGGCGCGCAGAACCCGTCCTCCTCGGCCTCGGGGGGGGGCCTGGCAGTTCTTGGACAGCACCTGGAACGGCTACGACGACTACGACGGCGCTCTGCCCCTGCCTTCGGTGCAGGACGCCAAGACTCGCACCTACATGAACGACAGTGGCTTCAGCGTCTGGAAGTGCTCACGCGCGTGCTGGAGTTCCTCAGGGCGGGTGCGGTCACCCCGATGGGGCGCGTACTTCCTGCAGGTATCGGCGGGCTTCGTCAGGACCGGTGAACAGTGCTTTGATCTGCTGCCGCGCGCTGGCAAGGACCTCTTCCAGGTCCGCTCCCTCCTGCCCGCGTGCCAACGCGACGGCCGCGGCCAGCAGGTGGGTGAGCGCCTCGTCTTGCAACGTTTCGGTGGCGGCTGTCTCACCGGACCCGGGGCGCAGGATCATCGTCGTTCGGCCACCCGGGTTCCACTGCGCATACAGAGAGAAGTCGCCCCCCTCGTCCGGCTCATCGGCGGGGCGAATCTCGAAACCCTCACGATGCAGCTCCCCGCCGAGCCGGCTCACCGTCACCTTGTCCGACGTCAGGACCTTCGCCCACACGCCGGGCCGCTCGCGAAGCTGGTCCTGCAACGTCATCTCCACCGGCCTCGGCGCTGGCGGCTCCTCCCACGAAAGACTCATGCCGCAACGGTAGGCCAACAAGCGCGCAGCCACAGGGGCCAGCGGGCGCGCCCACCGAAGCAGGAGCGACTCAGCCGCTCGTGTTTGCTGCCAGCCCCATCTGCCCGAAGCCAGGTTACGGTCGATCTGCTCCTCCGACGCACGATGCGCGGCAGCCCGCACTCCTCGTCGTTGCTGATGGTCCGGACCTGCCCGCGTGTCACGATCTTGCGTCTATTGGGCGGTAAAGGGCAGACACGAACACCGTCCGACAAGCACACGACCCAGGGCCTGTCGAGGAGCCTGGCGTTACCCAGCGAAGTGGCCGCCCTGCCCGGTTGAGCCGGCCGTGTCCGATAGGCCAGACCCACGACGGGCAGGGAGACTGGCGTGCATGGTGAGTTCTCTGCTGGGCGTCACGTTCGCCTGTGGCCTGCTGATAGCCGTTGCGCACGTCCTCAACAAGGGCTTCGTTGCCCCCGCATACGACGTTGCCTTGAACCTCACCGCATTCGCATCTGCCGTCGCCGCTTCCCTGCTGCTCGGCCACCGGATACCGGCGGTGCTCTCCGCCGTTGCTATTGCGTGCTGGCTGGTCCTGGCCCGCCGAACGACCCTCGTCCGCCGCCGGGCTACGAAGGCGCTTGGGCCCGGGGACTGACAGCAATGGTCATTGATCCAACCTGACTGTGGCTAAGTGCCGCTATCCAAGATCATCTTTCGTCCCGGCGCGGTGTCGTTGGCCATGATCATATTCGGCTGCCCGGGATGTTGATCGTGATGGCCGGTGGGATCGGGGTCGATCGGGCGGCGTCGGTTCGACCCAGACGGGCCTCTAGGCCGGATACCGACGGGTCTGGCGTCGGGCTGAGTTCGCCTTAGTGGTGACGGGGACTCCTGGCGTACGGCCGGCGCCCGGGCGCGTCGCGGTGCCGACCGTCGACACGCCCGACCGCATGATCCGAGTTCGCCAGCTCATACTGTCCTCCTCCGCATTCTGCCTTGACTTCTGTTGACCTTGAAAGACCTCCGCTTACCGGCCAGCACCGTCATTCCAGAATTGACACCAAGCAAGATCAATTACTTAATCTCACCAGCAGACAGGTGCATTCTCCGAAGGTACGGTGGCCGAGTTCCTCAGGGCTGCTGGAGGGGGTGGGTGCTGGTGTTGAGTTCAGC
>JBKJOO010000414.1:0-11870 GCA_046595615.1 Mycobacteriales bacterium | reverse complement strand
GCACGAGCTGCGAGACGACCACGCGCTCGGTGCCGTTGATCACGAACGTGCCCTTCGGCGTCATCACGGGGAAGTCGCCCATGAAGACGGTCTGGCTCTTGATTTCGCCGGTCGAGTTGTTGGTGAACTCCGCCGTGACGAACAGCGGAGCCGCGTAGGTCATGTCCTTGTCCTTGCACTCCTCGACGGAGTACTTGGTGGGCTCGAACCGGTGGTCGCGGAACGACAACGACATCGATCCGGAAAAGTCCTCGATGGGGGAGATCTCCTCGAAGATCTCCTCCAGGCCCGAGGTGGTGGAGACGTCGGTGCGACCGGCGTCGACGGCGACCTTGACGCGCTCCTGCCAGAGCTCGTTGCCGACCAGCCAGTCGAACGACGAGACCTGCAGGTCCAGCAGGTTGGGTACCTCGAGAGGCTCACGGATCTTGGCGAAGGACTGACGGTGGGTGGGACGAGGAGCGGCCAAGAGGGGATCCTTTGACGATCGAAGATCTCAGCGGCGCACGCACACTCGACCGGCCGCCCTGGGCATCTGGCCCGGGCAGGTATATGACGGGAGGCAGCGCAAAGAAGGAGTGTACGCGGGTACCACGCCTCGTGTCGAGGCGGGTCACTCCCGGTCCGCAACTCCTTGGCGCAGAGGGTGCCGATCAGCGGCGCCCCCGTCAAGACCCGGGTCGGGGTGTTGTGGACGAAGGCCCGGTCAGAGCGCCTTGACCCCGGACACCAGCCAGTCGCCACCGACCCGGACCAGGGTCATCTCGAGCCGGCTCTGGGTCAGTTTCGCCGCTTTGGTGACCGTGCTGGTGGACTGCTGGTTGACGAACACCAGCACCACCGCGCGGTTGTCGGTGGCGGTCTCGATCGCGGCGTTGCTCACATCTGCCACGACCACCGCCTGGTAGCGGGGGGCGACGTCGCTGACGAGCTTGCCGGTCGTCGCGGCGTACTCCGTGCGGAAGGCCCCGGTGGTGACGGCCCGCGCCGCCGCAAAGTCCTTGGCCAGGTGCCGGTAGTCGTAGGAGAACACCAGCCGGGACGACGAGCGGGCAGCGGTCAGCGCATCGCGCCGGTGCTGCTCCAGCGAGTTGCCTGCCGGGCGCGCAGCCAGGTAGCCCGCCAGGGCGCCGAGCAGCAGCACCACCAGGCCGAGCGCTACCAGGAGCACCCGGGCCGGCAACCGCCGCCGACCGACGTCGTACGTCGGGACATCGGCGGGGGGTCCGGTCGGGGTGGCCGGCACCGGCGCGGGTCCGGCGAGGTGCAACGTGGTGGCGTCGATCGACATGGCGGGCTCCGTCAACGGGGTGGGGGTGGTCATGTCAGCTCACCGGCTGCAGCTCGGTGACGAGCCATCGGCCACCGTGCTGTTCAAGGTCGAGCTGCCAGCGGTCGTGGGCGACGACGCCCTGTGCGTTGGAGGCGTCCTTGACCCGGCGGGCCACCGCGACGAGCACGGTCGCGGTGGCCTCGTCGGCGCGGACGACACCGGCGGCGATGACGGTCCCGCTCGAGACGGTCTTCTGGGTGGTGATGATGGTCTTGAGATTGGCCTGCGACTTCCGGAACTCGGTGCCGAACGTCCCGCTCGCGCCGTCCAGCACCCGGCCGAGGTCGCGGTCGATGGTGGCGGCGCTGAGCCCATCGAGATTGAGGATCTCCTGGCGGGCCGCGCGGACCGCTGCCGCCCGGGCCTCCTCGAGCCGCTGCCGGTGCTGGCCGTGACCACGCTGCTGCACCGCCAGGACCGCGGACAGCACGGCCAGCACCGCGGCGAGGGCGATCAGCGCCAGGAGGGCGAACCGGGGACGCGGTGAGCTCGGTGGGACGGCCGCATCGGCGGGGACGGCCTGCGTCTCGTCGTACGTCGTGGTGGTCATCAAGTCCTCCGAAGTGGTCATGCGGCATGCAGTGGGTCGAGCAGCAGCCATTCCCACGACGCCGAACCGAACAGCGCCGCGGCGCCACCGGTCGAGGCCAGGGTGTAGCGCGCGCCGTCGGTGGTGATCGCGTGCCCGGTGCCCGGGTCGTAGTCGGCCACCGTGGCGGTGTAGCCGTCGGTGCCGGACTGTCCGGCGAACAGCGACGCCTGGGCGCCGGCCCGGTCCTGCGGGAACGCGGGCAGACCGCCGGGGCGAGGGGCGTTGCGGGCACCTCTGACATCGACCCCGGACGGTTTCTGCTCGGCGCAGTACGCACCGGTGTTGGCGGCCCGCCTGCTCACGTCGGCGGGGTCGCGCCGGGTGGTCGAACCGTAGCCACGGGTGCAGACGGCCGGGTCCTGGGTAGTGACGGCGCCGAAGTGGGCGGTGCCGTCGCCCGGCGTGACCGTGAACCCGCCGGCGATGACGTTGGGATAGGTCACCAGGATCTGCCGGATGGCCGGGATGCGCACCGCCTGGACCTGCGCGGTGGAGACCAGGTTGTCGAGCAGCACCGGCAGCGCCGCCCGGTTGCTCTCGAGCAGGTCGGTTGTCGCGACGGCGCTCGCGCTGCCGTTGGCGAACAGCGCCTTGAAGTCGGGGTCGCTGGCCCGCAACTGCGCGGTGAGCGAGGCGAGATCGCGGTTGTAGCTCTTGAACTGGCCGGCCACGTCGCGCTGGGTGTCAAGGACCGGCCGGCTGTCCCGGATCAGCTTGATGGTCTGCGGGAGGTTGGCTGTGGCGGCCCTGGTGAGGTTGTCGCCGGCGTCGACGAGTCGCTGCAGGCTGTCGCCCGAACCTTCGAAAGCGGCGCCGAGCTCGTCGAGGACGACGCCGACGTCGTTGGTGTCGACGCTGCGGACCAGTCGGTCGAGGTTGACGACGAGTTGGGTCGGCGGGATCGGGATGGCTGTCATCGACACCGGGATGACACCGCCCGAGCTGAGATAGGGCGAGCCGTCCACCTGCGGCTGGAGGTCGACGTACTGCTCGCCGACGGCTGACCGGTTGGCGACCAGCGCCCGGGTCAGCCGGGGGACCTCGGTGCCCGGCTTGAGCCGCAGCGCGAGCCGGACCCCGTCGGAGCGCAGGCTCAACCGCTCGACCTTGCCGACCCCGACACCGCGGTAGGTCACCTCGGCGCCCTTGAAGATGCCGCCGGAGTCCCGGAAGTCGGCGTTGACCAGGTAGCCGTTGTCATGACCGGGGACCAGCCGCGCCAGACCGGCGTAACGCACCCCGGCGAACAGCAGGCCGAACACCGCGAGCACACCGAAGGCGAGCAGCTGCAACTTGGTCTGCCGGGTGATCACTGGAGCCCTCCGAACAAGATGGCCGCGAGGCTGCCGGCACCGGCGGCGACCGTGCCGGGCAGCGTGGGCAGCGGCAGGCCCGGGGCCCGTGGGACACCGGGGAGGGTCGGTACGCCGGGGACGCGCGGCGCACCCGGCACGGCGGGCAGACCCGGCAGCCCCGGGAGGGCCGGGCGCCCGCCGCCGAGGTTGCCCAGGATCGAGGAGGTGTCCCCGTCGACCGTCACGAACAGGTTGGCGTAGTCACCCCGGATCCCCCGGTCGACCGTCCGGGGGAAGGGGTAGGTCGTCAGCAGCTCGAGGGCGTTGGGCAGGTCCTTGCCGGCTGCACCGAGCTGGTTCAGGATCGGCTGCAGGGCCTGCAGGTCGGCGACGGTGTGCTGCTGCGTGCCGGCGATGACCCGCGTCGCCACGGTGCCGAGCCGGTTGAGCCCGGCCAGGACCTGGGTCAGCTGGGCCCGCTCGTCGGACAGGACGGCGGTGCCCTTCGGGATGTCCTGCAGCGCGGTGGCGAGGACCTGGCGTTGCGCGGCCAGCCGCCCGGACAACCGGTCAAGCCCGTCCAGCGCCGCGGTGATCTGGGCCTTCTGCCGGTCCAGGCCGCGGACGAAGCCGGTCAGCTGGGCGAGGAAGTCGCGGACCTGGCCCTCGCGGCCCTTGAGCGCCTTGGTGAGCTCGACGTTGATGGTCTGCAACTGCTCCAGGCTGCCGCCGTTGAGCACCAGCGACAGCGCGCCGAGGACCTCCTCGATGTCGGCGTTGCGGGTGGTCCGCGCCAGCGGGATCGTCGCGCCGTCACGCAGGGTCCCGACCGCGTCGGCGGGGCGGTCGATGCTGACGAACTTCTCGCCCAGCAGGCTGGTCTGCCGCAGCGCCGCGGTGGCGTTCTCCGGCAGGACGACGTCTTTTTTGAGGCTCACCACGATATGCGCGACGAACCCCTTGAGCTCGATCTTTTTTACCGAGCCGATCGTCACGTCGTTGACCTTGACAGCGGACTGGGGCACGAGGTCCAGGACATCGCTGAACTCGATGTTGACGTCGTACCCACCACCGCCGACCCCGCCCGGCAGCGGGAAGCTCGCGGCGCCCTTGAAGGTGCAGCCCGACAGCGCCGAGGCGCCGACGACGGCGACCGCGGACCAGGTGATCGCCCGGGTTCGACGTCCCGTCATGGCCGGGCCGCCAGGATGCCGCCGAGGGTCAGGTCGCGCCCTGAGGGCGCGGCCGCGCCGGCGGGCACCGGCACCGGGAGCAGCCCGGTGAGCGTCTTGCAGGTCGACGCCGGCTGACCGGCCGCTGCGAGCAGCTGGCACAGCACAGCCGCCGTCCCCCCTGGCATGTTCGAGCGGGTGTCGAGCGTGCCGGATCGCGCGTTGTAGGCCAGCTGCAGGTTCGACAGCGCGGTCGGGGCGGTGTCGATGAACTCCTTGAGGGCCCGCTTCTGGGTGACGAGCACCTTGGTCACCGAGGCGAGGTCCTTGACGTTCGCGGTCAGGTCCGTCTTGTTCTGCTTGACGAACGTGGCGACCTCGCCGAGCGCCACCGACAGCTGTCGTACCGCGGTCGCCAGGTCCACCCGCTCGCCGCTCAGCTGCGCCGCAACCGCGGCCAGGTTGGCGTTGAAGGCCCGCACGGTCGAGTCGTTCTGCGCGATGACCGTCGTGAACTGCTGCAGGTTGGTGACCGTCGCGAACAGGTCGCTGCGCTGGTCGGACAGCGTCTGCACCGCCTGGCTCAGACCGGAAAGCGTGGTGTTGAGCTTGCCGCCGTTGCCCTTGAGGTTGTTGGCGCTGACCTTCAGCAGGTCGGCCAGGGCGCCCTTGCTGTTGGCCCCGTCCGGGCCGAGCGCAGCGTTGAGGTCGTCGAGTGAGGAGTAGACCTGATCGAGCTCGACCGGTACGCCGGTCCGGTCGGTCCCCAGGACGGCGCGGTCGGCCAGGGTCGGGCCACCGCGGTAGACCGGTGTCAGCTGCACGTATCGGTCGCTGACGATCGACGGGGCGACCAGGAACGCCTGGGCGTTGGCGGGCACCTTGACCTTCGCGTCGTAGGTCATCTCCACGACGACCCGGGTGCCCTTCGGCGTGATTTTGGTGATCTGGCCGACCTTGACCCCGAGGATCCGGACGTCGCTGTGGACGTAGGCGCCGATCGCCCGGTCGAACGACGCCGTCAGGGTCTTCTGGCGGCCGCCGCCGAACAGGCCGCAGCCAGACAGGCTGCCCAGCAGGGCCAGGGCCGCGAGCAGCGCGAACGCACGGGTCCGCAGCATCACTTGCCGCCAAAGCTGCCGGGACCGAAGCCGGTCGGGTTGCTGAGGTTCTGCACGACCGTGTCGAACCACCGGCCGTTGCCCAGGTTGTTGGCGAACAGCCGCACGAACGGCGCGAGCTCGGCGATGCTCGCGTCGAGGTTGTCCTGGTTGGCCCGCAGGACGGTGACCACGCCGCGCAGGCTGGCAAGGGCCGGGGCGAGCTGCGCGCGATTCTCCCGGACCAGTGCGACGAGCTGCTCGGACAGGGTCGTGGTGCTCGTCAGCAGCGTGTGGATGGCGGCCCGCCGGGCCTGCACCTCCTGCAGCACCAGGTTGCTGTCCTTGAGGAAGCTGACGAGGTCCTGGTCCCGGCTGGCCAGGGTCTGGGTGACCCCCCGGGCGTGCGTCAGCAGCTGCTTGAGCTTGGCGTCGCGGGAGGCGATCGTCGTCGACAGCCTCGACAAGCCGTCCAGCGAGGCCCGCACCTCCGCCGGGCTGGTCCGGAAGTCGTCGGCCAGCGCCGTGAACGCGCTGGCCAGCTGCGGGGCGTCGATCCGGCCCACGGTGCTGGACAGCTGCTGAAATGCCGGCGACACGTCGAACGGGCTCTTGGTGCGGGCCACCGGGATCTCGCTGTGCAGCGTGCCGTCACCGTCGGAAGACAGTGCGATGTATTTGCGGCCCAGCGCGGTCTTGATCCGGATCTCGGCCCGGGTGAGCCGGCCGAGTTTGGCTCCTTTGACCCGCATCCGGACGAGGACGTGGTCGCCGGCGAGCTCGATGCCGATGACCTTGCCGACCTTGACCCCGGCGACGCGCACCTCGTCCATCTTCTGCAGGCCGGCCGCCTCGGTGAAGTCCGCCTGGTAGACGTTCCCGCCACCGATGATGGGCAGCTTGTCGGTGTTGAACGAGATGAACAGCAGCGACAGGATCGCCAGGATCCCGACCGCCCCGATCACGGTCGGGTTCTTCTCGCGGAACGGCGTCACGGCTGGCACCTCGAGGCGGCGTTGACGAACTGCGGGCTCGTGACGACACCGGCCGGCGTCCGGGTCCGGACGTCGACCCCGCAGAGATAGAAGTTGAACCAGCTGCCGTAGGTCGCGGTCCCGATGATGCGGTTGAGCTTGTCGGGCAGTCGCTGCAGGACCCCCGCGATCACTGCCTTGCTGTCGTCGAGGTTGCCGGCCAGGGTCCGCAGCGCCTTCACGTCACTGCGTACGCCGGGGCGCACGGCGACCAGCAGCCCGGCGGTGGCGTCGGTGAGGCTGCTGATCCCGGCGATCGACTGGCCGAGGGAGGTGCGGTCCGCCGCGAAGCCCTTCGCCAATCGCTGCAGCTGGGTGACCAACTCGTTGAGCTGGTCGTCGCGCTGGTCGACCGTGCCGAGCACGGTGGTGAGGTTGTCGACGACCCGCCCGATGACGGCGTCCTTGTCGGCGATGGTGGTGGTCAGCGAGGCGGTCCGGGCCAGCAGCCGGTCGACGGTGCCGCCTTCGCCCTGCAGGGTCTGCACGATCTCGAAGGCGACGCTGTTGACCGAGGCCGGGTCGAGGGCCTGGAACAGCGGCCGGAAGCCGTTGAACAGGACTGTCAGGTCCAGGGCATTGCGGGTCTGGGCGAGCGGGACGTTGCTGCCGGGCCGGAGGTCGCCGGGGGGGCCGGCGGCCTCGGTGATCGCGACGTAGCGCTCGCCGACCAGGTTGCGGTAGCGCAGCCGCAGGATCGAGCTCCTGGCGATCCGGCGGTTGCCGTCGAGGTCCAGGACGACATCGGCCAGCTTGCCCCTGAGGGTGATCGCGCCGACCTTGCCGACCTTGACGCCGGAGATCCGCACCTCCTGGCCGGGCAGCAGACCCGTCACGTCGCTGAACGCCGCGTGGTAGCTGGTGCCCCCGCCCAGGCTGAAGTTGCCGATCGTCGCGGCCAGCACGAAGGTCAGCAGGGACGTGACCACCATGAAGACGGTCAGCTTGACGAGCGCAGCGCTGGTCTTCATGCGAGTCCCACCGACGAGCCGGAGGCAAGCGGTCCGAACAGCACGGTCGCGACGTCAGGTACCTCATCGACGGGTACGCCGAGCATCGGCGCCGCGACGGTGGCGACCGACTCCTGCTCGGCGGCGGGACCGGTCGGATCCAGGTAACGCGAGGCGGCCGCGGAGGCCGAAGGGGGAGCCCCTTCCCCGGCTCCGGTGGTGCGGTATCCGTCGTTCAGCGCCAAGGAGTCGCCGGGCACCTTGGGCCTGGGGAGCCCATTGCAGTAGGGCGGCCGCGTCTCGGCGTACCGCGGTTCCTGGCCGGGGCTGTAGCTGCCGTTGTCCTTGGTGAGCTCCAGGGTGATGTGCAGACCGGGCTGCAGTCCGCCGAAGGTCTTCTCGACGATGGGGTTGTAGCGGCTCAGGCCCTGGGCGATGCACGGAAACTCCGGCGAGTACTTCGCATAGAGCTCGAGCGACGGGATGCTGTCGCTCGCCAGGGCGATCAGGCGTTCGGCGTTGGCCCGCAGGATCGAGTCGGCGCTGCCGGCGAAGGTGTTGGTCGTCCGCAGGAAGGCGTCGAGCGAGCGCTGCTCGGTGACCAGGTTGCGGCTGTCGACCGAGAGGTTGTCGAGCACCCTGAGCAGATCGGGCGCGGTGTCCGCAGTCGTGTTGGCCAGATCGGCAACCCCCTGCAGGTCGCGCTGGAGCGTCGGGAGCTCGGGGTTGAGCCGCTTGAGGTACTCGTCGACCAGCACGAGGTTGGAGCCGATCCGGTCGCCGCGGCCGCGCAGCGCCCCGGAGAGTGCGTTGAGCGTCATCGACAGGTCCTGCGGCTTCAGGCTCTGCAGCAGCGGCAACAGATCGTCGAGGACCTTCTCGGTCTCGAGCGCCGTCGAGGACTGGTCCTGCGGGATGACGCTGCCCTCCCGCAGGTGGGTCGGGGCCTGGTCGGCGGGCAGCACCAGGTCGACGTACTTCTCCCCGAACAACGTCTTGGGCAGCAGCCGGGCGACGATGTTGGTCGGGATGCGGGAGACCTTGTCGGGCTGCAGGGCCAGGTCGATGGTCGCGCCGCTTCCGGTGGAGTGGACGGCGCGGACCTCGCCGACGACCAGGCCGCGGATCTTGACATCGGCCGGCGCGGACAACTGGTTGCCGATCCGGTCCGCCTTGAGCTGGACGTGAACGACAGGGGTGAAGGTCTTCTGGTAGATCAGCACGGTCAGCCAGACCAAGCTGGCGATGACGAGCAGGAAGGCCAGACCCGACAGCCGGAGCCTGATCAGCGCTGCGCCCTTCGAGGGCCGGGGGGCGGACATCAGCCGGCGATCTTCACGGTCGTCGTCGAACCCCAGATGGCCAGGGAGAGAAAGAAGTCGACCAGGTTGATGGCGACGATCGCGGTGCGGACGGCCCGGCCGACAGCCACCCCGACGCCGGCCGGGCCACCGGAGGCGTAGTACCCGTAGTAGCAGTGGATCAGGATGATGATCACCGCAAAGATCAACACCTTGACGAAGCTGTAGAGCACGTCGACCGCCGGCAGGTACTGGTGGAAGTACTGGTCGTAGGTGCCGGTCGACTGCCCGTAGAAGCCGGTTGTGATCGTCCGGGCCGCGAAATAGGACGAGAGCAGGCCGATGACATAGAGCGGAGTGACCGCGATGAAGCCGGCGATCATGCGGGTCGTGACGAGGAACGGCAGCGACGGCACCCCCATGACCTCGAGCGCGTCGACCTCCTCGGAGATCCGCATCGCGCCGAGCTGGGCGGTGAAACCGCAGCCCACCGTCGCTGAGAGAGCGAGACCGGCTACGAGGGGGGCAATCTCGCGGGTGTTGAAGTAGGCCGACAGGAACGCGGTGAAGTTGGAGGTGCCGAGCTGGTTGAGTGCGGCGTAGCCCTGCAACCCGACCTCGGTGCCGGTGAAGAAGGTGAGGAAGGCGATGACACCGACGGTGCCGCCGACCAGGGCCAGCGCGCCGGAACCCAGCGACACCTCCGCCAGCAGCCGGACGACCTCTTTTTTGTAGCGGGTCAGCGTCCGGTAGCTCCAGAAGATCGAGCGGCCGTAGAAGCCCAGCTGCGCACCGAGGTCGTCGAGGAACGCCAGGCCGGTGTTGCCGACCCGTTTCACCACGCGGACCGGCGCTCCGAGCACCGGGGGCAACGGATTGCCCGTCGAGACGGCCATCTCAGCCGCCCTTCTGGGGAACGACCTGGAAGTACACCGCGGTGATCAGGAAGTTGGTGAGGAACAGCAACATGAAGCTGATGACGACGCTCTGGTTGACCGCGTCGCCGACGCCCTTCGGGCCGCCCTTCGCGCCGAGCCCCTTGTACGACGCGACGAGGGCGGCGATGGCCCCGAAGATGACGGCCTTGAGCTGTCCGACGTAGAGGTCGGGGAGTTGGGCGAGCGCGGTGAACGACGCCAGGTAGGCGCCGGGGGTGCCGCCTTGCAGGATGACGTTGAAGAAATAGCCGCCGACGACGCCGACGACGGCGACCATGCCGTTGAGGAAGAACGCGACCAGCATCGAGGCGAGCACCCGCGGGACGACCAGGCGGGCCAGCGGGCTGACGCCGAGCACCTCCATCGCATCGAGCTCCTCCCGGATCTTGCGCGACCCCAGGTCGGCGCAGATCGCCGAACCGCCGGCACCGGCGATGAGCAGGGCGGTCACGATCGGGCTCGCCTCGCGGACGACGCCGAGCACAGCCACCGCGCCGGTGAAGCTCTGGGCGCCGATCTGCTTGGTCAGGTTGCCGATCTGCAGGGCGAGCACGGCGCCGAACGGGATCGAGACAAGCGCCGTCGGCAGGATCGTCACCGAGGCGATGAACCACGCCTGCTGGACGAACTCCGCGCCCTGGAACGGTCGCTTGAACAGCCCCCGCAGCACATCGAGGCACAGCGCGAAGAACTCGCCGGCCCCGCGGACGGGAGCAAGCGCCGAGACCGCCATCAGGCCGGGCCCCGCGGACGACCGCGGCGGACGGCCGCCAGAAGCCGGCCCCGCTCCGGGACGACAGCGGGCTCGAGCCGCGCGCGTTCGTCGGTCGAGTCGACGGCGACGGACGTTGCTCGCCGCCGGGCCGAGGCCGCGAGCGCCCGGGCGAGCCGGTCGTCGGTGGGAGGCGGCGGGCCTGGGACGCCCTCCGATGACGCTTCCACGAGGTCGCCGCCGGACAGCTCGAGGTCGAGGCCCTCGAACGAACCGGCCGGCGGGGTGACGCCGTGCTCGCGCAACCAGGCACCCGGCGGCCGCTGGGTCTCGCGCAGGTCGCCGGTGCTGGTGGGCAACTGGACCGGGATCGGCGGCAGCGAGCCGAGCTCGATCCCGGCCTCGCCAGCGAGCTCGCCGGCGTCTTTCTCCTCGGCCATCCCGATCGGCCCCTCGCGCTGGGCGTTGAGGAACTGGCGGACGACCGGCTCGTTGCTGCTGAGCAGCATCTCGCGCGGGCCGAACATCGCCAGGTGGCGGCGGTAGAGCAGACCGATGTTGTCCGGCACCGTCCGGGCGGTGTTGATGTCGTGCGTGACGATCAGGAACGTCGCCTTGATCTGCGCGTTGAGGTCGACGATGAGCTGGTTGAGGTAGGCGGTGCGCACCGGGTCCAGCCCCGAGTCCGGCTCGTCGAACAGCAGCACCTCGGGGTCGAGCACGAGCGCCCGCGCGAGGCCGGCCCGCTTGCGCATGCCACCGGAAATCTCACCAGGGAGCTTCTTCTCCGCGCCCGCCAGCCCGACGATCTCCATCTTGTCGAGCACGATGTCCTTGACTTCGCGCTCGGACTTCTTGGTGTGCTCGCGCAGCGGGAACGCGATGTTGTCGAACAAGTTCTGCGAACCGAACAGTGCGCCGTCCTGGAACAGCACCCCGAACAGCTTGCGCACCTCGTAGAGCTCTTTCTCCTTGACCTTGGTGATGTCGGTGCCGTCGATGATGATCTTGCCGTGCTCCGGCTTCAGCAGCCCGATCAGCGTCTTGAGGAAGACCGACTTGCCGGTGCCGGACGGCCCCAGCAGGACCGAGATCTCGCCCTTGGGCAGGGTGAGGGTGACGTCCTGCCAGATGGTCTGCCGGCCGAACCGCTTGGTGAGCTGCTCGACCCGGATCTCGACTCCCACCGGACCACCTCCTCGCGTCGCCCACCACTGACCTCGTCCCCGGTTGTAACGACGTGCTGTGGCCCCGGTCACGGGCACCGGGCAACGGATTCGCACGGCAACGCGCCCGTCGCTCTGGCCGCCGAGCGTGCTCGCGGCTGGATCGGGCGCCCGACTCGCGGGCGTGTCGCGGCTCGATCCAGCCCAAGCCCACCGCGGTACGCCGGGCTGCGGACACGCCGAAGGGCGGCCCCGCATGCGGGGCCGCCCTTCGGCG